>NZ_CP046803.1:0-329689 GCF_009763805.1 Vibrio cidicii | reverse complement strand
TTCGTTAAAACAGTTGGCAGTTTTTGATGCCGTCGCCGATTCTGGCAGTGTTAGTCAGGCGGCGGATAAATTGGCACTCACCCAATCGGCAACAAGTATGTCGTTAGCTCAACTGGAAAAAATGCTTGGGCGCCCGCTGTTTGAGCGCCAAGGTAAGCAGATGGCTTTGACACATTGGGGAATGTGGCTTCGGCCGAAAGCGAAACGACTGTTGCAAGACGCGCAGCAAATCGAAATGGGGTTTTATGAGCAGCATTTGCTCAGTGGCGAGATTCGACTTGGTGCGAGCCAAACCCCCGCGGAGCATCTGGTTCCAGACCTCATCAGCATTATTGATAACGACTTTCCAGAGATGCGTATTTCTCTTGGGGTCAAAAGTACCAAAGGGGTCATTGAGGGCGTGCTAGATTACCGCTATGACCTCGGCATCATTGAAGGGCGCTGTGATGACAATCGGCTCAATCAGGAAGTCTGGTGTCGCGATCACCTAACGGTGGTGGCTTCGGCCAATCATCCTTTTGCCAAGCGTGACACAGTGAGTTTGGCGCAACTTGAACAGGCTCGTTGGGTATTGCGTGAGCATGGTTCGGGGACTCGCAAAGTTTTTGATAGTTCCATTCATCATTTGGTGGAAGACCTGGATGTATGGCGTGAGTACGAACACGTTCCGGTGCTGAGAAGTTTGGTGGAAAATGGCTCATACCTGACTTGTTTACCTTATTTGGACGTCGAGCGTCATATCGAAGCGGGACGTTTGGTTGCGCTGAAAGTGCCTGAGCTCAGTATGGAACGGACCTTGTCCTTTATCTGGCGCGCTGATATGGCAGAAAACCCCTTGCTTGAGTGCATCAAGAGGGAGGGGCTACGTATGATGAAAGGGCGTCCAACGGTGTTGTAAACAGATTACATTTCAGTTTTTAGATCAAAATCAATCATACCTAAATCTGTTGATTTATCGGTTGCGTCAAACTATCAATGTAATATGTGAAAATTAATATTTTCTATTGTGATCGTTATCACTAGAGGGCGGGGGCGTTTCACTTAGTATTGGTTGCCTGATTGAGTTGTGAGTATGCACATGCAGTTACTCACGGGTTTGGGTCGAGAATACTATGAGTACATTAGTCGCTATTTCGCTGACAACAGGCATTCTGTCTGGTATCTGGGGATGGATTGCCATCTCGTTTGGGCTTTTATCTTGGGCTGGCTTCTTAGGATGCACCAGCTATTTTGCCTCACCGAACGCCGGTGTTAAGGGCTTGATTGAAAGCTTACTCACCAATATGACAGGTGTGTTTTGGGCGATGGTGATCATCTACGGTTCAACATTCGCTGGCCTTGAAATTCTTGGCTATGTGATAACCGCTGTAGTCGCGTTTCTTATGTGTATTCAAGCGAAACAAACTTGGTTGGCTTACATTCCCGGAACGTTTATCGGTTCGTGTGCAACATTTGCTGCGGATGGTAACTGGCAGTTAGTTGTCCCTTCACTGTTGTTGGGCGGCGTATTTGGTTACCTGATGAAAACATCTGGCTTGTGGCTTCACCAGAAATCAGTCACTACATCACTTGCAAGGCAAGCGTGAGGTAGACCCCCGATCTTTTGTATCCCTGTGTAGAGTTTAATCCCGCTTTATACTTTCTATCAGTCAATATGATACTTGATACAAGCGCATCTTTTCAGATGCGCTTTTTTTCTCTTCGGTGTTTTGAATGGTAAGTGCAGCCAAGCTGATATGTACCATCACTCGCACTGATGTTTGTTTGAAATGCATTACTATCTCGTGATGCAACTAGGTATTGCCATTGGCCATTGTTACCACACGCTTTAGTGTCCAACGCAGCAGCACCGGAATACATTCTACGCCATTGAGTTCGCAGTGAGAAACAATCGCCAGCGCCAAATCAGGCTTGGCGTGTTTCTTCAACACACGGGTGACGACCTTTTTCGCCGGGATGGGATGTTCATAAGGAATTTTGATAAGGTCCTTAAAGAACTTATCAAAGCCATGATTATATAGAAAATGCTCAATGTCGTGATCGGGTAGTTCGGTTAAGCGATGGCGTGCTTGGTCGTGACCGAGCATCGAGTGCACGGTCGTGGCGTATTTTTTCCCTGCGGCGTCGCCATCGGTGACAACATGCCAATCGATGCCAAATGCTTTCGCTACTTTGATCAAAGAACGTAAGCCAGACTGCGCGAACTCGATGATCTGCACGCCCTCTGCGGCCAGATTGTAGCCGCATTGATTGGCCAGCTCGTTAAACAGCCATACCTCGGTTTCTCCTTCGACCAACAACCAGCAACGAGCAAACAGCGCTCCAGAGCGGTGAAAACGAATGTGAAAACCAATCTTGCGCAACTCATCGACGCTAAAGCGATGAGACTGAATCGATTTTGCGGTGGTGCGATCCGATTGGCGAATCAAGCGGCGGATTGAAGCCAGCGGCACAGAAACCCAGCAGCGCGCCACTATTGGTGGTGAGAATCTTCTGCATGGGCAACATTTGCAGCAAGCTCCAAGCACGGGATAGATGGGTAGGATGAAGACGACCTTCAGGATCCTCAATGATCAAAATCGGCCTTGCGCAGCGGCGTAAATCGCCCGGTCCTTTAGCTTGTAGATAGGCGTTTAGCAAGCCCATCAAAAGGAGTCTGGTCTGTTTGTTGTTTGTCTCTTCGATAAATTGGCTAAGGTTTTTTTCAGAAGAGGTGGAATTGTAGAACAGGCCATCGCGTGGTTTGCGTGGATCATTCTTGCTGACACTCTTGAAAGAGAAGTAATGCTCAATCAGAGAATGCATCGATTTTAAACTGCTGCGCATTTCTCCTTTGTTTACATGGCCGGGGATAGCCATCAGCCTGCGGCAAGTATTGTCGATACGTTTTTCAATCCGCGCATTTTTACCATTAGCAGATGAGCTTGGCAGTTCCGGAAACTGGCGAGAGTCACGTAGGCGGATAACCGGATGCAGTGACATCAGCTCTTGGGCAATTTTTTCCGAATGGTGAAGGTTTTTGGTTGAACCATCAAGATTCAAAAAGGCGTAGCTGGTTGAAATATCGTAGCCGTTACGCGATGCGCTAATACGGTAGAAAATGCGATGATCGCCGTTGTCGTCTCTGCACCAAACGGGTTTCAAACGTCGGTAACGGCCCGCTTTGTTTTCGTGTCTGTCGGTGGAACGAAAACAGAGCACAATTTGTAGATGTTGCGTTTGTGGATGAGAAATAGAGTAGTCGACATGAAAATCGGACATCTGAAATTGGTATGGCACGCCATTGGGAGGCAGAACCACCGACAAGGCGTCTAACAGAGACGATTTACCCCAGGTATTTTCGCCAATCAAAGTGGTCAATTCATCAAACGCAAGAGATAACCGTCTGATACCACGAAAGCCAGCAACTTCGATCCGTTCTAACAACATAGGTATCCTCCTGAGACATCGCTGCACCACTAATTATTTGAATGTAAAGTGAAAGGTGCTGATAGTAAGCATATGTCAATTTCTAAGCGCTTGTTTGTTATGGAGTCACAAATTGTGTGCGCTTGGCGATTTATTAAACATTCATGACCAACAGGCTGTGACAACCTACTCAGTCACTTTTTCTTTTTGCATTGGAGTTTCATAAAATTCACGATTCTGTCATCATTCTATTCTAAGTATAAAGGAATGAAGAGAGAGAAAGTGACTATGATAAAAACGCATAAGCCAGTCACGCTAAAACTGGCACACATCAATGACACTCATTCCTATTTTGAGCCAACGTCATTACAGCTCGCGATTCAACTCGGCGAGAAACCTCATTGAACCTTACGTAAGTGCAGGTGGTTTTGCTCGCATCGCCACTCGTGCTCAACAGATTAAACAAGAAGCGGAGAGACAGAAAAAAGGGTTTCTTTTCTTGCACGCTGGAGATTGTTTCCAAGGCACGCTCTATTTTTCGCTATTTAAAGGCAAAGCCAATGCGGATCTGCTCAATACCTTGGCCATTGATGCGATGGCGTTGGGAAATCATGAGCTGGATATGGGCAATGAACCTGTCGCGGAGTTCGTCCGTCGGGTGCGGTTTCCTCTGCTCGCTGGTAACTGGAACTTGAGCCATGAACGGCAAGACAAAGCATTAACACTACGTGATGTGGACAACGTGAAGAGTTTTCAAAGCGAAACGCGCACCGCAGACTACATCATCAAAGAGATCGAGGGTGAACCCGTCGCCATTTTTGGTCTGTCGCTGGATAAAATGGCCGATATTGCCAACCCCGATCCGGATACGCCGTTTGAAAATTCGATAGATACTGCGCGAAATACGGTTGAACTGTTGCAGCATCGTGGCATCAATAAGATCATCTTGCTTAGTCACCTTGGCTATGAAGGTGATATTGAACTGGCGCGTCAGGTGGATGGCATCGCGCTTATTATCGGTGGACACAGCCATAGGTTACAGGGTGACTTTGGCGCGGTCGGGCTCGGAAAAGACGATGACTATGGTTTGAAAATTAACGAGACATTCATTGTGCAAGCCGGTTACCACTCAATGACCATGGGCCACTGTGAAATCCAGTTTGAAGCCGATGGTCGAGTGAGTAGCTTCCAAGGGCGCAATGAGCTGCTGATTGGTCGGCGTATGTTTCTCGATCCGGGTCTTAACCAACAAGGGACTTGCGATTGGTATAATCAAGCGGCCGATTTTATTGATGGGCAGCTTAATGTGGTGGTGTGCAAAAAGGATGAACAGATCCAAGATATTATGCACAACAAATACATTCCTCGAGTGAGAAAGCTGCAGCAGTCGATCATCGCCAACGCTGAGCAAAAGTTACGTCACGTACGAATTCCTGATGACGAAGGCCCGAGCTCCTTAGCGCCACTCGTGGCCGCGTCTTTTGTCCATGCACTGAACAAGCGACGTCACAACGTCCAGTTTGCGCTACATAACGCTGGTGGCGTCAGAAATTCGCTAAATCCCGGGGAAGTCTCGGTGGCCGATGTGGCCGGAAAACTGCTGCCTTTTGCCGTTCCTGTCGGTTTTTATGATGTAAAGGGGAAGACGATTGCCGCGGCTATTGAGGGCGCGATTAATAACGCTACGAATAATGGTGTTGAAGGCACGGGCTCTGGAAGCTATCCATACACTTACGGTTTGCGCTTTGATTATCAGCCACATAACCCGATGGGACAACGGATTGAAAATTTGCAAATCTTGAACTCGGGTCATTGGCAGAATGTTGAGGCCGATGTGTGGTATCGCGGCACATCGTCAGCCTACACCATGAAAGGTAAAGAGGGCTACGAGGCGCTGGGTGAGATGAAAGGTGATGGTTTTGTCAGTACGCTATCGATGGCGGACTGTTTTATAGAATACCTGCAAGATGTACCGAATGTGCTAAATGAGTCCGTGAGTGTTTCGCCTAACAGGTTAAAACTGGTATAGAGTTTGCTGTGTTTCCTGCAAAAAATGGGGGAAACGGATATGTGGAATAAAGATTGGATGGACACCGCCGTGGTAATTGGTTGGGTGGCAATTTGGTCAACACTGGTATACCTAGTTCCGCTAGGCGGCATGTAGCCAAAACAGAGCAAGAGAGCTTCGGCTCTCTTTTGTTTTAGGCCAAGAAAATTATTTAGAGGTTCATTCTGGATCCGCTGACAAGAGTGGAATAAAATAGCTGGGTTTGGGGAGTAGTTAGCGTAAGTTTATTTGTCGTCATCCCGTTAGGCTAAGGCCTTTCCGGCAATTAAAGGTGTTTATCCCGTTGAGCCAATCGGCTCACGGCTATGATAGTCACTTTAACGAGACCAACGCATGCACAGAGTGTCAAAGTCGAAGACTTTGGCGAAATTTGTTGTCTGCGGAAGGTCCCGAATTATGAGGTTCCTTCTGCCCTTGGAGGAAACCATGTCCCCGATTGTATCTACTTCACTATTGGCTGAATCTACGCCATTTTTTACCAGCAGTGCTGCTATGTATGGCAGCTTCGCATTGCTAACTCTCGTTTTAGTCTCTCTTGATATTTGGCAAACTCGCGGCGGTGCCATTTCGATGCGCCGCGCATTGGGCTGGAGCTTAATGTGGTTCCTCTTGGCATTTGTCTTTGCCGTGACCATTTTCCTTTATTGGGATAGTTATGTTCCCAACAGTTTCGTACAGTCACCAAGAAGCGACGATGGCTTTCTTAACGGGTTATCTATTAGAAAAATCGCTAAGTGTCGACAATCTGTTTGTTTTTGCCATTATTTTTGCGCAGTACCATGTGCCGGAGTCGCTGCGTCCACGTGCTTTGCTCTGGGGCGTGATTGGCGCATTAATACTGCGAGCCATCATGATTGCCGTCGGCGCGCAGCTTCTTGCACAGTATCACTGGATTTTGTATCTGTTTGCGGCGTTTTTGATTTGGACAGGTATTCAACTTGCTCGTGAGAAAGATGAACAAACATCGCTCAACCCGTTGCCAGAACGTTTGCTCCGACGCTATTTTAAAGTGAGTGACACTTTTCATGGTCAATCGCTGATCGTGAAACGCGCAGGGCAGTGGTTTGCCACGCCGATGCTGATTGTCATCGCTGTGATTGCCGTGATGGATGTGATGTTTGCTTTGGACTCTATTCCCGCTATTTTTGCCGTCACCCAAGAGCCGTTTCTCGTCCTTGCGGCGAATGTGTTTGCTCTGTTAGGGCTGCGTTCACTCTATTTTGTCCTGCAAGCCATGATGGATAAGTTCGTTTACCTAAAACCCGCTCTGTCGATCATCATGGTGTTTATAGGGGTGAAAATGCTGCTGGTTGGTTCTGCGTATGAGATCCCGACATTGTGGTCTCTGAGTTTTCTATTGTTTGTCATGACATCAGCCATTGTGGCTTCTCTCAAGGCAAATCAAAATAGGGCTAAGCAAGCGCTTATTAGCCTTAATATAACTAATCAAAATAGCGAGAGGTGACGGTATTGAAAGTGAAGTTAAAAATATTTAATGTAAAAAATATGTGAAACCAGCCCATCTATTTAAGTGCCGATTTTGAGTTTATGCAGCCATTTTGGCCAAATGGTGAATTATAATGCACAAAAGAGCATTGATTAGTCTTGGTGCGTGTTAACGGTTTGTTTTATTATAAAAAATAATCCGAATGGTTAAAAATAGTCATTTTTTGACCATGAAAAAAAGCCCTATTATTCAGCCATCGAAACGAGAACGTTGAAAGATTTTAAGAGAGGCAATCATGGCACAAGCAATGCACATCAACAATGTAGCTTTACCAACCTCTATGGATAAGAGAACCTACTCGGTTAACTTCAAAGGATTGATTGCTCACCTATTGGATATTCTTTTTGTCGATAACAGTGCTCAGCGCAGTTATTACGCAGAAGAGTTGCCAGTACATCTGCAACGAGATATCGGCATGTACCGTTAATCTCACGCAAAGAGAATAAAAGCCGACGTCAATGTCGGCTTTTATTTTTTCTGCTCCTGCAGCGGTAAAGACGTAGTTTGCGGCTAACCCGCTGTGATACAGTAACGCAAATTATTCTTACTCCTTCCTCCTATGTCTGCAAAACTCGAATCCTGGCTGCCTGTTGGCGTGCGTTATATGCTTTTGTCTGCGTTGGGCTTTGCGCTGATGTCAGCCAGTGTGAAATACGTCAGCGTGCATGGTATTCCGCTGTTTGAGATTGTCGCCGCGCGTGCGTTAGTGTCTCTTATCCTCAGCTACGCGGATGTCAAAAGAAAACGCATCTCGATTTGGGGCAACAATAAAGCACTGCTATTCGCCCGTGGTACGGTTGGTACCGTTGCACTAATGTGCGTTTACTACTCGGTGACCACCTTGCCCTTGGCTGAAGCTACTATTTTGCAATACGTCCACCCGGTGTTTACAGCGCTTTTGGCCGTCCTCTTTTTGCAAGAGCGGGTTCAGATATCCACTCTGGCCTGCATTGGGCTGTGCTTACTCGGTCTTTTTTGCATGGTCTACCCAACACTTGGTCAGCATGCGGCAAGCGAGTTGCCGATGTTCAGCGTTGCTATTGCCTTGCTGGGTGCATTCGGTAGCTCAATAGCGTATGTGATAGTGAGAAAGTTAAGCCGCACCGAAGACAGTTTCGGTGATCATTTTTTACTTTCCCTTGGTCGCACTGCCGACAGCGTCGCTTTTAATTGGTGATGACTTTGTTCTTCCGGATCTCTGGTTGGTTTTTGCCTTGGTTTTAGTCGGTATCTTTACTCAAATTGGCCAGTTTGGTTTAACCAAGGCAATGCAAACGCAAACCGCTGGGAAAGCGTCCGCCTATTCTTATGTGCAAATCGTCTTTTCTGCGTTGTTAGGGGTATGGTTATTTAACGAAATCCCTTCTTTTTGGACTTTCCTCGGCGGGGCATTGATTGTGCTTGGTGCGTTGATTAATGTTTTTGGGGCTAAATTGGGTGGATTTTGGCAAAGAGCTCGGTAACATGTTCTCGCTTGTATGAGGCGGTTTGGGGCTATGCCATCTAACGAAAAACAAAAAAAAGGCGCCTCATGGAGACGCCTAATTTCTGAAACGAGCACGGCTTATTTCTTACGGCAGTATTCTGCGATCACATACATTGACTGACCGCCATTCACTTTGCCAGAGATCAGCTTAGGGTCATCACTCAGGCTGATACCACGAATCACAGTGCCTTGTTTGATCACTTGGTTGGAGCCCTTAATTGGCAGATCTTTGATAACAGTAACATCGTCACCTTTCTTTAGCTCAGCGCCATTGCAGTCAACGGTTTTGTCATCTGCTGACATGCCTTTCATCGCCCAAGTTTTTTGCTCTTCTTCCATGTACATCATGTCGAGTGCATCTTGAGCCCAAGTTTCGGTGTTGAGGCGAGTCAGTTGGCGCCATGCTGTCACTTGAACGGCAGGCACTTGGCTCCACATGCTGTCGCTTAGGCAACGCCAGTGGTTAATGTCTTTTGGCTCATCGATTTCGCTCAAACATTTGTCACAGACCATAATCGCAGTATCCACAGTCACGTGAGTGTGCGGTGGTACCGGGTAGGCCGATAGCGAAGAATCAGAAGAACACAATTCACATTTAGACTGGCAACGATCCAGCAGAGTTGCTTCGATAGACATGAGAACTCACCTTAGTAGTATTAATTTGAGGCGGTATTATCCACTTTATCCTGAGAATTAAAAGGGTTTAGAAAATTAAAGTGAGTATTTTACAGATTTTCCCATCTAAAAAGAGGATTCGGTTAAGTAACAATGCTCAACTTATATATCCTCTAATAAAATGCCCAGTGTCATAGAGAACACTGGGCATTGACTCAACACGGTAATCTTGGGATTACTTGCTCGCGTCTAGCAAACCTGCGTTAACAGTTAACGAACCGTCACCGTTTCCTTCGGTGCGTGTGAACTGAACAATCTGAGAGCTCATTTCACCATGAGCGAGTTCTTCCCCGAGCCTGGAGCAACTACCGTAGAGTGGGTTGCATTGGATGACTCATCAAAGTACGAAGCGACACGTGTACCAGTGGCATCAGTAGCCGTATTCACTAATCCGAGTTTCTTAAACAGTGGCTCTGTACCCGCTGTAGGAATGTTCGACACCTTATTGGGAATAGTCGCATCACCATTGGATTGAATACCCAACAGGGACCCGCTCACTTGAGAAGCGATATTGAATGGGTCAACGCTGTCTAACACGGTCTGGGCGGCGTAAGTGAATGAGGTCAAAGTATTATCGATGGTACTTTTCGTTTCGGCATCTGCATCACTATAGAAGCTATTGAAACAAGCGCCTGGGTTATCTTTGGTCGGACATGTATTCGCGTAGTAATTTAAGTAACTTGGTACTGCCGTAGCCGTGATACTGTGCTTGATGATTGGCGAGAATGACTCTGATTCAAGCAAGAACGGTGCAATACCGCCACCCGGATTGGCTAATGTTGCTGTCTTGTAACTAAACTTTGAATCAATCGCTGGATTAACTGATGTATTAGCAACAGCATAGCTACTAATACCAGTAATACCGCCGATAGAGTGGCCAATAAGAGAAACATTGGCTTGGTCTACTGTTTGGAAAGCCACTTCCGCTGGATCTACGTAGTTTAATGCGTAACGTAGCCCTAATCCGTCAATAGCACCTTGGCGAATGTTGTCTCTTGCCACTGGCAAGTATTCAAGATTCATAAAGACCGTAGGCGTACTTGGCGTTGTTACGGTGCCATCAGACAAGGCACGTTGTCCATGCAATGGTTGATCAATAGCAATTAACGCATAAGGTGTTTTACCCGTTTTAATAGCGGTACTGATATGACTTAATGCCAAAGCATAAGCGCTTTCTTTAAGATTAGTAATTCCGTGCTGATATTGCAGTAACGGTACGTCGTCCGTGCCCGTTCCCTTAGGAACAAACATAATGAAAGGAACCTCTTTCACTGCACGAATTTGTGGAACTGCGCTGTATCTGGTCATAATTCGATCAGCATCCAGTTGCGTGCCATCGGCCAATGTCAGTTTCGCACCAACAAGAAGTGCTTGATGCTGAACAGAGTAGAGCTGAGCTGGCAGATCCGTAAAACCTAAATCGATTAACTGCTGGCTAATCGCTGCTTTATCAGCGTTAGAGCCTGAACTCAAGGTCTTTAGGATCTTAAACACACTTGGCATACCACTGCGCCAAGGTTGTGTTTTCCACTCTTTACCATTGACTTGATCACTCAAGAAGTAGGGCAGTTTGACCGTACCACGAAAAACTTGAATGGAATCTAGTGTCGGTGCGGCAGCTGTTAACGCCTCGTAACTATTCTTTAGTGCGTTGGCCTTGTCATCACCAAATGCCGCTTTGAAAAGTGGGTCATTGGTGACTGCTGCGCCGAAATCGGCACCAGCATCGTCTGCGTCAATGCTGTAAAGCGAGTTGAGCTCGTCAGCTGAGAGGTTGTTTGGGTTCGCGGTTCCTTTCCAAACACCAGCAGGCTTAACAGCAGGATTCACTGAGGCGGCAATCGCTGCTTTTGTTCCTTGCATTACATTGCCTGCTGATGCAGTCGTAAACCAAGAAGAGTAAACAATTTCATCTTTGCTGGTGACTTGATCGTTATCTTCGAAGGTTTTTTCAATGTTCCAGATAATTTTTTGTGGTGCCGCCAATAATCCAGATTGAGCTGTTGAAGTTTTCAAGCTTGCATATGAACTGGATGTACCCAACGGGTTGTTGTTGCTATCTTTGATCGAATCTGTAAGTGCATAGATGTAGTTTGATGCAGGATCTAGACCTTTGAGAGGAAGGACTTTAATGCTCTTCAAATCGGTAGTGACGGCAAGAAAATCAACACCAGGAGTTAGTGCAGTAAAGTTAGTCATTGCTCCAGTCGCTAGGTCAACATCAACCTTTGCAACTCGAATGCCCGCATTGAGGTTTTGGCTAAATGGCGAGCCATTGATCACAACGGTATCGTTCAGTAACGTCACACCATCAGCGAAGTTGAAGTTGATGCTGAATGGCATGATGGTACTCCAACCATCTGATTCACCCATCGCGACTTCGGGGTTATCTAAGCTGCTAGATTTGCCAGCACTTATAGGAATGTTTAAAGTGTGATCATTAGTGTCAAAAAGTAAAAAGGAAGGCAAAGGCACATCTGCTGAAGAACCCTTTAGAACGAATTTGACTGAAGCGTCACGCCCCAGAAGTGTTTGTACGTTTGGTTCAAAAGTAACCTTTCCTGTAGTTCCTGAGCTTTCAGTATTATCACCACAACCAGCGAGCAGGATTGCTGAACATAGCAGCGATAGCTTAAATGTGTGTTTCATTGTGTTACTCCGTCAATCCTGATTAGTTAAAGGTGTAGTTCATTTGAATTGCGCTGATGTACGCGGTACCTTCTGCGTCGAACTCAAACTTTTGACCCGCTGCGTTGGTCTCTTCAAATGGGCCTGATTTACTTTTCACTAATGCAAAACCTGCGTCCAAGGTCATGTTTTTGCTCATGTTGTAAGTCAGGCCTGCGCTGTACCATGTACGGTCACTATCAGGAATACTCAAGGTGGCTTTACCCGCTTGTTCGTCAAAGGCAAAACCCACTCGGAAGGTCCAAGTTTCATTCATCACATAGGTAGTGCCGACAGAGTAACGGTTGTTATCTTCGTATTTTTCCGGCTTGTAGAAGCATTGACCAGGTGTACCATCATTACAGTCTGGTGAGGTCGCTTTGAGCTCGGTAAACGTGCTCCAATCGGTTTGTTGCCAGCCTAAATGCATCGCCCACTGATCGTTTAGCTCGTGATAAGCGGAGATTTCCATAATCGCTGGCAGACTGATTTGCAAACGACCATCGACTTTAGCGGAAGTGGCAATGCCAGAATCGTAGCTGCTAAATTCACCATCATCAAAATCAAGATCGACTTTAGAACGGTAACCGAAACCAAAACGAGTACTTTCGCCGAGTTCATACAGCGCGCCAACGTTCCAGCCATAGCCAAAAGTTGTGCCAGTCATACCAATCAAGTTTTCAGATTTATCATTAGAACCAAATAGAGGAGCAAGTGAACCTTTATGGCGTGTCAGCTCCGCGTGGGCATAAACGAAGTTAACCCCAGCACCAACGCTCAATGCTTCGTTGACGCGATAGGCGATATTGGGATTGAGACCAACAGAAACCAGTGCCGTGTCACCCGCCATGTCTCCTGCTGAAATATCGTCGGGGTAGTCGGTTGCCACGCCATAGTTGGTAAACAGGCCAATACCCCATGCCCATTTCTCGTTTATCGGGCTGATGTAGTAAGCGGCTGGAACAACTTGTAGTGGTGCTACGTCGTCAGACTGCTCTTTGCTGGTTTTGTCATAGACGTTGACTTCAGGGTCAACGATAGAGATAGCGCCAGAAAACTGCGCTACGTCGAAAAGAGTCATCGCTGCTGGGTTACGAGCGAGTACAGAGGCATTGTCGGCGACGGCGCCTTCACCGGAAAATGCTCTGCCAAGGCCTGATGCTGAATGCTCCGCAACTTGGAAGCCGGCGGAATTCGCATGACACGCAAACAATACGGAGATTGCAAGCAGAGAGCAGTGCTTCTTATTCATCCTTGACCCTCCTAGGGTTCATAATTGTGGACTGAAGTCCTTGTAATTGTTGTTTGTTGTATAGTGCAAACACAAAGAGTGCGTCTATGAGCTTGCAATGTAAATGTAATGTTAATTGAATGTTTATAAACTTGTCAAAGTTTGCTGCTCTTTTAAGCATTAGATTTGATGCATAGGTCAAATGACAATTTATAAGGGGCTGTATTATGTAGATTTTTTTTCTAAGAATGGTACGACCAGAATTGTTTAGTGCTTTTTTATAAGAATCCTCAGACAGAGAGGCGTTTATGCCAATTTCAGCTCTTTTCACCTCTCTTGCGCAAAGGCATAATGCCAACCATTGACTTCGCTTATCTCAGGTCTCATTTTGGAACTACTACATATTGAATTTCTTGGCCGTCCTTTACGTATAGAAGGGTCAATGGCTGGGTGGCAGCAACTTTTTTGGGATAACGCATTAGTGTCTCAAATCGATGCGACACAAGGGCAAGATGCCGCTTTCCATCACCAGTTTCGTCTTGATGGCGGGTGAAGCGGAGTTGCGCTGTGAAGTGAAGGGGGAGTTACATTGGCAGCCATTTGAGTTTCGCTATCATTGCTTAGTCAATGGCGAGACAAGCGCTCAAGGTACTCGTACAGAAAAAGATATCGAGCAGCAAACGCCGCTTACCCCAAGGCAAGAACCGCGTAAGTTCAGCCTGATCGGCTTGGTTTCGCTGGGAATGAAAGCGCTAAAGAGTGCCAAGCTGATTAAAATAGCGTTAGCGTCAATGAGTTTGGCAGCATACTCTTGGCTGTTTTCTTTTCAGTTTGCCTTAGCATTGATTGCCTGCTTGGTGATCCATGAGTACGGTCACGTGCGAGCGATGAAATATTTCGGTATGAAAACCAAAGGGTTTTATTTGATCCCATTTTTTGGTGGCATGGCGCTCAGTGATGAGAAAATTAACACTCGCTGGCAGGATGTCGTTATCTCCATCATGGGGCCTTTCTTTGGCTTAATATTGAGTGTGCTGCTGACGTTGATCTATTGGTTGACCGGAGAGATGTTTTTTGCCGCTTTAGCCATGTTTAACGCCTTGCTAAACCTGTTCAACTTGCTGCCAATTTTACCCTTGGATGGCGGACATGTGCTCAAGAGCATCACTTTTTCGATGAACAGTTGGGTTGGCTTAGCGGGTGGTGTACTGACGGCGGCGGCTGGCGTTTATCTTTCGTACACTTTTGGCTTAACCCTGTTTGGTTTTTTGTTGGTGATGGGGATGTTAGAGATAGTGCTTGAATGGCGAGGCCGACATAACAGTCATCTTTTACCCTTAACACGCTATGGTCAGACGATCGCTTTTACTTGGTATCTTGTGTCGGTAATGAGCTTTGTCGCCATCATTTGGTATTTTGCGTCTACAGGCGATGAGTTGATGCGCCTGCCACTGCTGATTCTCGGCAGTTAAGCAATGTCTGCAAAAACCTGGCTTGCAAAAAACATTACCTGAAAAACATGGCTTGCAAAAACAAAGAGCTCCGAGTTTTGGAGCTCTTTGTCTATCTGCGCTGTGATTAGCTTACGCTTTGCATTTTGGTGCAGCCACGCTGCTTTTGGGTAGCTGGCTTATCTTGGTTTGCAGATCTTTTATCCGTGTGTTGTGTGAAGGGTGAGTGGAAAGCAGTTTCTGGTGGCTGTTTACCCCCAGACGCTTTGGCCATATTTTTCCATAGTTCAATGCTCTGGTTTGGATCAAATCCCGCTTTGGCCATGTACTCTAAACCGACCAAATCCGCTTCCGATTCTTGGGTACGGCCATAAGGCAGAATCACGCCGTACTGCACGCCAACGCCAAGCGCGGCCATCGTCAACTTCTGATATTCCTTGTATTCCGATGCGCCGATGGCAACGTTTGCCAGTTGCAAGCCGGCATTCGCTATCTGGCTTTGTGAGAGACGTTCATTACTGTGCTCTGCCAACACGTGGGCGACTTCATGACCAATCACAGTGGCTAATTGATCTTGATTGACTGCAACATTGAGCAGCCCGGTATAAACACCGATTTTCCCGCCGGGCAGAGCAAACGCGTTCACTTGCTCACTGTCAAACACCACCACTTCCCACGCTTTGAAACTGGGCTGAGGCGGAATTGTATTGGTGATCGCTTTTGCCACGCACTGGACATATTGGTTGAGGGCTTTGTCTTGGCTAATCGGCGTCTCTTTTTTCATCTGCTCAAAAGAGTTTGCTCCGAGGGTAGACATTTCCGCATCAGAAAACATCAGCAGTTGATTACGCCCGGTTGGGGAAGAGCTGCAAGCTGTAAGGCCAGCGACAGCGAGCAGGGCTGCGGCTTTTATTCGTGTCGACATCACCATCTCCATATCATCGAACTTTGGGTATATACTAGCGCCGATTATAACCAAAATCAGGTAAAACGATGAGTATCTGGAAAAAACCGATTGATCTTGAAACCTTAAACGCGACCTCTAAGAACACCTTGATCGAGCACTTGCAAATTCGATATACCGATTTTACTGATCAAACGCTCATGGCGACGATGCCCGTGTGCAGCTTCACTCATCAGCCACTTGGCATGCTGCATGGCGGTGCGTCGGTGGTGTTGGCCGAAACCTTGGGGTCACTGGCGGCCAATTTCAGTGTCGGTCCGGGGCACTACTGTGTCGGCCTAGACATTAACGCCAACCACATCAGGCCGATGCGCAGTGGTTTGGTTATCGGCACCGCTTCACCGTTGCACTTAGGCGTTTCGACTCAAGTTTGGCAAATTAACATCAGCGATGAACGGCAAAGATTGGTGTGCACCAGCCGGTTAACGATTGCGGTCAAACAGCATAAAGAGCGGGGCGTATAGCGATGGTGGTCGAATTTAGCCAAGGGAAAATCATTGCAACGCTGCACGAGGTGGTGGTCAAACTGGCTTGCCACTCCGGTATCACTCTACAAGCTCAGGTAGACGCGTTGCAGTTAATTGGTCGTGGTGCGAATGTGATTGTTGCCAATGGTGCGGAATGTAAATGGTCGGTAAAACTGGACAACGAAAGCCAACTTGCTGAAATTTCAGCGCAAATTGGCGTTGCTATCGAATAGAGAAAATCGTTTGCACTCACTTTGAAAAATAGGGAAACTGGTAGCCACGAAAATTGACGACTTGATTTCCCTTTTTATGAGTAGCCCGCGTCTTAGAGTTCAATTCGAAACCCTTTTTCAGCACTTCGATGGCAAAAACAGCGGAGTGCAACTGGAAGACATCACCGAAATTCTCTTCTGTACCCGCCGAAATGCCCGCATTGTCCTTAACAAGCTGGAAGAAGAAGGTTGGATCGAATGGCATCCGGCGGCAGGTCGGGGCAAGCTCTCAACACTGATCTTCAAGCGTAGCAAAGCTGACGTCAGTGAAAATCTCGCCAGACGATATCTCGAAGAGGGGAAAATTGGTCAGGCACTTGAAGTGCTCGACAGTGACGCGGCGAAGCTGACGCAAGTGATCCAAGGTTATCTTGGTGTCTCACATCGCGAAGGCGAGCAGGTGGTGCGTCTGCCTTATTATCGCCCGCTGTCGATGCTCAACCCGCACCTGCAAATGCGCCGCACCGAAATTCATATCGCTCGGCAAATTTTTAGTGGTTTAACCAAGCTAGACGATAACGATCTGCTGCAGCCAGATCTTGCCCATACATGGGAAATGCTCTCAAAAGCGCATTGGCGATTCTATCTTCGCCCGGGAGTGCGCTTTCATAATGGTGAGCTGTTGACCACCGAAATGGTGATTGAAAGCCTGCGAGAGTTACATCACCTCAACCTTTTTGCCCATGTGCAATCGGTGAGCTCGCCCAGTCCTTGGGTAGTGGATATTCGGCTATTTAAAGACGATCTGTACTTGCCGCTGGCCCTAAGTGAATCGCAGGCGAAAATTCTCTTGCCCCAGCGACTGCGTAGTGAAGACTACCATATTCGCCCAGTGGGTACGGGCCCATACATGGTGCAATCGAATGACGATAAGCGACTGATTTTAAGGGCGTTCGATGGCTACTTCGGCTTTCGTCCACTGCTCGATCAAGTGGAAGTATGGGTGATCGATGAATCGTACTCCTCGATGGTCTATCCAAGTTTAAGTAAGCCGATCATGAACGCTTCGTCGCGCTCTGATGAAGTTGAACTCGACCCCGGTTGCACCTTTTTACTGCTCAACAAACGTAGCGGTGTAGCGAAAGATCCGCGTTGGGCGGAGTTTTTTTCTGCAGTGCTCAATGGTTATCAACTGTTTAACCATGTGCCGCAAGACAAAGTGATCGAGCTTGGTTTGCTGCAAGCGTACGGCATCAAACCGGGTTGGATTGATCTTTATCCCAATCCAAACGCCCAGCCTCCGGGCGAGCTGGAACGGATTTCGGTCGCTTATCAAGCCAAGCACCCTATGTTTCCTGTGATCGCCAAAACGATTAAAACCATCTTAAAGCGCTATCGAATCGAGGTTGATTTTGTCAAATACGATTGCGCCTTAGAAACACCTGAAAAGGTCGATATTTGGCTCAAAGCAATGGGCATTGCCACCAACCGAGAAGATGCATTGGCTGGGTGGCTGCTTGATTACAGCAATATCGAATCCATGAGCACAGACTACGATTTCCAGCGGTGGCTGGCGCTGGTGGAGAGTTGGCGTAGTGGCGTGCTAAACGCTTTTCCTGCCAGAGAGATTGGTAAACAGTTGGTGAAAAGTTTCCAAGTGATCCCCATGTTCCACTGCTGGCTCGGCGTCAACAAAGACCACAGTGGTGCGCTGCAAAACGCCAAATGCAATGCGCTAGGCTGGTTTGATTTTAGCCAAGTCTGGGTTAAGCCCGATCTGCAGCTTGAAAAGGAAAATTGAAGATATGCGAGTTAGAAAAGAGGCCCAATATCGGGCCTCTGCGTATTCAAATGGTTGTCTAATTGAGCTTAAATGCCAAAGATTCATATGGCTTGAGTGACAATGTCACGTCAAGATGCTGCTTCGCTTCATAGTTGCAAATCAAACATTCCACCGACTGGCTTCTTAACGCTTCGGGCAGCTCAACACTCAGCGCCGTTTCGCTAAAGTTGTTAATCACCAGCAAAGTTTCATCCTGATGTTTGCGCAGGTAAGCAAACACACTGTCGTGGTCTTCAAACAGTGGGGTGAAATCGCCATACACAATCGCTGGGTGAGCTTTACGCAACTGAATCAATTTCTGGTAGTGATAGAAGATCGAGTTCTGGTCGGCTAACGCTTGCTCAACGTTAATCGCTCCATAATTTGGATTGGTTTCAATCCACGGTTCCACTTGGCTAAAACCAGCATAAGGTGCATTTGACCACTGCATCGGGGTGCGGGCGTTGTCTCGGCTGTTCTCATGGATCGCTTGCATCATATGTTTGTGTGAGACGCCAGACTGCGTTTTTACCTGATAGAAATTGAGCGTTTCAATGTCTTTGTACTGCTGCAACGAATCAAAGGCGACATTGGTCATCCCAATCTCTTCCCCTTGGTAGATGTAAGGCGTGCCTTTGAGGAAATGGAGCGCCGTTGCGAGCATTTTGGCGGACTCTACCCGCAATTCTCGATCATTGCCGTATTTGGACACCACGCGTGGTAAGTCGTGATTGTTCCAGAACAGTGAATTCCAGCCCTGATCGGCCAGTTCGGTTTGCCATTTAGTCAGCACTTGTTTGAACTGTTTTAGATCCAACGGAATAGGGTTCCACTTATCGCCATGCTGCCAGGTGAGCGTAATGTGTTCAAACTGGAACACCATAGAAAGCTCGTGGCGCGCTGGATCGCTGTAGAGTTTGGCGATCTCCGGTGTTGCGCCCCAAGTTTCGCCAACGGTGAGCAGATCTTTGTCGCCAAAGGTGGCACGATTCATCTCTTGCAGCAGCGGGTGTAACCTTGGCCCATTACCTGTGATGCCTTTGTCGATCTCTTTACCAATCAAATCGATCACATCCAAACGAAAACCGCCGATACCTTGCTCAATCCACCAGTTCATCATTTGGTGCACTTCTTGTTGAACTTGAGGATTTTCCCAGTTCAGATCCGGTTGGCGTTTGGAAAAGAGGTGGAAATAGTACTGCTGTGTGGTTTCATCCCACTGCCAAGCACTGCCACCGAAAATGGACCCTAGCTCATCTGGCGCACTGCCATCGGGCTTGGCATCTCGCCAGATATAGTAATCGCGATAGGGATTGTCTTTGGACTTTTTCGCTTCAATAAACCAAGGATGTTCATCGGAAGTGTGGTTAACCACCAAATCCATCACGATCTTGATATCACGCTGTTTGGCTTCGGCCAGCAGCGTTTTCATTTCATCCATGGTACCAAATTCAGCCGCGATATCTTGGTAATCGGAGATGTCGTAACCGTTGTCGTCCATCGGAGATTTATACACCGGAGAGAGCCACAGCACGTTAACGCCAAGCTGTTGCAGATAATCAAGCTTGCTAATAATGCCCTTGATATCGCCAATGCCATCGTTGTTTGAGTCACAAAAACTGCGCGGGTAAATCTGATACACCACCGCGTCATGCCACCATTTCGTTTCCATTTTTCTGCCTTCTAAACTCACATTTTATGCCTAACTATAGTGAGAAGTGGACGGCAGATAAAATAGAATGCATGCCTCTTGATATAGGTAATAGCTATATCATTACGTATACTCTGCCTGCTGCGTGAAATTGGACAGGAATGCAGCGTGTAAAATGTGACTTTTATCTGAATACTATGAATAGAACCTATCGATATTTTCTGATGGTGGCACGCGAATGCAACATCAAACAAGCTGCTGAAAAGCTCAATATCAGCCAACCATCGCTTACCACGGCGATTAAAAAACTCGAAAGCGATATGGGCGTTGCGTTGTTTCATCGCCGTTCTAAAGGGGTAGAACTGACCGAATATGGTCGTCTGTTTAGAAACTACGTCGAAGAGCAGCAAGAAAAACACTCTCAGCTAATCCACCAGATGATGGACATGCAACAGCGCCACTCTGGCAAGTTGAAAGTGGGAACAGGAGAGGCGTGGTGGGAGCTGTTTGTGCGTGAAGCGATCGCCCGATACCAGCAACAAGTGCCCAATTGTTCGCTGCATCTCGAGTTTGGGAACAATCTCTCGTTGATGCACCACTTAGTACAGGGGGAGATTGATCTCTTTATTGGCCATGAAGTGCATGGGCTGCATGAACGCTGCCAAGTTAACTTTATTCCTCTGTTTCGTGATTACGAGGCACTGTTTGTTCGCCGCGGACATCCTTTGCTGCAGAAATACAAAACCGACACCAGTAAGCGTTTGATAGCGCAAAACGACTTTGCGCTCCTGCGCGTTACACCTGATCATGCAAGGCATCGCTCGGTGTTGGCTGAGCACATGAGCTCACCGTTTGATTTAGCCAGTCAGCGTTTTCAAGGACGGGCGATTTACGATGTGGACTCACTCTCTGCCAGCCTTGATCTGCTCAAAGCCAGCGATGCCGTGATGCCGTACACCGATAAAATGTGCCAGTGGATGGCTGAGCATCAAATCGAAACACTGGTGGTGAATCAAGAGCAGCGCGGCAATATCGGTGTCTATACTAAGAAAGGCGTGGATGATGAAAAAACGCACCATTTCGTTCAGCTACTAAGGGAAAGCCATGGTCGATAACAAGCAAGCCTTCTGTGTCGTGTTGACGACAACCAATAACGAAGCCAACAAAAATCAGATAATCAAAGCATTATTGACGCAAAAACTAGCTGCATGTATTCAAGAAATGGCGATCAACAGTCATTACGTTTGGCAGGGTGAGGTGTGTCAGGACGTGGAAACCTTGCTGGTGATCAAAACTCGCAAAGACTTATATCCTCAAGTTGAAGAGCAAATCAGCCAGTTACACAATTACGAAGTGCCGCAAATTGTGCAACTGGAGATCCAAGATGGCTTTAATCCTTACTTAAGCTGGATTACGGCCAATACGCTGGAGTTGCAATAAAGCGAGCGCGCTGATTGCGCCTAAAGTGTCGCATAACATATCTTTTTGCGCGTCCCACACATCTCCTTGAGAGCCCAAGAATGCAATGCCTTCGTCTCCACCGGCGAGGGCTGCGTACCACCATTCTACAATCTCATAGCCTGCCGCCAAGCTCATGATGGTAAACAACGCGAATAGTGAAGCAAACAGAGCCGATTGTTTGTGCTGACGAATAAGGTATTCGGCTACTGGGTAGGCGTATAAACCGATAGAAAAATGGGCGATCCGATCAAAATTGTTGCGCTCAGAACCAATCAGTTGGTTAAACCAGTCAAAAGGCACTTCAGCAAAGGTGTATTTTGCCCCAATGGTGTGCAGCCCCAGCCAAGCAAACATCAGTAGATAGGCCGTTTGGCTAAATTGAAACGAGCGACTAAGCCACAAGACAACAGCAAAAATCGCCACAGCGGGAATGATTTCTGCGATCCACACAGCACGTGAGCTCGGAGCAATAGCAGAAAAAACAAAAATGGATAGGTAAGCAATGGTAAAAAGCAGCAGTGTGCGGTTCAATTTCATCCAGCAGTTCCTTGTTAATATTCAGGCGAATGATGACAGCATAATGAACATTGTTCAATTGCTTTGTCGTTTGAAAGACGCTTACAAAAGGTGTTGAATGTGAGGTAGCTCGCGCAACATTTGATCGTTTGCATTAAAACACTTCATTAAAGTTTGATTTACATTTGATTCGAGCGATAAAATCCGCCTCTCAAATTGAATAACAACAATCAGAAGTAAAGTCATGAAACTGGAAACCGTCGATTATCTCGCTGAAGATGCCGCTGAGCAGTTTGTTAAGTCCCTGCGTGAAACAGGCTTTGGCGTTTTAAAAAATCATCCTATCCCGAAAGAGTTGGTCGAATCGATTTACAAAAATTGGTACGAGTTCTTTTGCACTGAAGAGAAAAACGATTTCCACTTTAACGTTGAAACCCAAGATGGTTACTTTCCCCCATCGGTCTCTGAAGTGGCTAAAGGTCACAGCGTCAAAGACATTAAAGAGTACTTTCACGTTTACCCTTGGGGACAAATTCCTGCTCAACTGAAAGAAGAGATTCTAGATTATTACCAGCGCGCCAATGCGTTCGCGTCTGAGCTGTTGGGCTGGGTTGAAGAGCACGCGCCAAAAGAGGTGCAAGAGAAGTTCTCAATCGCGCTGTCTGAGATGATCAACGGTAGCGAAAAAACGCTGCTGCGTGTGCTGCATTACCCACCGATGAAAGGTGATGAAGAGCCGGGAGCAATTCGCGCCGCGGCTCACGAAGATATCAACCTCTTGACGGTTTTACCTGCCTCAAACGAGCCGGGTTTACAGGTGAAAGCGAAAGATGGCTCTTGGATTGATGTGCCTTGTGATTTTGGCAATCTCATCATCAACATTGGTGATATGTTGCAGGAAGCTTCCGGCGGTTACTTTCCATCCACCACCCACCGCGTGATCAACCCAACAGGTGAGCGTCAGGAACAATCTCGCATTTCCCTGCCGCTTTTCCTTCATCCAAAACCAGAGGTGGTGCTTTCAGAGCGTTACACGGCGCATAGTTACTTGATGGAGCGTCTGCGTGAGCTTGGTGTGATTTAAGCCCATCTTTTGCGTAAATCGGAACGAGACAGCCAAGCGGCTGTCTCTTTTTTGTACATTGCTTCACGAACTGACATTCAAAACGAAATCTTGCTCGACAAATTGGCGGGGTTGGCTTTGAATGAAAATAAGAAACAAGGTAAACCTACCGTTCATACTTAACTTTATCTGAGCAAATAGTATTAAAGGCGTAAGACAATGCAGGAGCAGACCAATCTGGCGAGTACGTTTCAGACGTACATGGAAAACCCGCTGTTGTGGCCAATATTGGAGGTTCTTCGTAAGCAGCCCAGTGGATGGAAAGTGCACACGTTAGCCGCCCATTTAGGTGAGCAGGGTTTTATCTATGAACTTGACCCTCTGCCAGAGAAAGATCTATTTAAACGCAACTTTCTCATCATGAACGCACTCTATCAGTTGCAAGAAACGCTGTATCCTGACAATTGGTTGCAAGTGGAAGCGATGGATATCGTGCTGATGTCAAGCCACGCTTGCGCTGGCCACACCATTGATGTCGATGATCCGCTGCGTGAGTACTATGTGCAGTGGCAAAACTACGAAGCCAATGAAGGGGAAGTGAAGCGACTGTTAAATGAGTTTCTGGACCCGATATCGCCGTTTTGTGGGGCACCACGAAGGTGATGATATCGATAGAAATAAGGCATTGCAGCTTTTTGAACTGGATCAACACGCCACCGCCGCAGACATTCGTAAACGTTGGCGTCGATTGGCGCTACGTTGGCATCCAGATCGCGACAATGGCAACGCAGAGCGCTTTCGCATTCTGTGCGAAGCCTGGAACGTTTTGCGTCACTAATTTACCATCTATGAAGTTCACCATCGATTAAGTCCACCAACTAAAAAACGCCCTGCATTGTGCAGGGCGTTTGTTATCAAGCTGAAAACCTAGTTGTTATTGCGAAACTGAGACTTACGCATGCGGTTAAGCGCGGCCATCACATCGAGTGGGCGAGGTTTGGCGAGGTCGCCATGCTGAGGCATCTTCTCAAACCATGCGCCTTGCAGTAGTTCGGTAACGGCTTTTGCCGGGTTGTTACACCAACCGGGCATTTGTGCCAACTGATACCAAACCCAACCGATGGCATTCACCTCGTCAGATGATTCCAACTGCTCTAACGCTGAGATATCCGCAAACTCTTTACCAAAGCGTAGCGACTCTTTTCCTTTGGCGGAAACGCGGAACTTGCCATCGGTGAGAATGTTCATCAACGCCTGACAGTTTAACGCGCGAGGCGGAAATGTGACCAAAGGTGATTCAGATTCGTTGTGACGCTGAGTTGGGTGCAATGCAATCACTTGCTTCGCTTTTTCTGTCACATCAACCGCTTGGTAATCGTGCATCTGGATTACGGTATCGGCAACGTCCAGATAATCGCCTGAGCCACCCATGACAATAATGGTAGAGATGTCCAACTCGTCACGCAATTGGCCAATTCGGTCAACCAATGGCGTGATAGGTTCGTCGCCTTTGGCAACCAATGCCTGCATACGCTCATCACGGATCATAAAGTTGGTGGCTGAGGTGTCTTCATCAATCAGCAAAGTGCTCACGCCGCTTTCAACCGACTCCTGTAGCCAAGCCGCTTGTGATGTCGAGCCTGAGGCATCCTGAGTGGTAAAATCGGCCGTCTCTTTCCCCATCGGCAAATGGTTGATGTAGTTCGACAGATTGAGGTGATGCACGCAGCGACCGTCTTCCGCTCGGATCTTCATCGCATTGATGTCGGTGACACTGTACTCTCGGCCATCACCCGGAATGTGGTTGTAAATAGAGCGCTCAATGGCGCTCAGCAGCGTCGATTTGCCGTGGAAACCACCACCGACAATCAAGGTAATGCCTTTGGGAATACCTAAACCGCTGACAAAACCACGATTCGGCGCATGCAGTGTTACTTGCAATGAGGCTGGCGCTTGAAACTCCACTGCCTCTTTCATGGGCAAATCGCAGTTACCCGCTACGCGTGGCAAACGGCTTCCATTAGCAACAAACGCGACCAAGCCGTGACTGGCTAACTGTTCGCGCAGCGAATCTTGGTCTTCGACGGTTTGACAATGTTTGATCAGCGCCTCTTTGTCGAGTTCTCGCTCGATGGTCGCGCGGCGGATAAATTTGGGCAGGTGGAAGGTCAGAATATTAAGCGCCTTCTTCGCCAGAATATCGCGCCCTTCCGCTGGCAGGTTGACTCTAAAGCGCAGCTCAATACCATCTTCTGTAAACAAAACGGCAGTGCTATCAAGGACGGTTTGACCATGCAGCGCAATAGAAACGCTGGATTCTTGCTTGGCAAATTCGGCAAAGCTACGGGCGATGAAATCACGCGCAGCCAGTTGATAAGCGGGCGACTCATCACGCAGCCAAGAAAGGCCAGTTAAAGACCAAGCACGGAAAGCGCGGAATCGGGACGCAGAAGCAAAGGGATCCGACTGAACATAATCGATGAAAAGGTCGAAATCGCCAAAGTTGTATTGTCCTTTTATCTGCTGGTAGGCACGATAGTTTTGCTTTTCGAGCTTTTTGAGTTTTGCAGTCAACAGGTCCATAACAATCAGCCTTTTAGAAACACAAAAGCGGCGATTATAGGAATCGCCGGAGGAAGAGTAAAGCCAAATCGGGTCTGTGCCCGATATCATGACGTGTGGTAAGCAAAAGACGCAGTGCCGAGGAAATTCTGGTTGAACAAGCCTTGTTCAAACTCGTTACTCGGCATCGGCTTGCCATATAAGAAGCCTTGGCCGATGTCGCAGCCTTCACGGATCAAAAACGCTTCTTGCGTATCCGTCTCGATACCTTCCATCACCACTTCGAGATCGAGCTTTTTCGCCACGTGAATAATAGAGCGAATGATCTCTTCATCTTGCTCTGAGTGTTCAATTTGCTGGACGAAACTTTTGTCGATTTTGATCGCGTCAAACGGGAATTTCTTCAGATAGCTGAAGGAAGAGTATCCGGTGCCAAAGTCATCGAGTGACAATGTCACGCCGAGTTCATGTAAGCGGCTCAGCGTCGCTTTCGCCACCAGTTCATCGGAGATCAAACCGCTTTCTGTGACCTCAAGTTCTAGATAGTGAGAAGGGAGCTGATAAGCTTCTAGCAGATCCTGCACTTGTTCCGCAAACAGCGGATTTTTCAACTGAATGCCGCTGATGTTGACCGCTACGCGGAAATTTTCAACCACTTCCGACCACTGTTTGGCTTTTTCGATTGCCACGCGCAGCACAAAAGCACCGACCTCAAAAATCAGCCCATTTTGTTCTGCCATATGGATAAGCGCTTCGTTGGATACATCCCCCAACACAGGGTGGCTCCAGCGCAGCAAAGCCTCTGCGCCAATCCATTTGTGGGTGTTGGGACACACTTTGGGCTGAAAATAGAGCGTAAGGTCGTCGTTACGTACTGCTTGCAATAGGTAGCTTTCAATCTGGTTGTGATATAACAACGCGTCGGCGTGCGCTGAGGAGAAGTAGGTGTAGCGCTGCCCGGATTCTTTACTGACTACCATGGCTTGATTGGCGTGGCTGAGTAACTCTTCGGCGCTGTTTGTCTGCGCATCTGAGAGTGCAACACCGATAAAGGCGTGCAGATGGACCTCATTGTTATCAATGTTAAAGGTGCTTTGACCCACAGCGACAATCCGATAGAGCAAGGTTTCTAAAATTTGGCCGATTCTCTCTGATTGGATTACGATGACCAAATCATGAGACGCCGGGCGGCCAGTTAACGTGAACATCGCGTCTGGTATGCTAATTTGATTGCGATACGCGACCAAGAGTTCCTCAAACAGGGCGAAACCATACTTGGCTTGAATGGTGCGCGCATTGGTAAAGCCGATATGGATCACCGCAATGTTGGTGGGATTGGATTGTTCTAACTGTCTTTGCAACTGGTTTTCCAGCGCGCTGAGGTTCAAAAAGCCAGTGCCATGATCATGCTGTCGCTGATAGTCGGCATCTTGCTCGGCGGCAAGACGTTTGTCTCTTTCCTGACTCAGTGAAAAGCTCAACTGAGCCAAGTTACTGGTTCGGCTCTCGACGCGATGTTGCAGTGCTTTATTCAACCTAAGCAGTTTTTCATGTTGATAGACAACTGCCAACTGCGCTTCGATGGAGCTGCGAAAACAGCGCAGTAATTCTCGATAAGTGTCGCTGAAATGATTTTCTCTTTCGTCCAGTAGACAGATGGTGCCAAACGCCTCGCCATTTGGCCACAGAAGCGGCAGGCCGCAATAGGAGATCATGCCCAATTTTATGTCTGGATTTTTGTCCCATAGCGGGTCGCTCAGAGCGTTGGGAATCATCAGTTTCTGTATTCGAATTGATGACACTCTCGCAATACAAACCGTGACCTAACGTTTCCGAATCGCCTAATTTGTAAGGGTTTAACGGAGTCTCGCTGGTACGGCACACCTCAATGTGCTGTGGGTGAATACGCATCACCAACGCGGCGGGCACGCCAACGATATCGGCAAGCAAATTGACGATCCGTTGCCAACCGTGTTGCATTGGTTCAGGGATTTGATAATCAAGCGTTTTGAATTTCGTCATGACTTGGCAGTCCTTATCCTCGTTGTCACCACATCCTGTGGTCACATGGAGCGCCTCAAATGGGAGCAGAGTGCGCTTGGGTTTAAGTATAGGAGTTAAGCAGAACAAGATGAAAAAAAGTCCCGAAATGTGGTCGGGACTTCATCAGTCAAAAACAGAATCTCAAGTTTAAGACATATACACTGGCGGCTTAAGGGCGCAACTTTTTCAAGTCAGCGAGATCAATCTCTTGAGTGTAATCAACTGACTCAAAGCCAAAGCCGTTTAGTTTAAGAAATTCGCCTTTATAACCTTCATAATCGCCAAGTTGCTTAAAGTTGTCGCCGTTCATTTCAGACAACAGAGCGTTAACCTTTTGCTGAATATGCGGAGCCAGTTCTAACTCATCGATGCGGATCAAGCGTTCACCGTCCACGTCGACTTTCGCTTGACCATAGAGTTTCGTACTAAATAAACGTTGCATCTGTTCAATGCAGGTTTCATGGCATTGCTCAGCTTTCATCACTTTATACAAGGCAAGCAGATAGGGAGACAACGCGGGAATAAACACGCTCGCTTTGGTCACCAAGGCTTTACAGACGGTGGCGTAGGCGCTGCCATTGAAATTGGCCATTTCCAAATTGAGCGCATGGCTGGTTTGGTGCAGATCGATTTTCGCCCGGCCTAGCGTACCGTCGAGATAAATCGGGTGAGTGACTTCCGGCCCGATGTAAGAAAAGGCGATGGTTTTACAACCTTCAGCGATGGATTCGGTGTTGATAAGTGCATCCACCCAACTTTGCCAATCTTCACCGCCCATCACTTTGATGGTGTGCTCGGCTTCCTCATCACTGGCAGGCTCAAGCGTGGTTTCAATCCAACGGTCATGCTGTAAATCGAGGGAGGCGCCGATGACAGGCTGACCATAGGGTTTGATCACGCTACGCCAAAACTCACCGGGTTTGCCCGGAATGGGCCGCATGCCAGTCGCTAGGCTGTAAATAATAAGGTCAACTTCGCCATCGAAATAGGTCTCTATCGCTTCAATCACTTGCTCGCGCGTCTCTTTGGCAAAGGCGTCTCCGACGATGTTGATGGCGGTACGGCCTTCTTTTTGTGCCTGCGCTTTGAAAAAAATGTTGTTGTACCAACCCGCACTACCAGTGCCTTTTTCGCTTGGGCCACGTTCGAAACGAGACGCCGATGGTGTCTGCTTTGGCGCCGCCAAACGTCAGTGCGATGCGAGCAGCAAGACCAAATCCAGAGGAAGCGCCAAGGATCAGTACCCGTTTAGGGCCTTGAGTGATCTGTGGCGCGCGTTTTACGTACTCTATTTGTTGTTTAATTGCAGCTTCACAGCCATAGGGATGGGCTGAGCGGGCAACAACGCCATCAATTTGTGGTTCTATGCGCATGCCATTTTCCTGATTGGGGGATAAAGAGGCAGTTAGGCTAACGTAAAGAAACGTAAAATGATTTGAGCTAGGGCATTAAAATCAGAGATGTTTGCTAAACATTTCGGCAACAAACTCAGCGATCCAAGGTTGCGCGTCAGCGGTGGGATGCAGGCCATCTTGCATCATCCATTCTGGTTTAGTGATCACCTGCTCAAGGAAAAATGGCAACAATGGCACTTGTTGATGCTCTGCCAAGGTAGGGTAAAGATCGAAAAATGCTTGCGAGTAACGTTTGCCGTAGTTAGGTGGAACGCGTATTTGCATTAACGCGGGTTTCGCGCCCGCCGCCTTTGTTATTTGGATCATCCGTGACAGATTCGCAGCGATGGTTTTAGGCGGAAAACCTCTGAGGCCATCGTTAGCGCCCAGTTCAATTAACACCCAATCGGGGGAGTGGGTGGTTAACAAGTCTGGCAGGCGCGCCAAACCGTTGCCTGTGGTGTCGCCTGAAATACTGGCGTTGATCACTTGTACGTCTTTCCCGTAGGTTTTTAGTACGTCTGGTAACAAACTTGGCCATGCCTGCTCGGCTGGCATGTTGTATCCTGCACTTAAACTATCGCCAAGTATGAGAATTTTTTCAGCCGCCGTTGCCGTCCACGACAGGATTAACATCAGCATTAAGGAAAACAATCTGACCATGCAATCTCCAGTAATTAAAGCAAAATCCGTTAGCAAACAAGTATCTACAAGCAATGAGAAGTTAATAATCCTAAGCGATGTCAATCTTGAAGTCGCTGAAGGAGAGAGTGTGGCTATTGTAGGCACCTCCGGTGCAGGAAAGTCAACCCTGATGACACTCTTAGCTGGCCTTGATGTCGCCTCATCCGGCGAAGTTTATCTGCTCGATCAACCTTTGTCTCGTTTGGACGATGAAGCGCGTGCCGCGCTACGCAGTGAATCGATTGGCTTTGTTTTCCAAAGTTTTTTGCTCATTCCAAGCCTGACCGCACTGCAAAATGTCACTTTACCGTGTCTGCTCAAAGGGGAAGAGGAGGATAACGAACGAGGTAAAGCGTTGCTTGCTTCGGTAGGTTTGGCCTCGCGAGTGGATCACCTCCCGAGCCAGTTATCGGGAGGCGAGCAGCAACGGGTGGCTTTGGCACGTGCATTTATGACCCAGCCGAAGATTTTGTTTGCCGATGAACCGACCGGCAATCTCGATCAACACACGGCAGAAAAAATCATTGAGCTGCTGTTTGAGCTCAATCAACACCATGGCACGACGTTAGTGTTAGTGACGCACGATATGAAGCTTGCTCAGCGCTGCCAACGCGTGTTTAGCATGGATGCAGGTCAACTGTCGGAGGCAAGTTAGTATGGCATCAAACGGATTAAATCGTAGGCTCACCGCCTGGAGTTTGGAAGAGATACGCCATGGCAACCTCTGGCCAATCAGTGTCGCACTGGTGCTGATCATCTCTGCGGTGTTTGCTTTATCGGCCTTGGCAACGCGTATGGAACAGGTGATCGTCAAGCAGGGCAAAGATGCACTCACCGCCGATACGCTCTTCATTTCCGCCAATCCTCTGCCACAAACTTTGCTTGATGCGGTCAAGAGTGAAGCGCTTACCACCTCAAAAATGACCCGTTTTGCCACCATGGCCTTTAGTGACACGGGGATGCAGTTAGTCACCGTCAAAGCGGTGCAATCGAGCTATCCGCTGCTTGGTGAACTGAGCCTGCGCAGCGACACAACTCGCGCTCAGCATGTGAACCCGGGGGAACTGTGGTTAGATAGCCGGATTATGGAAAGGCTGGAGGTTACGCAAGGTGACAATGTCACGATTGGCGACGCAGATTTTGTCGTTTCTGGCGTGATTGAGAGCGAACCCGGATTAAGCTTCAACCCGTTTCAACAGATGCCAGCGGCGTATATTCACGACACGGATGTAGCCCGTACTGGTGCGATTCAAGTGGGTAGTCGTGTGCAGTATCGTCTGTTTATCGTCGGCAGTGATCAAGCGATTGCGAAGGTCAAAGAGAGCGTTGAGCTGACGCCGAGTGATCGCTGGCGCGATCAGGAGAGTGCCAGTCGTAGTAGCGAAGTGTTTGAACGCACCAATCAATATCTGTCTCTCACCGTCGCGATTGTTATCATTATGGCGGCGACAACACTCGTGCTAACTTGCCAAAATTACGTTGTCACGCGAAAACAAACCATCGCGATGTTAAAAAGCATTGGTGCTAGCCGAGCGTGGATAGCCCGTTGGTTAGCGATTCAGCTAGCGCTGCTATTTGTATGCGCGGCCGTTATCGGCGTCCTGATTGGCATGGGTCTGGAGCAGTTGCTGCGCATTCCATTGAAAGATCTGCTGCCCGACCCGCTTCCATCGTATGGCATTACGCCGTATTTAGTCTCATTGTTTACCGCGCTACTGATTGCGATTCCCGCTTTGGGCATTCCGCTGTCGGCTCTGTTACATACATCAGCGATCAATGTGATGCAAACAGACAACCAGCAGAAAGCCATCCCATCGAAAACCTGGCTGCTGATTGGGGTGCCACTTTTGCCTATGTTGGCGATTTACCACAATAACATCATGGTGTGGATTGTGCTCGGGGCAATCATGCTGCTTTTCATTGTGCTAGCCTTTGTTGGCTTAGCGCTGAGTAAGCTATTGGCACGCTTACCATTTTCTACCTCCGTTAAACTGGCACTGAGCCGCATCAACCGCTCGGCACTCGGCAGTGGGTTGCAGTTGGGGGCGTTGTCATTGTCGCTCATGTTATTGGCGATCATTTGGCTGGTGCGTACCGATCTGCTTAAAGATTGGCAGCGGACACTGCCTGCCGATGCCGCCAATGTGTTTGCGCTCAATATCAGTGACTTTGAACTTGACCCTTATTTGACGTTTTTAGACCAGAACCAAGTGAATCGTTTCTCCGGCTTACCCGATCATTCGCGGCCGTTTTACTGCTATCAACGGTGAAAATGTCACCAGTGATAGCCGGCCAGATGGCCAAGAGCGTAGTGACGCAGTGAGTCGAGAGTTAAACCTTACTTGGGGAGACAGCATTCCTGATTATAATCAGGTGACCGCGGGCAGTTGGACGCCAATGCAAGGCGTGTCGGTTGAAGCTAAAGTAGCTGAAGAGATGGGAATCGAGATTGGCGATACACTCACGTTTGTGGTGAACAGTCAAACCTTCAACGCGACGGTCAACACCATTCGTCACGTTGAGTGGCGTGATATGAAGCCTAACTTCTATTTCATCTTTACACCGGATGTGATGGCGTCTATTCCTGCATCCTATTTGGTCAGTTTTCGTATTGAAGAGCACCAGACATCCTTGCTGAATCAGTTGTCGCGGCAATACCCGACCGTCAGTGTGCTCGACATTCGCACCATGGCGAGCAAGATCCAAGATCTGGTTGAACAGATAGTGTGGTCGATTTCGATTTTGGCACTCATGGGGGTGATGGCGGGAGTGATGTTGATCTTTACCTTGTTGCGCCTGAGTTTAGCGCAGCGTCAGCAAGAGATCCGCTTGTACCGCACATTGGGTGCGTCGAAAAAACGGGTCACGCGTACCATCTGGGCGGAATATGGCATCATGGCTCTGATTGCCAGTGCGATTTCTGCTCTCGGCGCGGAAGCAACGGTGGCGGCGGTGATGCGTTTCGGCTTTGACTTATCCGCTACGCTGCATCCACATTTGTGGCTGCTATTGCCCACCTTGGCGTTGGCGACATTGTTCATGGTTGTATCAAGTTTAATCAAACAGTTATTGACACCCATGAATAACTCGTATGGCTAATAGCCGACTAGTCTTATCCCAGTTATCCACAAAATCAGTGGATAACTTTTGGGATAAGTGAAGCTCAAAAAGAAGGCAAAGTGAGCGAAGTCTTTGCCCTATCGGACTTGCGCAGAGAGGGTTATTCACATTTGGCCGAGAAACTGAAATCGAGACAAATCAGTCAAGTATTTTTTTGATAATTTTATTGCCGTCTTTACGTAGAAAATTTTTATACTTTTCGCCTGCTGTACGGAGAAATCCACAGCGAATTTGTGATTTTATTCACGTTCAATCACGAGTAGAATTCAATCCCAGAATTCATAGACATAGTGGAATAATGAACGCTTTGAACTCGTCCACCGGCAACAAACATATCGCCGTTGTAGGGGGTGGTGTCGCTGGCGCCACGGCCGCGATACATTTTTCAGAATTAGGCTATGCGGTGACCTTGATAGAAAAAGGGCCTTCCTTGGTCAATGGTCCGCCGATCTGTCATCTGCACGCCGGGGGAAACCTTTATCGTGAGATCTCGACGCAGCAATGCATTGACCTCCTGAAACAATCGATCGACAGCGTCAGACTTTTTCCAGCCAGTATCAACATTCGCCCCACCATCATTGCGGTACCGCGCAGTGATGCGGGAGAGGCCGAAGAGCTGTTGCCAAGATTGGCTATCATTCGCGAAGCATATCGAGATCTAGTTCGAGAAGACGCCCGCAACCAAGTGCTTGGCGAGCCGGACAACTACTTCAAACTCTATGCCAAAGCTGATCTCGCGCGCTTAGCGAGGTTAACTCAGCCTGAGCAGCCCAAAACATTTGACGACTGGTGCATTCCATTTGCCAAAAATACTGATCTCGAGCAGCTTAAATATCCGGTGATCATGGTGGCCGAATATGGCTGGAGTGTGTTTCGTCTTTCTGCCATCGCCACCCTTGCCCTTGAGCGCTTTCCGGCCTCGACGGTGATGTGTAACCGAGAGTTGCAACATGCGCAGTGGGATGGGGCTAAATGGCAGTTGGATGTTGCTGGTTTGTCTCAACCTATCTACGCTGATTACTTGATCAACGCATGTGGTTTTGAAACGGGCGAACTCGATGATGTGGTTGGTGTGACCACGCAACGTATGGTCGAGTTTAAAGCGGCGTACGTCACGCAGTGGCAAGAATGTCATGAGTCTTGGCCAGAAGTGATTTTTCATGGCGAACGAGGCACGCCAGATGGCATGGCGCAGCTCACGCCATACGCCGACGGTTATTTTCAACTGCATGGTATGACGGAAGATATCACGCTATTTGAAGATGGTTTAGTGGCAGCATCGCCTCGCTCTGCGCAGCCGAAGTTGCCAGCACAATACGTCAAAAAGATCCGGTCAGGATGGGATGAATCGGTTTTGCAACTGCGCACCCAAAAGGCGATTGAACACGCGGCTAAGTTGTTGCCGGCCTTTATCAGTGCCAAGCCAGCGGGCAAAGCGCTGTTTGGCGCGCAGCAAATTCCCGGGCGTGATGCAACACTGCGCGCGGCAGATGTCTCCTTCTCTGCTAACCATTATGCTTGCATCGAAATTGTCAAAGGCTCGTCGACGTTGCTTGCAGCGCAGAAAATCGCCTTGCAGTGGTTTGGTAAGCCTATCTCCACTCACATCGAACAAGAACACCCGGTCACCTGTTCACTGGCCGCCAGTGAGATAGAATCGGTAGCCACCTCATTAGCCAAACAGCGCGGTTACCCAGTATCGTTGGCTCAAGTGGTGGGTGAAGGGGTGTATCAATAAGCGTAAAACCAAGGCGACATCCACGTCGCCTTGGTCACTTCTCACAGCAGTGTGCTTGCTCTTAGCTATAGTAATCAGTAAGCAAAAGCAATCAGTAACCAAAAAAACGTGCCCATTGGCACCAAACATCTTGCAAACCCTCGCGGTCGCCTCTAACAAAACGGACCTCCTGTCCCGGTTTTGCTTGCGCCAGTCTTGGAAGGTCGATTCGGGCAACGCAGCCTAGTTTGGGATAGCCGCCAATCGTTTGTCTGTCATTTAGCAAAATGATTGGCTGACCATTCGGTGGCACTTGAATGGCGCCCAAGGTAATTCCTTCCGACAAGATCCCCTGATAGGGAGGCGAAATCGTCCCTCCGGCCAGTCGGTATCCCATGCGATTTGAGTTGGGATCCACGGTAAATCGCGTTTGATAAAACAGCGCGATTTCCTCGGCAGCAAAATCCGCGGCCTGACAACCTTCAATCACGCGCAATTTTAACGGCAAGTTGTAATCAGGCTTGAAACGGAAAGTCAGCGAGCGGGCTTTATTTGGGTTAGGTTGGTGTGGCGCAAAAGGTAATAATTGTTCAGCAACCAGCGGCATGCCGTTTTGTTTCAGGCCGCCGAGATGATCGCGCACGACGGTACTGGTGCTGCCAAGCTGCGGACTGACGTCAAAGCCGCCAACCACTGAGAGGTAAGCTCGCAGGCCATTTTTTGCTAAGCCAAAAGTGAGAATGTCACCTTTGTGCGCGCGAAATTCGCTCCAGTTGTGCAATGGGTGTCCGTTGAGACGCGCATCGAGATCGCCGCCACAGATCGCCAGTTGACACGAACTGAGTACTTCGAATGCCGCTTGACCTAAGGTGATTTCCAACGAGGTGCAATTGACGGGATTGCCCAGCAAATGGTTCGACCAACTGTAGGCGTAGTCGTCCACCGGTCCGCCTTGCGTGATGCCTTGATGGGCAAGGGCGAATCGGCCAAAGTCCTGAATCAGGCTGAGTGACCCCGGTTTGATGACTTTTAGCGCGTGGGTTGTCACAATGTGCCTCCTAATTCGAGATACTCTTGCTCACTGATCGGGTAAAAAGTCACTGTATCGCCAATCGTAAACGGGGTCACAGGAACCTCATTCGGGTTATACACAGACACTGGACATCGGCCGATGATGTTCCAGCCGCCGGGCGTAGCGGATGGGTAAATGGCCGTCTTGCTTTCGGCTACCGCGACACTGCCTGCCGGGACGGAAACACGTGGCGAAGCCAGTCTAGGAACGGCGAGGCGCTCATCAACGTCAGACAAAAACGCAAAGCCTGGTGTGAAACCAATGGCGGAAACGGTGTAGGGCGTTTCACAGTGCAGATCGACAACGTCATCCAGTGACAAGCCGCGATGAAGAAACGTCTCCAGATCCAGCGCGGTTTGCTTGGCATAATAAACGGGAATGCGATGGTTGCGTCCGGCCTGAACGGATGTGGTAACTTGGCTACTTTGCAACAGTTGCTCAAGCTGAAGCAGCAACTGTGATTCACTCAAGCGAAAAGGTAAGTATTCCACCAAGATAGAACGATAGGCAGGAACCACGTTCATCAGCGCATTGGGTAGAGTCTGCCGAATCAGATTCGCCAATTCGCCCACTTGCTGCTCATTGACGCTCTCGGTAAAGTACACCATCAAGCTGCATTCAGAAACGGGTTGAATTCGGTAGCAATTGCTCTTCAAATCTCTTCCTCTTATTTGGCCAATGCTTGGCTTAACCTTTGTACCAAGGCAATAGACTCAGGATTATCACCATGCACACAGATGGTGTCGGCTTCCAATGACACTCTTGTTCCTGAAACGGTAGTGACGCAACCATAGGTGGCGATTTGCATCGCTTGGTTATAGATGTCATCGGCATTGTGGTAGACCGCATTCGCTTGCGATCTCGGGGTAAGTCGACCATCTTCTTGATAACTGCGATCAGCAAAGGCTTCAAATAGCAGTGGCACATCAAAAATATCCGCAATGTCTAGGTAGCGCTGATTGTCTGTGGTTGCCAGAATCATCAGTGGAAGAGCGAAGACAGAAACGGCTTCAGCAATGGCGCGAAACACCTCTTCATCGGCCATCATATCGTTGTAGAGTGCACCATGTGGTTTGACATAATGGAGCGGCACATCGTGATATTGGCAGAAAGCCTTCAATGCACCCACCTGATAGAGGACGAGTTCTGTAATTTGCGCGGCGGTGTGAGGTATACTTCTGCGACCGAAACCGCTAAGATCTTGATAGCCTGGGTGTGCACCGACTTTGACGTTATAGTGCTTGGCTAAGGCGACCGTTTTAGCCATGACGTGAGGGTCTGAGGCATGAAATCCACAAGCGATATTGGCCATGTCAACCCACGGCATCACCAATTCATCAGAACCCATAGTCCAGATCCCAAAGCTTTCGCCCATGTCGCAATTTAGAGTAACTCTTTGCTTATTCACTATAATTTCAACCGTCCTTGCCGTTAATTAGTGTAAGTTCTCTTAAAAAATCCGTCATGACAGTGATCCACATCATTCTTTGCCAATTAAACGTTTTCGATCTGCGGTAGAACTTGGGATTTGTGGCAATAATCAGTAGTAAAGATAGTAGGTTCAGGCGAGCTGGATATGAAAAATACTGCAACACTCATCAATCTAATCTGCCTGATGTCATATCCAGTGTATGCCAGCAGTCGAACAGACGCTCTCAAACAACTCATGGATATGAGCCTTGAAGAGTTAGGCATGCTGGAAGTGGAAGTGCAAACCGTCGCCAAAACAGCACAAAAGCTTTCCGATATCCCTGCTTCAGTTTACGTGTTAAGCGGTGAGCGAATTGCGCGCAGCGGCGTTTCGTACCATCCCCGAAGCGCTTAAGCTTGTCCCCGGTTTACGTGTCAGCAAATTCTCAGAAACAGAGTGGTACGTTTCAGCAAGAGGATTTCACGGCGGTTTATACAACAAGCTGTTGGTTTTGATCGATGGCAGAACGGTGTACAGCCCCGTCTATGGTGGCGTCTATTGGCCTGGTATTGATTATCTGCTCGCTGATATTGATCGTATTGAAGTGCTGCGAGGGCCGTCGGGTAGTATTTGGGGAGGCAATGCTGTCAATGGTGTGGTGAACATCATCACTAAACGCGCTGAATTCACACTTTCTAGCTTAGTTGAAGGAAATTACAGCAATAAGCAAGACTATGAGCTTGGCGTGAGGCAAGGCTTTTCTATCAGCGAAGAGACGCAAGGGCGGGTATTCTACAAGCAGAAAAGTAACCGCTCGGACCTCTCTTATGACAGCGAGACATGGCTCAACCAGACGGGCGGCGTTTTGTTTGCTCATAGGGAAGAAAATCGTGATATCACCTTGCGTGTTGGAGCCAATCAATATGGTTACCAACGAGACAGTGACTACTGGAATGGTAGCCAATGGGGGCCTAAAGAGCTTGACGTTCAGGCGACAAGTGCTTTTGGTCAACTGCAATATGCACAATATCTGGTCGAAGGGGTGAAGTGGGAGAGTTCTTTGTGGTTTGATTACAACAAGGATAACGCTAAAGACGCGCCCGGTAAGTACATGACTCTTGATCTTGATACCAACTACTTCGATTACTCAGATAGTGAGACTCGGTGGCAAATAGGCGCAGGAGCTCGTTTCATAAAACTTGATTTTTCTGGCGTACAATTGTCCGAGTGGGATGAGAATAACGTTGATATTTTGTACCGTGTCTATGATGTGCGCCGCGCTCATGAGCAAATTTTCAATGCTTATGGGCAAATCGATAAACAGTGGCGCGAAAACTTCAGCACCACCTTGGGTGTCAAAGCCGAGTATTTTAGCCAGACGTCCGCTTTGGAAGTTTCACCTCAACTGCGCGCTATGTATAGCTTTTCTGAGAGTCAGCAGATTTGGGCTGGCGTAGGCAGAGCGGTGGTTGCGCCATCCTATATCGACAGCAATTCTTACTTTGTTTACTACGATGCAACGCCGAAACAGGTGGTGGTGTACCCTAGCGACCAACTTAAATCGGAGTCAGTGGTAAGTTACGAGCTTGGCTATCGAATCACTTATCATCCCCAGTTCAGCTTAGATATGACCGTTTACTATTCGCTGCACGACAATGTGGTGATGGTCGATTCCTTCGATGCAGGGGATATTGTTAATGCGTTTACTATCGATGATTATCAAGGCACATCGCATGGCGTTGAAATGGCAGTTGAATGGTGCGCACGAAACGGATACTCGAATTTATGCTGCTTACAGTTATATGAACTTAGATATCGATTGGCTAGGTGGAGATTATTCCAACGGTACATCCGCGCTCTGGGCCAGCATCGATCAGCAGCATTTGTTGTCATTGCAATTGCTTTGGGACATTAACAAACAACTGCAATGGGATAGCACCATTTATTATCAGCATTGGAAAAACAAGAACATTGCTTTAGATGATGTCGTCACTTTAGATATGAAGCTGTCTTGGCAATACGCCCCTAACTACCCTAAAGTCGAAGTAGTGGTGCAAAACTTAGGTGGCGTTGGCAGTGCCGATGATCTCAATACTCTGTCACTGTTTAAGAGTGAGCAAATTCACTATGTGAGGCTCAGTTATGAATTTTAAAATCCGCCTGCTTTGCGGATTGATAGCATCACTTTGCCCGTTTTTGACTCAGGCAGACAAGTTCCAACCACATGAAGTGGTGGCGGTGTATATCTACCAGATCAGCAACTTTGTTTTTTGGAATGAAGAGCCGAGTAAAACGCACATCTACTTTTGTGTCCAAGATGATGACAAAGTAAAGCAAACATTAGCCAAAGTGATTGAAGGAAAAACTATCCGCGATTTGACTTTAGCCGTAGTCAACTCAAGCAATCAACCCTGCGACATTATCTATTATGGTAAGCCACTCACAAGCGAGCGGGTGCGTAGTGTTGGTGGTTACGCGGTCACAATTAGTTCGCAAAGCCACTTTCTGCGGGATGGCGGGATCATCGCACTGCAAGAGAACGAGGGCAGGATAAAACCGCTGATCTGTTCGCAGAATTTGGTCAGTGAGCGTTACACCATAGGGTCGAGTTTACTGCGACTTGCCAGCGTCAAGGAGGCTGCGCTATGCCTTCACTAAAAAACCTCTCTATACGGCATAAGTTGCTGGTACCAATATTAATTTTCGTCACCTTTATATTTATCTTCGCGCAAGGTTTTCATTTTTTTGTCAATTATCAGAATGAACAGAAGAACCTGATCGATCGTGTCTCCATTTTGGCCAAAGGGGTGGCGTTTAACCTGCAAGCGGCAGTGTTGTTTGATGACTCGTTGGCAGCCAGCGAAGTGTTGTCGGCATTTAACGCCGATCCGGCTATTTTGCGGGTGAAGTTATTTGATTTGAATGAGCAGCTGTTCTCGATTTATGAAGCGCAAGCTGATGAGGCTCCGATTCCCGATCAAACCCAAAGAGACGCTTTGCAGAAGAAAGGTCACCTTGTTGCTGGCAAGTATCTTTATCTGTTGGTGCCGATCGAAATGGATGGGAGCAAAATTGCCTCACTGAGAATTACCGTATCAAACCAAGCCTTTGAACAGATCATCAATAAGCTGATCGAAAGCAGCATAGTGTTCCTTTTTATGCTGCTTCCTACTGGCGCACTGCTGTATCTCATCGTGCAAAAATTTATTTTGGAGCCGGTCTACTCTTTACACGACTCGATGCAAGCTTTTGTGGAACATCGTCTTAAAAGGCCCAACCTCAAACCCAAAGCGGATGATGAAATTGGCGCTCTCATTGACGCATTTAATACCATGGTGAAACGGCTGGCTCAGCGAGACAGCCAAGTCCATTACACCTTAGATCGTTTAGAAAAAGAGAAAGCATTTGCCAATGAAGTGATTGAAACCGTTCAACATGCGTTGCTAGTTGTGAACCATGATGGTGTTATTTTGCACAGTAATGCGGCTAGTAAAGAGATTTTTCCAATTTCTCTTGCGGCGGTGGAAAACAACACTTTAACCGACTTGATTCAGACGGAAGAGAAAGCGGTGCTCATCGCGGCCATCGAGCAAAAACAGGTGTTGGATGACTATTTACTCTCTTGTAAAAAGGCCGATCAAAGTGTTCAACTGCTGCAAATTTCCTCACGTTCTATAAGTAACCGAGGTGCAACGCTCTTTGCCATTCAAGATGTTACTGAGATAGAGGCGGCGATGAACCGCCAACGTATTGCCGCGGGGGTGTTTGAACACAGCCAAGATGGCCTGATTGTTCTTGATCACAATGGCGTGATTACTATGTGTAACCCAGCGCTCACGCATATGCTTGGTTACAGCAGTGACACGTTAGTTGGTCGCTCTTTTCTTCAAGTGTTCCACTGGAAACAACTGCAATCGCTGATGCCAACCATTCAAGAATCGTTGGCCCACTACGGACAATGGCAAGGAGAAGTATGGGAGAAGCACCTTAACGGCACCTTGGTGCCGATGTTTGCCAAAGTCAGTCATATTGTTAAAAAAGTGGATCAGGAAGAGGTTTATGACATGGTCATCATCTTGGCGGATCTCTCTGATGCGAAAGAAATGGAGCGCTTAGAGTACCTTGCGCATCATGATGCATTAACAGGGCTTGCCAATCGTTCTAAACTACATCGAATATTGGAAGAAGAGCTGCGCTCGTCCGCTTACTCGAATAAAGAGTTAGCACTACTTTATATGGATTTAGATGGCTTTAAACAGGTCAATGACACCTTCGGTCATGATGCTGGCGACGAAGTACTGCGCGTTATTTCCACTCGCTTGCAGCAAGAAGTGCGCAGTAGCGATCTGGTTGCTCGATTGTCCGGTGATGAGTTTGTTTTGCTCGTCAAACCTGCCAGTCCGCAATCGGTTACTCAGTTAACCGAGCGTTTGTTACAAAGTATCTGTCGGCCCATTCAATATAATGGCCAGACACTGCAAGTCGGCTGTAGTATCGGTGTGAAGCTGATCGGTTCAAATGAGAAAGACATGGATAACATTCTGAAATGTGCCGATACCGCAATGTACCGAGCGAAAAAAGCGGGGAAAGGGCAAGCAATTGTAATAGGCGCTGCAGTAAGTGACTGAAGTTTATTTTCTCAGACTTCGGAATAAACTTTGATCTCAATCGGAAAAACCGCAACTTAAGTGCAAATAGGTAGCTTATTGAGTGATGAGTGATAGACTTAAGCGGATTGTTTTTTGCTCAACTATTTCAACTCTGAGGATTCCATGGAACTTGCGCTTATCATTGCTTTTATCGTTGCATCCGCGGTGATGGTTAAAAAAGAGATGGCAAAACAGTAACGCTTTATTTTTCCTAACTTTTTTCTTTCTTTTAAAAATAGAGTGTTAAAAAGCCAGCAGTTGCTGGCTTTTTGTTTTACCGATAGTTAGAACTTGTAGTCCACATTCACCCCCCAGTTTCCTTCCTGGCTGGGTGAAGTAGTCATTACTGAATTTTTCGGTACCAGTTTTTCCAGACATATCAGAGTAATGCCAATATTTTTTATCAAAGAGATTAAACAGTCCTGCTTTAAATGTCAGATCTTTCATCGGTGAATAGTAAGCGGTTAGGTCAACAACGGTATAACCCGCGACATCTATATTGTCTTCTAACAACCATTTATCTTTGCTTGCGACCATTTTTACATTTAGTGCTGAGCCAAATTCTATCTGTTCATAGCCAATGCCAAATACTGTTGTTAACGGCGCAACAGTGTCAATTTCTTTCCCTGTGGATCTATCTTCACCATGTGCGTAAGCTACTGACAAACGTGCATAACTTCCATGAGGCAAAGGAGACACTTTATCTAGCAATAGGGATGAGCTTAACTCTGCACCATAGATACGAACTTCATCAATGTTGTATTTACTGATGATATCTTTGTCACCTGACTCACCGGTTTTGGTTTGCGTAATGAAATCTTTGTAATCATTAAAAAACAGAGCAAATTCGATGTTGCCATAGTCATTGTATCCGCGTGTACCAACCTCATATGATGTGCTACGCTCCGCTTTTAAGTCAGGATTAGCTTCGATAATAGCGCCTTGGTTGTAGAAATAGTAAAGATCGTAAACAGTTGGAGCTTTAAATCCTTGGCTGATTTGGCCAAATAGAGAGAGGTTGTCTTTAAGGTGATAAACTGCCCCCAATTTACCTGTAAACGCCTTGTCCTTATTGGACTCATACTCTGTTGTGAAACCCGTATCTGTTTTTGGTTTCGCCTCAAATGCGTCATAACGAATGCCCGCAGTGACGATTAATTGCTCATCCCAAAAATACATTTGGTCTTGAGCAAACAAGCCCCACTTGATCATATCTGCGTCTGGAAGAGCGGTGTTGCCGGGACGAGAAGTACCAGAGCTATATAGATAATCGGTATTTTCCAAGCTAAACGCGTTGTTTAGATAGTTGCCTCCATAGGTAACATCATGAGGTATTTCGCCTATCTCTAAGACTTTATTTAGCTGAACATCTAGTTGTACAGATTTATCTTCTGCTTCTCTTTCTCTCATTCGTACACCGTTGCTTGGTGTAGTATCGTAGTTTTTGTTGAGAGAGCTTGAAGTTTGATAACTCAGAGTGGCTAAACTTGAATCAGCGAGCAATGTGTCCATCAACCATTGGTGCTCAATTGACACGCGGGTACGTTCGTTAACGTCTTCGTTAAAGTTATCGCTGTAGACAAAACCAGGCATGATGGCATAGCCATTGTAATTGAGTTCATCTTCATCATAGCTTTTGGTGTAGTGTTCTAGGGTTAAGCCTAAACGATGATTTTCATTGGCTTGATATTGTACTTTGGCAAGTAGGTTACCCAACTTTGTGTCTGCGGGGTTAGTTAACCCACGATCTGGGCCCTCAACGTTCGCACCTGAGCTGTGTGACTGAGTTTCATGCCCTTGAGCATAGGTAACCATGAGTAGAGTTTCTAGTTGGCTTTGACGCATTGCCCAAGTTAGGGTGTTTTTAAACTGTTCATCGACAGAAGTATAAGTCGACTTAATTCCAAATCGATGTCCGTCGTTCTCATCAACTAAAACATCACTTGGATTTTTAGTCCGAAATTGTACCATTCCACCCAAAGCATCTGAGCCATAAAGTGTAGAAGAGGGCCCTTTGTTGACTTCTATCGCTTGTAATGTATCGATTTCAACCGCATTGCTGTATTTGCGCTGTTTCTGTTGCACCTGGGTTGTACCCAACAGGTTGCTGTACACCGTCAACAACGGTGAGAATCCGGCTGTCTTCCATACCACGAATGTTAAAGCCTGAAATACCGAAACGGCTGCCCGATTTGACTTCGACGCCCGGAGTGTATTTGAGCGCATCTTTTGCGTCTGTGGCTAGAGATTTATCGATATCTTGCGCATTGACCGTATTAATCGAGGCTGCAACATCTTGCTTATTTTGTGTTGAGCGTGTCGCTGTCACAACAATCTCATCGAATAATCCATATTCTTCTGCTTGTACTGAAGCAGAGAGAGCTAATAGTATTGAGGCTGAAAGAAACGTTTTGTTATACATTTTACTACCTTAAAATCCATCGTAGGCGATTTAACGGCGCAATAATATTGGATGCTAATGATAATTGCTATCATTCTCATAAATAAAGTGTGGCGCATATTTATCTACAATGAGTACTAAAATGGTAAATATTCTTTTAAAATCATATGAATAGATTGATTTTTAGATGAATTAATGTGTGATTCTATAAAACTCATAAAGTTGATTTTGATCACATTTAAAAGAGGTGTTTGTGCAAAGTCCGATAACATTAGAAGCGCTACATATCCTTGATGCCATCGAAAGGCGCGGAAGTTTTGCCGCCGCGGCCAATGAGCTTGATAGGGCGCCATCCTCGCTCAGCTATCAGATCCAGAAGTTGGAGCAAGAGCTGGACATCATGATCTTTGATCGATCCGGTCATAAGGCAAACTTTACCGAGGCAGGACGTTTGATCTTGGAGCGAGGGCGAACGATCCTTGGTGCGACTGAAAAGTTAGTCAATGACGCCACGTTACTGGCGAAACGGATGGGAGTTAGACATCACGATTGCTTACGATGGCATTATCTCAGTAAACCACTTTTTCCCTTTAGTCGAAGCGCTGGGCAACGTGAGCAAAACGAGAGTCAGGTTACAAGAAGAAATCTTAGCGGGGTGTTGGGAAGCCTTACAATCTGGACGAGCCGACTTGTTAGTCTGTCCCGCACTGGACGTGGTTCCTCACGATGTAAAAACCGAATTGATTGGCAAGATGTCGATGATTTGGGTAGCCGCGGCAAACCACTATATTCACAATCGAAGTGGGCAGTTTGATGACACCGTGAGAGAAAAACACCGCATCATTGCCATTGCCGATACGGCCCGTGAGCAGCCAGCGCTAAGCGTCAACGTGATCCAAAAGCAACCTCGTTTAACCGTAACCAATCTGCAAGCAAAGATCGATGCCTTGATTGCAGGGTTAGGCATTGGCACGTTACCCAGCAGCATGGCGATACCGTTAATTGAACAAGGTTTTCTGAAAGAGATCTCCGGCAGTGACACTAAGACGATGAACATTGTGCTCGGTTGGAAACGCAATCAAATGGGTGAAGCCAAGTCGTGGTGTATTCAGCATTTGAAAAAGCACTGGAAGTTGAAATAAGCGGGAGAGCGGCAAATCTTCTCCCGCATCTAAGCCTTTAAGACCTAGGCTTTTTTAAGGATTGAGTGGCAACACCATGTCTGCAGTGCCATCTTCAAAATGGACATCAAGCGCAAAGCCCATTTTCTGTGCCAGCATCAACATACCTCGGTTGGTTGGCATAGTGATGCCTGTCATACGCTGAGTCCCTTTTGCACGGCAATAGTCGATGATCTTCGTCATCAATACATTGCCGAGCCCTTTACCTTTTAGATCCGAGCGGATCAAAATGGCAAATTCCGCTTCGGTATTTTCAGGATTGATCAACGCACGTGATACGCCGATGATCCTCGCTTCACCCTCACTAAAGGAGATAGCGACAAAGGCCATCTCCCGGTCATAGTCGATTTGGGTTAAGTTAGCCAGCGCTTCGTGATTGAACTCTCCGACATCGCTAAAAAACCGTTTATAAAGGTCTTCTTTGGAGACTTTACTGATAAAGTCCGCATGTTGCGGTTCATCCTCCGGCAAGATAGGGCGCAGCAAAACCACTTCACCATCTTTAAGTATCACTGTCTCAACGAATTCGGCGGGAAAAGGGCGAATAGCAAGACGCTCCTGGCCATTGCCAGCATGATGTTCTAAGGTCAAATCGGCGTCTAAGATAGTAAAGTGTTCGCCATTCGCCAAAACGGGATGGATATCCAACTCTTTGATTTGTGGCAGCTCAACCACCATTTGAGAGATCCTAACTAAGAATTTCGCCAGTCCTAGTACATCCATGGGCTCTGGCAGTTTCTGCAAGCGAATATGGCCTTCTTTAATTGCCCGAACGATCAAGTATCTTGCCAAGCTCATGTTCAGCGGCGGAAGCGCAGCGGAAGCATCACGGGATTCGCTCCATTCAGAGCCTCCTTGGCCAAGCAAAATAACCGGTCCAAAGACTTTATCTGTGATCACTTTGACGCGAATTTCTTCTCCGCCAGCCAGCTTTGCCATACCTTGCACCAACAAACCATGAATTCTCGCCGCCGGGTAGGAGAGCTTGGTGCGGTCTAAAATAGCGTCAGCCGCGGAAGCCACTTCTTGACTATTGCGTAGATTGAGCATGACGCCTTGCACATCCGATTTATGGGCAATATCAGGAGAGCGTAGTTTAACCGCTACAGGGTAACCAATCTGCTCGGCAATATGTACGGCTTCACTGGTGTCTCCTGCAATCCAAGTTGGCAGTACGTCGAAATTAAACAGCTTTAGCAGCGTTCCGAGTTGATGCGTGTCTAAACTGACCTGCGTTTTTTCACTTAGCTGTTGCTCAACCCACTCTTTAGCGGCATTTACGTCTGCAATATGTAAAGGCTCCGCAGTGGTAGGCGTTTCCATCAGTTGTTTCTGGTTTCTGCGGTACTCGACGAGGTGCATGAATGCGACCACGGCACTTTCTGGCGTTCTATAAGTTGGGATGCCGGCCTTAGTAAAAAGTAACCTAGCCGGTTTGGCTGTCTGTTCACCTGACCAATTAGTTAGAATATTAAAGCGCTTGTGGCGAGGGTGTGCTTTGATCGCAGCAATAATCGCTTCGGCTGTTTCGACGGAATCTGAGACCGCTGAAGGACTGTGCATGATCAGCAGCGCATCAGCGCAGTCGCTATCTAAAATGGCATTGATCGTTTTGACGTAACGCCCCTTGTCTGCGTCGCCCACCACATCGATAGGGTTGGAACGAGACCAGCTAGTCGGAAGAATGGATGAAAGTAAGTTACTGATATCTTCAGGTAAGGTCGCCAACTGACCGCCTCGCTCAAGCAGCGTATCGACCGCCATCAAAGCAGGCCCTGCGCCATTGGTAATAATCGCAAGCCGCTCGCCACGTAAGGGAACAGAATGCGTCAAGGTTTCAACCGCCGCGAAAAGTTCATGCGTGTTGTGTACGCGCAACATACCACTGCGCCTGATGGCGGAATCGTAAACAATATCTAACGTATCAGCACTGGGTTTATTTAGTGCACGTCTTCCATGCGGTGAGCGACCCCCTTTGAGCACAAGGATGCGTCGGTTACGCGAAGCGGCTCGCGCGGCGGACATAAAGCGCCGCGCATCAGTGATTGAATCGAGATAGAGCAGAATGGCATCTGTTTTACTGTCGGTACTAAAGTAATCAAGCAGTTCGTCAAAGTCGATATCCAATCCATTGCCGACAGAAACAAACGCAGAAAAGCCGATCTCTTTATCATTTGCCCAGTCTAAAACGGTCGTGCATACCGCCGCTGATTGAGAAACAAAGGCAATTTTGCCCGGCTTTGCTGTCGATGGAGAGAAAGACGCGTTGAACTTTTGCCAAGGTAAGATAAGCCCAAGACTATTTGGGCCGAGAATTCTCATCTGATGTTCTCTGGCGATGGCTAAGCACGCGTCGGCGACCGATGCCTCTTCATGATGGGGGTAATCCGTATCTGAAGCGAGGACAATGACAAACTCGGTGCCTGCTTCGGCTAACTGCTTAAAAATCTCCACGTTCCGTTCAGAGCGGGTACAGAGAATCGCGACATCGGCCGCAAATGGCAGCGAAGCCACTGAAGAGTAGGCCAACACGCCCGCCACCGAGCGATATTTGGGCGTCACTGGCATAATTGCGCCTTCGAAGCCACTTTGTAGCAGATTCTTCATGACGATGTTGCCTGCACTTAAGTTACGTTGTGACGCTCCAATAACGGCAATCGACGTTGGTTTAAATAACTTTTGTAGCTTGTTCACCCACATCTCTCCTAAAAAGCTTAAGAAGCCAGATCAATAACATGATAAACAAAAATAACCTGAGTGAAACTTACCCAAGTACAACTATGCTTACTAAATCGGTGAGTGGTGGACACTTTGTGTTGCAAATCACATGTTAAAACCAGTTTATGCGGATAGACGCTTGATTCTCATCTACGCTATCGGCATGATTTACAGTAAATTTGTATAGAGCTGAGCCATTCCATGAAAAAAGTTGCAATCGTTACCTTGTCTGTGTTGCTTTCTGCTTGTTCATCCGGAGATTACGTCACCAATGTAACCTCAGAAAGCCACCGTGAAGAGTTTAAAATGGATACCATTCCTGAGCCATTAATGACCCAACAGGATGTGGTTCAAGAGACAAATCTGCCTCAGCCTGTGGTGAAAGTTGAAACTCCGGTTGAAGAAAAAGCCGTTGTCAAACTCAGCCCGCAAACCGAACGCCCCAAAGCGGTAAAAATTGTTCCACCAAGCCAAAAACAACGTGATCAGTTACAACGTTTCGGCTACACCATTCAGGTGATGGCTGTTGGTACGCAATCGAAGGTAGACTACTTTGCCTCGCGTTTGCCCAAAAATGAACAACCGATTTGGGAAAACTACAAGGTCGTCAATGGGACTAAATGGTTTACTATTTTGTACGGCGATTTCGCCACCAGTACTGAGGCTAAAAAAGCCATTGCCAATCTTCCTCAAGAGTTTAAAGACCTAAAACCTTTCGTGAAGAGCATCGACTCGATCAAAAACTCGGACTACCCAACGCTGAATAAATTAAATTAACTCAGGGTTCAAGGAGCCAGCCCTGTTATGGCTCCTTTGCCTAACAAATACGCACTTAAGCTTGTCTCATTAACTATTGCCGATAAATAACTGTACCTATCACGTTATATCGCTATCATTGAGTAAGCATGTCCTTTATCACGGATCAGATTATTCAAATGAAGAGAAATATCCTACTTCTATGTGGCGGAGGCTCATCAGAGCATGAGATTTCGCTGCTTTCAGCCGGCTTTCTTGAGCAGCAATTGAACCTCATTGAAGGGATAAACGTTTGCAAAGTTGAAATCAAAAATGAAGGTTGGTTTGATCAGCAAGGCAATCTTGTTTACCTAGATATCCACACCAATAGCATTAAAAGCGACTATGCTAGCGATGTCGTTGGGATTGATTTCATCGTGCCTTGTATTCATGGCTATCCAGGAGAGACAGGAGATATCCAGTCTCTGTTTGAACTTGCCAATATTCCTTATTTCGGTTGTGGTCCAGAAGCGAGCAGCAATAGCTTTAATAAAATCACGTCAAAGCTTTGGTATGATGCCATCGGCATTCCCAATACTCCGTACCTCTTTTTGACTCAAAATGATCAGACTGCCCATTTAAAAAGTGCCGAAGCTTTTACAAAGTGGGGGAAGGTGTTTGTCAAAGCGGCGAGACAAGGCTCTTCTGTGGGATGTTACAGCGTGACTAAACAGGAAGAACTCGACGAAGCGATCGACAAAGCGTTTACTTTCTCTCATCAAGTCCTCGTTGAAAAAGCGGTTAAACCACGTGAGCTTGAAGTCGCAGCTTACGAAATGAACGGCGAACTGTATATTTCAAAACCCGGTGAAATCATCGCACCTGCAGGTTCATTTTATAGCTATGATGAGAAATACAGTGCTAGCAGCCATTCTTTGACCGAAGTAGAAGCAACAAATTTAACTCAAAAACAACTCGATACCATTCGTGAATGCAGTGAGAAAGTATTTAGACAGATGAACCTGCGCCACCTGTCTCGGATTGACTTCTTTTTAACAGAAGAGGGAGAGATCTACCTTAATGAAGTGAATACATTCCCTGGTATGACTCCTATCTCGATGTTCCCTAAGATGTTGCAGCACAACGGCCATCGGTTCCATGACTATCTTGCAGACTGCATTGAGCGTTCAATCACAGCTTAATCCCACGGTTTTATTATTTTAAACTTCCGCATTTCTTGCTGTGCCATGCCTTGACGTCCTGCGTACTGATAAGGCATGGCAGGGCTAAGCCAGCGCCCAAAGTCTTGTATTTCTTTAATTTTCATCCCTTGAGTACGCAGTTGCTCTACCGCACCAATACGCCCAGATTGGCCTGAAAAAGTCTCATCCAATCCCAATCGTTTCCCTGCATTTTGCATGATTCTAAATATCGAAGAATCATCAAGTTGGCTTGAGGAGAGGTTACCGTGTTTGTCAATCGCGGCAAAAAGGTAATGAGCATCGGCAGGTAAACGTTCTAGCCAACGCTGACAGGCTAGGCTACTTAGCTCGCTCAAGTGGTAAGCGCTATCACCAACCGTAATGGAAACTGTACCGCCAGTTTTCCGCACAGATTCCAATCGTAGTGCTTTTAACTCTGAGCGTTTTGCGGCGCACTCAAACATAATTGAGTAGATAGCACAATCGCGGATGTCTTTATTGTTCTTACTTTTCAATAAAGTGGAGTGCAATAGAGCAAGGTGCTCTTTGGTAAATGCAATAGCTTGAACAGGGCTTGTGTCTTTTTCTAAGCGCAATACATTGAGTGATAATTGAATCGTGCGATGTGAGGTTGGGTTAGCCAATGAGAGTAGTTGGTGAATTAGGCCAATATGAACACATGAACGTCGAATCGATGAATATTTTCTCTCCCTTGCTTCGGTTTCAATAAAGCGCCGCATGGCAATGATAGAGCAGGGTAGTATGGTTATTTTTGCTTGGTTGCAAAAATCTAGGTACCGACTCCAGTCATTTTGTATGGCGAGTAGCGAATTTTTGGCATACTTGAATTGGGTAAACTGATTGAAAAACTCCAGATCGGGCCTTTGGCTCAATCGTTCGATAAGCCCTTTGACTTCAGTGGTATCTGTATATGCATAAAGGTTTTTTTTCATTTTAGTGCACTATAACACGTTAATATAAGCATTTTATACTTGCTAAGCGCCTGATTACAATTATCATTAATCTAAGACTTAATTAATAGATGATTCAGTTACATGGCTATATCAAATTACCGTGGTTTTAACTTAAAGTCTGCTGGTAATGACACCAGTGTCTGGCAGGTAAGAATAAAGAATCATGTTCTTCAGGGGAGCTTGAGCGCCGTCAAGAAGAGCATTGACTGGTGGTGTGACACTGCATCCATCATTGACCCTCGAGAGTTTGCATCTTTAGATAGGAAGCTAGAATCCGGAACACCTCAAGCAGAAAATTTTAATGGTTTTTCCATTAAAAATGACACTGGCGAACCAAACGCTTGGTATTGTTTTTTTAATGGTAAACTCATTAAGGGTTCAAAAGCGGCTATTCAACGCCACATTGAGGCCTATTTGATTGCAAAACAGAAAGCAGAAACAGCAACAGAAGAAATAGTTATGACTCTTGTATATTCCACAGAGACAGGCCGAATTAAGCAAGATGAGCCTAAAGCACAACGCCCCAAAGGTGATGGCATTGTACGCATTCAGCGTGAAACTAAAGGCCGGAAAGGCAAAGGGGTCTGTGTAGTTACAGGGCTAGATCTTGATGATGCACCTCTTAAACTACTTGCAGCTGAGCTGAAGAAAACCTGCGGTTGTGGCGGCTCGGTCAAAGATGGAAACATTGAAATTCAGGGTGATGTTCGAGAGAAAATCAAATCATACCTAGAGAAAAAAGGCATGAAAGTTAAGCTAGCAGGCGGGTAGTACGTATCTACCTCGACAACCAATCAAACACAAGGAGCATAACGCTCCTTTTTTCTTTTTCAGCACAAAATGTTATTCAAACATTCCGCCACGTTGAACTTTAGCTGAAATGCTTGAACTTAATATAGAACAAAACAAGCGCAGATTGTTTTGTTCTATATTATGGATTTTATGGTAAATCAGAATGCTGTTAAATATGCATACTCTTATGAACCTAACAAAAACCTAGAAACACCAACACATGAAGTTAGCGTAGACCTATAACTCACAATAGGCAAGTGATTGGAAAGCAGGGTAAGTGATTGAAATAGATCTACTTATGAACTTAACTAAAAACTCAAGACATTTAACATAAGATATATAATACGAACTGCGGTAATAAAGTGACAGGGTCACTGGTACCTAGTGCTAATGCTCCGCAAGCTATCCTGCTATGCAGAAATTCTTAGTGACATACCGACATCAAAATAAATGCTCTCAATTACATTGTGGGGAATCTTACTCTAACAACTTACCACTCAGACACAGAGAAACTCATTGTTGTACGAACTATGGCGATAGCTCAATGAGTGAGAGCACCCAGTAGACGTAGAGTGAACTTACAAAGAAGTGCAGTGATTACGTTGTCACTTTTGCGTTTAACCAGAACAATACACTACATGGAAATCTTCCCCCAAAACTAGTCGTGTAATTTAATTACACAATATGTGTTACAGTGTCCTGATTAAGATTTAAAGTCTGATGTATCGCGTTGAATTAATTAGATATATTTAGCTGGTTGGCGTATTTTGCAACGAGGGTCGTGAGATTTGATTAAGATAGGTTTTACCTATTGAACTGTGTTTGGGTTATTTTTGACAAAAAAAAGCAGAGCGCTTTGGCTCTGCTTTCTTGACTTTTAGTTTATTGTGGGGTCGTACCTAGTGACTTGCTTTGTCGTTAGTCTTGTACTCTGCCCTAATCTGTTCTGCAACGATTTTTATTGCTTGGGCTGTACTCATTCCCTCGGACATAAGTTTCTGGATTCTCTCTACAGCTTTTTGCTGTTCTTGATGTGATAGCGGTGGCAGATCATCAAACATAAAAATTCGGCTCCTTTGCTTTGGAGCCGACTATAGCGATATGACTAGTAGGTCGCAAGGAAATTAATTGATGCGCCCATGGCATTTTCATTGGTGTAACGGGCAGAAATATCCAGTTCGAAAAGATTTAGTGGGGATATGCCAATACCTGCGGTAATCGTATCGTCAGTATCTCGGGCCATATTTTTCATATAACCTCCCCTTAGTTGAAGTTGCCGCAACAGATCAACTTCAATACCCGCTCTAAGCATTTGCGTGTTGTCATCAAAAGCGGAGAACTTCTGCTCTTCATTGAGATCATAATCCACGCTCAATGTGAAGTAATCGGAGACGATCCCTGCCCCAACCGTATACAGCGGCCTCATACTGTACTCGTAAGAAGAAATTGTAGTTGCTGGGCTTGTCCCACCAAACGTGTATTCTTTGGTTTTGATATCTCGACCAACAAGATTTTTTGCTGCGACTCCCACTCTAAAGGGACCGTAAAACCAAAGCGCTCCTGCATCAAGATTAAAAATGGTTTCAGCCGTTTCGTTTTCGCGCAGATCTCCAGAGTCATAGCCACTAAATGTGGATGCATAGGAATAGGTATAAACTCGCTGTAGCTTTGGTGTGACACCAAACGCCATATGTTGGTTAAGAAAAGTCTGATATTTACCAAGCGATACGCCAACTTCTGTCACCGCGACAGATACGGCTTGCACGTAGCTTTTATCTGGATCCGGCCCAGACGCAATTGTTGGTGTCACGAAAGATTCTGTGTAGGCCTTACCGTAGATGGTGGCAGAAAGAAATTTATTTGGAATACCAAAAGCAACGACACCACCGATTTCAAAGTCGAGCTGATCACCATTGATATTATTCAACGCGTCGACGACGCCAGGATCACTAGCAGCAATAAGATCGCCAAGATCTTTAATTTGATCAACGAGTTTGTCGGGATCATTATAACTAATGCCAAAACTTGGAACGATCATGCCTGCATCATCGTTCCTACGATACACGGCTGTTAGTGCAGGGTTGAAGAAAGGTGCGGTAAGATAAGTAGCTGATACTGTTCCCACGCCCCCCATACCATCACTTCGTGCTTCAATAGCATAATTAGCGGCATTTGCGACAGAGGAACCACATAGTGTGGCGATGGCCGCTGCGAGATATCGGTTTTTCATCTTCATGATAAATAATCCTGAGATTTCTTTTTGTTTTGTATCGGCAGTGAAGAAGATTTATTTAGCCGTTTATTCTTGAGTAATATCGTAAGTACGGCTGATGGTTTGCGACTGTTCAACGATAATGTCCCCTTGCCAACGTCTTGTGTTAAGGCTAACCGCAAGAACATACCGCTCATTTGGAATGCCTTCAAGCTCGAGGCTTTCTGGATAATCAGACTCATAAGTCTTATTCCATACCCGTTTCGTATTGTCCATTGACGAAGTCATATAAACCCACATTCATCTCTGGGAGTGGACAATATGGATTCATCAAGGCGCGCTTCTCTACCTTCCAATTCTCTTTCGAGGCCCAACGGACATATTGAGGAGCCGTAGGTTCTCCAAGGATGACCCAACCACTCCAATCGTCACCATCTTCCGCCTGAATAAGAAGACGATAAAGTCCGGACTCCAACTTTCCTGATAAATTGTAGCGCTTTTGGTAATGTTTTTCGTTTTCTCTTGTCGCGACGTCGGCACTTGAAACTTCGTTGAAAAGACTATCTGCAGATACAGGGCGGTCTATCCAGCGTGTCATACTCACATTACTAAGAGAACGCGTTGATCTCACATCAATAACAAGTCGATGAGTATCCCGTCCCGGGCTTTGAATGGTCTGGCGGACGATATTGACACCGCTTGCCCATACTGGAAGTTTTTTCTTGGTGAGTGATTTTCCACAATCGCGCTCTAAGGATAAGATCAGAAGCTCATTAAGATGAGACTTCAACGTATCATTGGGTGACGATTGCCAGACTTCGACAAATGAATCAAACATGCTGGATAGATCATCTTCCAGAAGATGTTTGTGAGCTTGAGTTAGCGGCGTGTTCTTCTCAAACCAGTCTACTCCGTAGACCGGCTGAACAAAAAGAGAGAGAGCGAAAGAAGTAAGGAATAGACAGCGCATCAGCCTTTCATCTTGTAACCCACGCCACGCAGCGTTTCAATTTCGAGCCCAGGAAGCTTCTGGCGTAACTGCAATACATGAGTGTCTACTGTACGCGTAGTGGGAAAATGGTTGTAGCCCCAGACATGATCAAGCAATTCATCTCGAGTGAAGACTCGTCCCAAGTTGCTCGCTAAAAACAGCAGTAGATCAAACTCGGTTCTCGTTAAGGTAATTTGCTCTCCTTTAAAAAAGACTTCTCGCGTTGATTTATCGATGATCAAGTTTTCTGTCACCACTTGATCTGTATTGAGCTGCTCTGATGTTTCAGGTGAACGTAACTGCGCTCGGATTCTGGCAAATAATTCCGCTTCCGCGAAAGGTTTTGTCAGGTAGTCATTTGCACCCGAATCTAATCCGGCCACTTTATCTTTTACAGTGACCAACGCGGTGAGCAGAATGACCGGAATATTCTTTGATTTCTTCCACTCAGGGAGATACGAGACTGAATCACCGTCTGGCAATTGTCTATCCAATATAACCAAGTCCGCTTTTTGCCAAAGCGGCTCCACTTCAGAAATACTTTCGGCGTGCAAACACTCGTAACCTGCCTGCTCCAAGCTCACCAATAGGCCATCTGCCAGATTCTTATCGTCTTCAACGAGTAGCAACGTCTGTTTCACAAGGTATCTCCAAAATAAACGTAGTTGGTGGACCAATGAGTTTCATTTTCCCTCCCATTCGTCCAACCATAGATTCAACAATGGTTAGGCCTAGCCCTAAACCACTTTTACTGACAAATGGCTTACGTAAATGCGTCCAGTCTTTGCTGGTCAGCACGCCATTGTCTTGTACTTCAATCACTAATTTAGTGTCACTGGTGCTCACGTTCAAAACGACAGGTGCAACACCATACTTCACTGCATTTCGAATAAGATTGTCAACACAAGTTCCCAACCAATAAACATTAATTTTTGCTGCAACATCACGATCAATGCAAAGTTGAACACCTTCCGGAAACTGGTCTTCCAATTTAAACATTAGCCACTCTTCGACAGAAGGTATCCATTCCGTCGCTAAAGGCTGATTGTCTGACTGAAGATAATCTTTACTTGCTTCCGCGAGTTGTCTTAATCGGCGGGTATCTTCACATAGCCTTCGAAACTCATCATAAACGGTTTCCGGTAAGTGCTCAAACTCTCGGCGAAACCCTTCAACGGTCAATGATAGACTGGCAATCGGTGTACGAAGTTCATGAGTGAGAATTTGCAGTACCAGCATACGACTTTTCATCTCTTGTCGTTTGCTGTTCCAACGATAAACCGCCCAACCAGCTACAAGCATGATGTTGGCAATCACAAGCACGATCATTGAAATACGCAACACTTGCGAATGATCTTCAAGATTCCAGCAGATGTTGCCTCTTTGGACGAAACAACTCCCATTATCAGGTGCCAAAGTCAGTGACAACCCCGCTTTTTCAACATTTTCTGACCAAATATCTTTATCAAAAATATAGTAGTAGTCGCCACGACGAAGCCACAGGTTATCTTTCTCAAGGAACATGTTTGCTCCGGAAATCAATGCGTTTATGGTATCTTCATCCATTGATTTCAAGCTGCTAAGTAATTCATCGCCTTGATCTTCCTCTCGCTCTTGGATATGCATGTACTTTTTGAGCGTTTCTTGTTCTTCTGGGTATTTCTCCACGTATCTTGCCGCATAAGTTCCACCACCGGGATGGATCAGCGCTGAGCGGGAGAACCAGCGAGAGGTCAACTTTGAGCCTTTACATATCGCTCGCGTAAACACTAAGGGCTCAGTGATCAAAGGACTGAGAGGTAGTTTTCCGTTGCATGTCTTAGACAGTTGATAAAGCTGCTGAATATCTTTAAGTGGGTAGCTCGCCGTTTGTGGCTGCATGGATTCAGGAGAAAGTAAACGCGTAGGGAAAGTCGACTGCATGTCACGGATGTCATAACTTTTCACTGCGTTATGGTAGTCGAACAATTCAGTAAAACGGTCTATGCGCTCTGGCAACGAATCTGCCAACGCAATTTGCGGCAGAATTAGAAGAGTAATGAAGAGTGAAAAAAGACGCTTATTGAACAAAGTTAACGATTAAATGCAGTGAAATCTGGACACAATATACAGCATATTCACAAAAATAGACATTTTATGACTGGTATTTCACGCAGAGGTTCGCGTTTGTTATAAAAAAGGTCGGTTTTCACCGACCTTCGAGTGTAGTAACCGTATCGTTTAAAGCGCTTTAGAGATGGCGTCGACACTCTCTTTAGCATCACCAAACAGCATCGAGGTATTTTCTTTAAAGAACAGAGGGTTTTGAACACCAGCGTATCCCGTGTTCATTGAACGCTTAAACACAATAACGTTCTTCGCGTGCCATACCTCTAGTACCGGCATTCCTGCTATCGGACTATTTGGGTCTTCCAGCGCGGCAGGGTTAACCGTGTCGTTTGCACCAATGACCAGAACAGTATCGGTCTCTGCGAAGTCTTCATTAATTTCGTCCATCTCGAGCACGATATCGTAAGGCACTTTCGCTTCTGCAAGCAAAACGTTCATGTGACCTGGCAAGCGGCCCGCGACTGGGTGAATACCAAATCTGACATTAATCCCTTGAGCTCGCAGTTTTTCGGTAATTTCATGGACGGGATATTGCGCTTGTGCCACGGCCATACCATACCCGGGAGTAATGATGACAGAAGTTGAGTTTTTCAGCATTTCAGCCACTTCTTCTGCACTGACTTCACGGTGTTCGCCATATTCTTGATCGGAAGAAATAACCACTTCCTGACCAAAACCGCCAGCGATAACACTGATGAAAGAGCGGTTCATGGCTTTACACATGATGTAAGAGAGAATTGCACCAGAAGAACCAACCAGCGCGCCAGTCACAATCAGCAAATCGTTTGCCAGCATAAAGCCAGCTGCCGCAGCTGCCCAACCTGAGTAGGAGTTGAGCATTGAAACCACCACTGGCATATCTGCCCCACCGATGGACGCCACTAGGTGGTAACCAAACGCAAACGCGATTAACGTCATCACGATGAGCGCAAACATGCTTCCGTCGGTTTTCACAAAGTAGATCATCAGTAGAGTAGAAACGACGATCGCTGCTAAGTTCATTTTGTGCTTATGCGGCAAGTTTAGCGGCGAAGAAGAGATCACTCCACGTAACTTACCAAACGCAACGATAGAACCAGTAAAGGTTACCGCACCGATAAACACACCAAGGAAAACTTCCACTAAATGGATCACATGCTCTGCGTGCATTCCTGCGACATCGACAGAAACTGGTTGTGGTGGCTCGATAAAGCTGTTGTAGCCAACCAACACGGCCGCCATACCCACGAAACTGTGCAAAATTGCAACCAGCTCTGGCATTTCGGTCATTTCAACTTTTTTCGCAAAGTGAATACCAATACCACCGCCGATCACCATAGCGAGAATCACCCACGCAAGCCCTTGTGCACTCGGGCTAAAAACGGTCGCGATTAAGGCGATCGACATCCCCGCGATTCCGTAATAGTTCCCCGCACGAGCCGATTCCTGTTTGGACAATCCCGCCAAACTTAAGATGAAAAATAGAGCAGCAACGATGTATGCCGCCTGTACTAATCCTGCAGACATTGATGACTCCCTATTATTTATCTTTGCGGAACATTTCGAGCATACGCTTGGTCACCGTAAAGCCACCAAAGATGTTAATACTCGCAATTAATATGGCAATAAATGCCAAGAAGGTAACGGCCCCATTTCCTTGGCCTATCTGCAAAAGCGCACCAACGACAATAATGCCCGAGATAGCGTTTCGTGACTGACATCAAGGGTGTGTGTAACGCATGAGTCACGTTCCAAACGACGTAGTAACCCACCACACAAGCCAAAACAAACACGGTAAAGTGAGACAAGAAAGCAGCAGGAGCCACAGACGCAATCCAAGCAAATGCGCCAACAGCGGCAGCAAGGCCAAGCAGTTTCTTCACCGGAGAAACAGGCTCTTCGGCTTTCTTTTCTACTTTGGCGGCAACTTTCGGCTGAGATTGGGGCTGAGCGGAGACTTGAATTGGCGGCGCTGGCCAAGTGACTTCACCTTCTTTGACTACGGTTACGCCACGAAGCACAACGTCTTCAAAGTCGATGTTAATCGTGCCATCTTTCTCTTTGCACAGCAGTTTAAAAAGATTGACTAAATTGGTCGCGTACAACTGAGACGACTGAGTCGGTAATCTTCCCACCATGTCGGTGTAACCAATGACTTTTACGCCATTTGCGGTCGTAAAAACTTGGTTGGCCACCGTGTATTCGCAGTTACCGCCGTTTGCAGCGGCTAAGTCTACGATCACACTGCCGGGCTTCATGCTGTCGACCATCTCTTTAGTGATTAACTTAGGGGCAGGTTTGCCAGGAATTAATGCCGTTGTAATGATGATATCAACATCTTTTGCCTGGGTTGCATACAACTCAGCGGCCTTTTTGTTAAAGTCATCGGACATTTCTTTAGCATAACCATCACCGCTACCCGCCGCTTCTTGGTAATCGACCGAAAGAAATTGCGCGCCCATCGACTCGACTTGTTCTTTCACTTCAGGACGAACGTCGAATGCACGCACGATTGCGCCAAGGCTACCTGCCGCACCGATGGCCGCCAAACCCGCAACCCCTGCCCCTGCAACAAACACTTTTGCTGGCGGAACTTTACCAGCAGCAGTAATCTGTCCCGTAAAAAAGCGCCCAAATTCATGTGCAGCTTCGACTACCGCACGGTAACCAGCAATATTCGCCATGGATGAGAGCGCATCCAGCGCTTGAGCGCGCGAAATTCGAGGTACCGCGTCCATAGCTAATACGTTGATTTTTTTGCTAGATAGTTGCTCCATCAACTGAGGATTTTGCGCTGGCCAAATAAAACTGACTAAGGTTGCACCTTCTTGTAGCAATGCGATTTCATCGATGCCATTTTCACTGTCAACGATTGGCGCATTAACTTTCAAGATCAGCTCTGATTTCCACGCCTCTTCAGACGAGACTAACTTCGCACCAGCCGCTGCGTAAGCTGCATCATCGAAGCTCGCCAAAGCCCCCGCTTGCGTTTCGATGACTACATCGAAACCTAATTTTATTAGCTGCTCAACCGAACTAGGCGATGCAGCAACCCGCGTTTCTCCCGCGAGTCGTTCTCTTGGTACACCAACTTGCATAGCTATTCCTTGACTATTGGTCTTGTTACTCATCTTTTTGTATCGGACACAGAATACGACTTCAAGCATTTTGTAGTTAAAATACAAAATTTCATTACATATAACCCCACGTAATGAATGAACTCTACGCACTTCATGAGATAAAACAATGATGCACTAACAAGACGGAGGTCCAACCAGACCTTAAATTATTGGTTATTTTACAACCACATAGATTACACTTTTGTGTCAAAACAAAAAGAGCCATCAGCATAAACACTAATGGCTCTAGCAAAGATGACTGGAATCAAATCCTGAGATACTTTTAATTAAATATGTCGTCTTTCATTTGGTCGATAAACATTTGTGATTTTTTAATCATCAGTTCGTTAGCATCGCTTTCCGATGATAGGAGATCAGAACGTATAAATTGGTGGGTTTTTAGGACACCTTCGTTCTCCTTAGTGATACGTCCAGAGACTCGGAATTGCCCTCCCTCAGCTTTGCTCTCCGGGTATATCAAATACCCCTTATACTCAACAGCCTCAACCTGCAGTTGCTCAACTGGCTTCGTTTTTAAACCAAACAGACGCGAAAAAAGTCCCATTTAACCTCTTATTTATGTGCTTTATGTGTTGGTAATATTGGTTTTTCAAACCACTCTAGCGTCGCGTCATCATCATAATTGACGTGCGAAAAGACCACAGGTACATCATCGAAACTACGATTTTGTCTTCGGTCGTCAATAATCATACTTTCTGCATTTTTTACCGCAATTTCGCTATTTCTTTTAAATTGCACCAATCGAGCTTCCGGTAATGCCGACAAAAAATCAATATCATGCCTGATATAGACGGGTTTCAGTTGCACAAGCGCCAAACACGCCAAATCGGCTAATTGTTCCGATGTGAACTCCTGTGTATATTCTTCTCGAGCGAGCACCTGACCCACTAAAGTTTCCATGTAGTTATGTACATCTACACTAATTTGCATCTATACAACTCCTTGTTTTAATTGAGTCTATTTCAGCCACTCTATACTAAGGTTTTATCGGCGTCCAAGCTGTGCATTTAACTTTTACCAACACCGTCAATAATTCCCCACTAAGTTTAGCAAAAAGCTTGGAAAATCGAGAAATAATCGTATCCTAGCAGGTTACTCGACACATAAGTTTGTTTTATAGGATAGCGGCTTTTAATGGCATTACCGTTCGTTACCTCTGCACAGTTCAGAATGATTTTCCCCCTATTTTTACTCGGGATCATCTTTTTTGGTATGGACAACATCATTTTAGTCACACAAGCCAATTGGGGCCTGGCCGCTAACTTACCTTATTTCTTTCTGATTACCGCGTTTTTACTCTGCAGTGTCTTTAAGCAAGGTAGAATTGCCATGATATCGATGGCGATGCTGATGGCGTACTCTGTGATTCAGAATCGGCTTCAGATTCCCCTTTCATCCGGTTTCCGCGCTGATCGAATTATCTCTGCTTGCCTTTCTATTACCGAGTGCATGTTTTATTGTCTATCTGTTTAATGCAACCGGCATGCACCATCGCTCGATCGCGATTTACCTCTCGGTACTCGCCACCTTATTGCTTTGGTCGTATGTGTCTCTCGATTACTTCAACGAAGCAGGAGTTGCACTATGGGGAAAAGGAATCTTGTTTTCAATTCCTTATGTGTCGAAACTCCCTTTCGTATTGGTTGCATACTATATAGGTGTGGTTCTTAGTACTGCTATTCTCGTGCTGATGCACAACCGCCCAATTGAAGTCGTGATCTACTCTTGCCTATTATTTGCGTCAGTGACTTTTATCTTTTTTGATGTGAAATACATCTCTAGCACCATGTTTTCACTCGCTGGTATCTTATTGATCATCTATGTTATTTCGGCGAGCCATGAGCTTGCATTCATTGATGTCCTCACTCAGATTCCTGGCAGACGTGCGTTAGAAATGGACTTAAAGCATTTGGGAAGAAAATTTGCTATCGCTATGGTTGATGTGGATCACTTTAAAAAGTTTAACGATACCTATGGTCACGATACTGGTGACGATGTTCTGAAGTTGGTTGGCTCACGTCTTCTGAACATCAATGGTGGCGCAAAAGTTTATCGCTACGGCGGTGAGGAGTTTGTGATTGTATTTAAAGGCAAAAGTGCACGTGAGGTTGAAGAGTATCTCGACGATATTCGCGCTGACATTGAAAGCTACAAGCTGGTAATTCGAGATGATGAAACTCGTCCGGATAATCACAGTGATGGTAAAAGACGCCGTGGAAATGCGAATGATAAACCCAAAACCGTCAATGTAACGGTGAGTATTGGTTTATCCGACAGCAGAACCTCTAAAGATCCCGATGCCATTCGCACGTTGGCTGATGAGGCCCTCTATCAAGCGAAAAAGGCGGGCCGAAACCAAGTTAAAATGAAATTAGAGTGAGATTGACTACTAAGTCGCTGAGCTGAATAAACGCTTAAATCGCGGCGCAAGATTCAGCAGAGACATATTGATTTCGCCCCGCTAACTTTGCTTGATAAAGGGCGTGGTCAGCTTGCTTGTAAATCCATTCAATCTCTTCGTTGCCTTGCGGGACAAAGGTAAACACTCCTTGTGACAATGTCACAAAACGAGCAACATCTGAATAGTTATGACAATAAGCGAGACGATTCATCATGCCTTGCACTCTCTCTGCTGCGTGTAATGCCTGCTGATGGTGAATTCCACCGAGCACAACGACGAACTCCTCCCCGCCATAGCGACCGACACACTCGCCCGAACGATTAAAGAGCGCTTTGATGTTTCGTGCAATTTCTTGTAAACACTTGTCGCCCTCGATATGCCCGTAGTTATCATTGAACGCTTTGAAATGATCTACGTCGAGCAAGATAAGACTGACTGGCGTTTGGTGACGTCCATGCCAACCAATCATTTCAGCCAACTGCTGATCGACATAGCGTCGGTTGAAGAGTTTGGTCAAGCCATCCTCATTGGCTTGCTGTTGGAGAAGCTCATTCAATTCCGCTAACTTGGCCGTTTTTTGCTTTAATTCACGCCGCATGGTTGCGATACGTTGCATGGCAATCAACTTTGAACTGAGAACGAGTTTGTTGACTGGCTTGATCAGATAATCATCGCCCCCCGCCTCTATCGCTTGGGCAATCATTTCCGGCTCTTCATAGCTACTTAAGAAGATGATCGGCACCCATTCGACAAAAATTTCTCTGATCGCTTGCGACACCGCAAAACCATCCATTTCTGGCATATTGATATCGAGTAACACGAGCTCGGGTTCGAAGTCTGCATACACGGCAAGCGCATCTTTTCCACCCGATACTGCTTCAACCAAATGACCTAACTGTTTGAGACGTATCGCAAGTTGCATACGATCAAGTTGAACATCGTCTACGAGTAGGATTCGCATTGACGAACAGGTTGGAATCATGGCCTTTCCTTGAGGCTTCTATACTATTATTAAATGTATATCATATCAGGCAGTTGGTTTCACCCAGAGGAGATCGTAATTCGTTGACTTTTTTCGGGTTGGACTTACTATTCGCTTTTTATCATTCGAGAGACGTGTCATGTCAGAAGCAAATAACACAGAAAAGCAACCTATCGACCTATCAACTGTTTCACCTGAGCTGCGTCAGGTTATTGAGTTTGATCAGGTGCCGGAAGCCATGTATGAGATGGTGACGTCTATTCACGAAGTATCAGAAGAAACGGTTCGCGAAGCGTGGAACAGCATCCCAGCCAGCGCACAAAACGTATTGGATAATTTTGAGCAGTTTCATGCCCTTATTTCTGTCAGCCAAGCCTTTGCTGGTATCAACGTGATGGAAGAGTTTCCAACTATGAAATTGCCAGAAGGCATGTCTGAAGAAGAAAAAGATAACTATCGCGCGCAACTCCTTGATCATGTTTTGTTCAACTGTGTTAAAGATATGGTCAAGCAGCTGAAAAAAGCGCGCCGCGATCCTATCTTAAAGCGCGATTTCAAAGATGTATTCGCTAAGTAAGTGTTTGAAAGCTGCTCAACGAGCAGCTTTTTAGTCGCACAGGAAAACACGTCTTCCTAATGCATCTAACTCGTTGCACAGCTACGGCGACGAAGTATTGACAGTCGATCGAGATCGCTCAAAACAGCGCTACTGATCGTCACACTGTCACTCAGTAGTCGCTGATTACACGCCGAGTGACCACGTTACTTCAATGCGTCAAGGCAATATCACGCTGCGTAACGCTAACTCCTTTAACTTGCGCAAAGAGTTGTGTGCCCACACTTAACTGCAATTCATCCAAAGCCCAAGGCGTAATGGTTGCCCATAAGTGGCAGTCATTCTCGAGGCGCAGCTCGACATTGACACTTGCTTGACCAGCCGATGAATGTTGCTTTTCGATGCGGGTGATAGTCGCAGGCAACACATTGCGAATGGAAGTTTGCTCTGGACGCACCAGGGTGAGTGAAACATCGCTCGCTCTAATCTGAAGGCGGATCTCCACACCTAGACAAACATCCACTTTTTGGATCCAAATTGAGACGTTTTCTGCTAATTGAACCCGTGTCAATGCATAGCTTGCATGCTGCTCAGCAACTTTAGCGAGAAACAGCGAGCTTTGATCTGCAAAAGAGAACCACGGTTTTAATATTTGCGACGACCAAATTTCTTCCAATTTGCCGCTGGCGACAATTTTACCTTGATCGACCACCGCGATATGACTTGCGAGCCTGAGGATTTCTTGCAAACTGTGAGTCACATAAATGATTGGGATGTCAATGTGATCAGCCAATCTCTCTAAAAAAGGCATCACTTCTTTTTTTCTTGGGATATCCAGTGATGCCAAAGGCTCATCCATCAGCAACAATTCAGGTTCAGAGAGCAACGCTCTGCCTATTGCCGCCCGCTGCTTTTCGCCTCCAGAAAGCGAAGCCGGGTAACGCTTGAGTAAGGGGTCTAAGGCTAGAAGCGTAACGACTTCTGCAAACAATGCGGGGTTGTCTTGCTTCATCCCGAAACGCAAGTTGCCCTCGACGCTATAGTGAGGAAAGAGGCGAGCATCTTGAAAGACGTAGCCAATTTTACGCTTATGTGTTGGCAGATCAATTTGTTGCATTGAATCGAACAGGCATGTGCTGTTCAGATCTATCCGGCCGCTTTGTGGTTTAGTTAAGCCACTGATAGCGTTGATGATGGAAGTTTTTCCTGCACCAGATCGGCCAAAGATGGCACTGATACCTCTCGCAGGCAAAGTCAGATTAATGTCCAACTCGCTTGCTCCAAGGCGTTGGCGAAATCGAACGGTTAACATATTCATATTTTGACTCCCAAACGCGCCGCAGCACGGCGATTGAGCCACTCAGAAATAAAAAGAGAGAGTAAAGCAATCACGATCGAGAGAATACATAATCTGGCCGCTTGCATCTCCGCTCCTGGCGTTTCGATGAAATTAAACATGGCCAAAGGTAGGGTTTGTGTTTCACCCGGGATATTGGAAACAAAACTGATGGTGGCACCAAATTCACCTAAGCTTCGAGCAAAGGCAAGCGTGATTCCGGTGATTAACCCCGGCGTCATCAGTGGTAACGTAATAGTAAAAAATACTTTTAAGGGCGATGCGCCCAAGGTGGCCGCCGCTTGTTCTAACTTAATGTCCACGTTTTCCAAGCTCAGCCGAATGGCTCTTACCATCAAAGGTAAAGAGACGACCCAGCACGCTAGTACTACTCCCTTCCAATTGAAAGAAAAGCTGATACCTAGAAGCTGGTGTAACGGCGCGCCTAAAAGGCCCTGCCTTCCCATCACAACAAGCAAAATGTAGCCAACAACAACCGGAGGTAACACCAACGGAAGATGAATCACACTGTCTAGTAAGGTTTTGCCGAAAAACTGCTTTCTAGCCAACAGCCAAGCAAAAAAAATGGCAAAAGGCAAAAGCCACAGCACCGTATAGAATCCGACTTTCACACTGAGCAACAGTGCTTGATATTCTAAATCTGTCACGGTTGCTCCAGACTAACGAAACCAAAGCGACTAAAGATGGCTTTCGCCTCATCGTCAAAGAGAAACTGGTAAAATGCGTTCGCTTGTTTGGAATCTGAAAGTAGACCAGCAGGATAAATAATCGGCTCATATAAAGCGGGATCAGGCGTGTTCACAACTTTGACTTTCTCAGACAGTAAAGCATCTGTTTGGTACACCACGCCCAATAGGGCTTCGCGCCTTTCGACCAATGCAAGTGCCAGTCGGACATTTTTACTTGGGGCGACCCGCTTTTCAATTTGTGACCACAAGTGCAAATTTTCGAACATCTGACGTGCATACATACCCGCGGGTACTGAGTTAGCATCGCCCATCGCCAGCCTCTCGTCGCGCAAGAGTTGCTGCCATTGCTCTGCAGAGTGGAGATCTAGAGTAACGTCATTGTCTTTGTGGGTGATCACCACTAACTGGTTCCCCAACAAATTAGTGACATCGTCACGCGAAATCCGTTGTTCCTGAGATAAGTAGTCCATCCACTTAGTGTTGGCAGAAATAAAAATATCACCTGGCGCTCCATTTGCGAGCTGACGCGCTAACGATGAAGAACCTCCATAGACAGGCGTGATTTTAACCCCTTCTGGCGCAGGATAGATCGCGATGATGGCGGAGATGGCGTTGGTTAATGACGATGCCGCGTACACCCTAACTTCTTCTTGGCCGGAAGCGCCCGAAGAAGCCAATAGTACTACCATCAAACTAAGCCACTTTTTCATGCGTTTCCATCCTCTTATAGATTCAATTTGCTGAGATCGAGATGAGTTTCGATCGCGTCGGCAATACGATTGATCGCCTCTTCTTTTTGCTGTGCAAAATCGCGCGCTTCGATTTGGGCTCCATTTGCCCACTGGCAAAGCAAGCTTAATGCAGCCTCACTATCGAATAGGCCGTGCAGATAACTGCCCATTACTTGGCCACAAGTGCTCAAAGCGCCCTCACTCTGCCCGTTTTCCAACACAATCGGTTGGGTCTCCCGAACGTTCGTGCGCCCGACATGGATTTCATAGCCACTCACTGTAACCAAATTACCGTCAAGAGATAATTGCCCTTTGGTGTTAGTCAAACATTTTTCGTCAGTGAGAATTGTATCCACATTGAGTAATCCTAAGCCAGCACTGACCCCCGGTGCTCCCTCGACGCCCAGAGGATCGGCAATGGATTCGCCGAGCATCTGATAACCCCCGCAGATACCTAAGACTTTTCCGCCTAGACGCAGATGTCGTAGAATGTCTCTGTCCCAGCCTTGCTCACGCAGATAAGCCAGATCGTCGCGAACTGACTTGGATCCGGGCAGAATAATCAAATCAGCCCTGTCTAGCCTTTCGCCTTTGCCAACGTATCTCAAATCAATATCAGGATTAAGGCGCAGGACGTCAAAGTCAGTGTGATTGCTGATTCGAGTAAACACGGGGACCGCCACTTTCAACTTGATTTGCTGGCCAAGCTGCTGCTGTGAGGTTATCGCATCTTCTGCTTCAAGGTTTAGGCCATGCAAATAGGGCAACACGCCAATAACAGGTTTGCCGGTTTTATCTTCCAACCAGTCTAGACCCGATTCCAATAGCTTAATATCCCCTCTAAATCGGTTAATCACAAAACCTTTTACCCGCGCTTGTTCAGACGGAGAAAGCAAAGCCAAAGTACCGTAGAGATGGGCAAATACGCCACCTCGGTCAATGTCCGCAACAATAATAACCGGCACGTCCGCCGCTTCGGCAAAGCCCATATTGGCGATGTCATTTTCTCTTAGGTTGATTTCTGCCGGGCTGCCTGCCCCCTCGATCATAATCGCTTGATATTCTTCTTTCAGCTTAGAAAACGAATCCAGAACGGTGTCCATCGCCACTTTTTTGTAGTTATGAAATCCGTAGGCATCCATGTTGGTGATGGCTTTACCCTGCAGAATAATCTGTGCCCCGGTATCACTATTGGGTTTAATCAAAACTGGATTCATATGCACGCTTGGCTCAATGTTGCATGCCATCGCTTGGACCGCCTGCGCTCGACCGATCTCTCCGCCCTCTTTGGTCACCGCGCTATTTAACGCCATATTTTGCGGTTTGAAAGGGCTAACTTTTACCCCTTTACGCGCAAGGACGCGGCATATTCCTGCCACGAGGACGCTCTTTCCCGCATCCGATGTGGTGCCCTGAACCATAAGGGTTGTTACTGTCGATTTCATGCTATCGCTACTAAATGATGAGAGGTTGATTATCTTACCTTTTTTGCCGTAAAGGGGAAATGAATCGAACATGAATGGTTTTCTCAGATGCGGTTCAAATGAAGTTTGTTTTAATCCATTACGTACTTGAACCACACAGGAATCATAAAATGAAAAAAGCATTTTTTACCACAGCTGCAGTTATGACCTTAGTATCCAGCATCGCGGTCGCCAAAGATTACCAGCACAATACTGGCATTCAATTCAACGGCCCAGTTGAAATCAGTAAGGTGGCTGATTTACTCCAAGAAACCGGTATGTTTAGCGAAAAGCATGTGGTGGTGGAAGGTAAGTTCATCAAGCAGTTAAATAATGACACGTTTCTCTTTTCAGATGGCAGCGCTGAGGTCCAAGTCGAGCTCGATGACAAGGTGCATTTGACTACACCGATCAATGAAACCACGCAGCTAAGATTGTTTGGCGAGTATGAAGGTGGCAAAATACCAGAAATCGAGGTGGATCAAATCGTTATACTCTAAGCCACGCAGACAGCGTATTTAAATTCTCGCCCAAATGCTGGTATGCTACTGATTTTCATCGCCTATACTTATTTGGCCTGCTAATTGCAGGCTATTTTTGTCATAATGGATCGTTATTTTTTTGGCTTCGGAGATCACATGCTAAGTAGAGCTCTCAAAACGGCAATGTTGGGTGTATGTACTTTGCTCCCAGTTGCAGCAAGTGCAAACAATTTTAATTACAACATGTTTGAGGTGCGCATGGGTTCGAGCCCTGGAACGTTTGGGGCGGAATTTAATACCTACTTCACTGAAAATACACACATTATCGCGCGTTTTGACAGTGAATTTAGCGGTGACTGGGATCTCGCGGGGGGGATTGGATTTAACGGGCCAATGGGGCAGTTTGCCGATATTTACGGCCAAATGCTTTTGCACAACGTGAAATCAGATTCCAGCGATACCATTGGTGATGAGTGGAAGACCGAAATTAATATAGGCAGCCGTATCTGGTTGATGGAGAACATTGAAGTTCATGGCCGTGTTGGACAACTTATTTCTAATGATGAAACGGCCTCCATCATTGGTATCGGCGCAAGATTCCACTCAACACAGCAGCTTTCGATAGGCGCCGATATTCGTAACAACGGCATTTACGGCCACCAAATCTTGATGTCAGTGCGATTCCATTTCTGATTGGAGCATTAAAACGAAGGGACCGTATTGGTCCCTTTTGTTATTTATTTTGCGGTTTATCCTGAACATATTTGCGGGAGACATCAACAATGGCCACATCTTTGAAAAAGCTACGTCCGAGTAGCATTGGGTATCTAAGATGCGTTCTGTCTGTTAAGGTAAACTCCGTCTTCTCTTTGAGATCGCCGATTTGGATCCAAGCTAAAACGACCGGACGGCGCTGCGTTCCCTCTACACTCGATTGACGAATTTTAACCCAGCGCTCCACAGGCAGAGCAATCTCTTTACTCTGAATACCGTCATGTTCGATTTTGAACTTAACCCAATCTTTGCCGTCACGCTCAAAATCGACGATATCAACGGCGCTAATGGATGAAGTGGTTGCTCCAGTATCAACACGTGAACGAAATGCTTCTTCTAACCCAGGCACATAAACCCACTCTTTTTCACCGAGAATCAGCTTACCATCTGAGGTTTTTTTTGCCTTTAACTCAATAACGGGTTGTTCCGTTTCGATGGGTTCAGGCTGTTTTACTGCCTGTTCAGTGGTTTGTTCTTTGTTGACTTCTGGCTTATTTTCAACCTGTTCCTCTTGTGCGGGGGCTGTAACACACGCGCTCAGACCGCCACAAAGTAGCAAGGGTAAAATAAGTTTACAATTCTTCATCCAATCACCTGGTTTAACGTTGTGAGACTTTAACTATCGCATCAGCTACGTAAGGAATGTCCTTTTCTGTCAGGCCAGCGATATTGATTCGCCCGTCTCCCACCCCATAAATTCCATATTCTTCACGCAACGTTCCCATTTGCTCTGGTGAAAAGCCTAGCACAGTAAACATCCCCTTGTGGCTTTCAATAAAGTCGAATTGTGACGTATTGTGCTGATTTCTCAATTCATTACACAAGGTTTGACGAAGGTTTAACAAACGTTGCTGCATTTCACGCAGTTCTTGCTTCCACAATGTGGTTAATGCTTGATCTTGCAGCACCGTTTTTACCAGAGCGGCGCCGTGATCTGGCGGCATAGTGTATGTCGCGCGAGCCAAGGTCATGAGTTTTCCCTTGGCATTTTGTGCTGCCAATGCGCTCTGACCAACGACAATTGCCGCACCAGTACGCTCACGATATAAACCAAAGTTCTTCGAACATGAGGTGGTGATGAGCATCTCTTCGACTTGATTGGCCATGTATTGTAGACCTTTCGCATCTTCTTCCAGACCATCTCCAAAACCTTGATAGGCAATATCGACAAACGGCGTAAAACCATTTTTCACGGCCAGTTCGGTAATCGCTTGCCAAGCGGAAAAGTCAATATCGGCACCTGTCGGGTTGTGACAACAACCGTGTAGCAGTACGACATCATTCACACCAGCACCAGCCAAGTCTTGCAGCATGAGTTCGGTATCCACCTGCTTAGTCAGAGGACTGAAGTAGCGGTAATACTTCACCTTTAGACCCGCCGCTTCCATCACTGGCTTATGATTGACATAACTTGGGTTCGAAATCCAAACCGTGGTGTCTGGCTGAGCCACTTTCATCAAATCGCCCAACATGCGCAGCGCACCACTTGCCCCCGGAGTCTGGATTGCGGCCACGCGATCCAAGACCGATGTGCCTTTTAGCAATAGGTCCACCATCGATTGGTTGAACTCTTCACAGCCCGCGAGGCCTACATAAGATTTGGTTTTTTGTGTGTCAGCGACGATATGCTGCGCCTGAGAGACTGCACGCATGATGGGCGTTTCGCCTTGGCTATTTTTGTAAACACCAATTCCAAGGTCCACTTTTTCGCGACGAGGATCGTTACGAAAAGCGACGGTTAATGAAAGAATTGGATCTAAAGCTGGTGTTGGTAATTGAGAAAACATGAAAGTCACAACCCTTTGAAATTCAAGTGATGGAAGTCATCCAGATAGGAAGATAAAACTTAACATCAAAGGATTGTGAAGACGAAGCAAATTTTTACCTTGCCAATCAATTCAGTGAAAAAAACCAAAGCAGGCAACATTTGATTAACATAGAAGGCTCGAATAGCGCATTATGCTAGTACAACCGTTGTTTCACAGAGTAAAGGTATGAATGATTTGATTCGCACTGCCTCGCCATTTCAGGCTGGGGTCTGCTTTGTCTTGCTCAAACTTACCGTCAATTAGGGTATCTATATAACCAAGGACTTCGCGTTGCGCGGTATCGAGTTCATCTAGGCAGTAACCTGTCCACAACCAGATATCTTTGCCTTGACACTCCGCTCGAACACGCTTTACCAAATGCAACACATCGGCCACGTTGGCAGGATGAAGTGGATCGCCGCCTGATAGCGATAACCCACGGCGAGGTATCCGCTTATCATTGAGATCAGCGATGATTCTATCCTCCGCCTCTTGGGTAAAAGGCGTTCCAGAATCTAAACGCTGCGTGGATTGATTGTAGCAACCTCGGCACTGATGGACACAGCCCGAAACAAACAGTGTGCAGCGAGTTCCCGGTCCATTTACGACATCCACCGGGTAATATTGGTGATAGTTCATCACTTACCTTCTCAAAGGGCAGAGCCAACTCATGTAAAGTTGACTCCTTATCTTTTTTACAACTAGAGATGTTTCACTCGACGAATCACTTCTTCCTGCTTGCCGAAGTTGAACGGCCGTGCGTCTGGACTACCTAAATAGCCACACACCCGGCGAGTCACGGACACTTTTGAGGAATCATGGTTACCACATTTCGGGCAGGTGAACCCTTTGCTGGTGCAGTCAAATTCTCCGTTGTAACCACACTCATAGCACTCGTCGATAGGGGTGTTGGTGCCGTAGTAAGGCACGCGGGTGTAGCTGTAATCCCAGACGTTTTCCAGCGCTTCGATGTTGTTTTGCATGTTTGGAAATTCGCCATAGCAGATAAACCCACCGCTGGAAATTTCCGGATAAGGCATTTCGAAATCGATCTTATCGTAAGGGTTGACCTTTTTCTCCACATCCAAATGAAAGCTATTGGTGTAGTAACCTTTGTCGGTCACGCCCGCAATCACGCCAAACTCTTTGGTGTCAATTCGACAGAAACGGCTACACAGGTTTTCACTTGGCGTGCCATAGAGGCTAAATCCGTAGCCAGTCTCCTCTGTCCACAGATCTACGGCCGCTTTCATGCGTTTGACAATTTCTAGCGCCTTGTCTCGTAGACTTGCATCATCATAAACGTGCGTACCATCGCGATACAGCGCGTTAATGGTTTCATGGATACCGATGTAACCAAGAGAAATGGACGCTCGGCCATGTTTGAATATGTCGGCGATCGCTTGGTCTGCCTTCAAACGCACACCACACGCCCCTTCCATGTAAAGAATCGGTGCAACGCGCGCTTTAACATTCTCTAAACGGCTAATACGTGTTTCTAAAGCGCGACGGGCTAGCTTCAGTTTCTCATCCAGCAATTGATAAAAACGCTGCTCATCACCAGCGGCTTTGAGTGCAATACGTGGCAAGTTGAGGCTCACCACACCGAGATTGTTACGCCCTTCATGGATCAGTTCGCCATTTTCTTCGTAAGTGCTTAAAAAGCTGCGGCATCCCATCGGTGTTTTGAAAGAACCAGTCACTTCAACCACTTTGTCGTAGTTAAGGATATCCGGGTACATACGCTTAGAAGCACATTCTAATGCCAGCTGTTTGATGTCGTAATTAGGATCTGCTGGTTTATGGTTGAGGCCATCTTTGATAGCAAAGACCAATTTAGGAAAAACGGCAGTTTTGCGATTTTTGCCCAGACCCGCGATACGGTTTTTCAAAATTGAGCGCTGGATAAGTTTCGATGCCCAACTAGTGCCAAGACCAAAACCAAAAGTGACAAACGGCGTTTGCCCATTGGCGGTATGTAGGGTGTTCACTTCATATTCCAATGATTGAAATGCGTCGTAACACTCTTTCTCGGTACGAGCACGTGCAAAACCTTCTGGGTCATAGATATCCCATTCACGCGCGATGTCGAAGTGCTTCTCATAGCTCGCCATCACATAGGGCTCAAGCACTTCATCAATGCGATTAATTGTCGTTCCGCCGTAAATATGGCTGGCAACCTGAGCAATGATTTGCGCGGTAACGGCGGTCGCGGTGGAAATCGACTTTGGCGTGTCAATTTCTGCGTTCCCCATTTTAAAACCGTGTGTCAGCATTCCCTTCAGATCTATCAACATGCAGTTAAACATAGGGAAAAAAGGCGCATAGTCTAGATCGTGGTAGTGAATATCGCCCTCATCGTGTGCCTGTACGACATCTCTTGGCAAAATATGCGTTTTGGCATAGTGCTTGGCAACAATACCTGCGAGCAAATCACGCTGAGTTGGGATGACTTTACCGTCTTTGTTGGCGTTTTCATTGATAAGATCAACATTGCTCTCTTCAATCAATCCTTCGATTTCTCGCGTCAGCGTACTCTGTTTTTCGCGCGCAATATCACGATCATGACGGTACTCAATGTATGCTCGGGCAAGCGATTTGTAAGGGCCTTGCATCAGTTCATTTTCAACTAAGGTCTGGATTTCGTGAATGTGAACTTCATCGTGATCTTTTAGCTGCAATTCAACCGCTAAAGCAACGTTAAGGGCATAAATGGCGATTTCTTTATCCACATGCTCGGCAGCCGCTTCTACCGCAGCTTGAATACGATCGCGGCTAAATGGAGCCCTAGAGCCATCACGCTTGATTACGATTGGTTTCACTTTCTTCTCCTTACCCTTAGCATACTCACAGAGTTATCCACAAACACACTATATAGGGTTATTTTTTATCCGACTGGCACTATATGTTGTGGCGTATTTAACGAAAAGCCGTCGCCCTCGGTATTGATTTTGATCAACAAAAATGGGGTATGGATTAAGATCAAATCGATCTTGTCGGCAGCGATCTCAGTTAGGAAGAAAAGCGTGAAAATTGCAAAAATGTGTTCTTTTCTGCTTGAAATTTTTTGAGCTCTTGTAGGATAAAGGCTTGCCGAATGACTTAGGAATAATTGGTGATGAAGAGACGACTCTGTGTACTTTTTTTGATTTGTTTAGGATTGCTATGGTCTGCTTTAGCCAAGGCCGCAGGTACAGTGCATATTGCCACCTGGAATATGCAGTGGCTTAGCAGCGTGCCAAGCAAGCAGATAGTTGAAAGCCAACGCCAAACAGAGGATGTGGCGAAAATGGCATTCTATTTCCAGCAAACCCTAGCCGATATTCTCGCTTTCCAAGAGGTCAACGACATCAAGGCGATACAGCAAATCGTCGGTACCAATTACCATGTGCGACTTTCAGATCGCGCTAGCCCTCCCTTTCGCCGCCATCAGTTTGATGACATCAACCAATACACGGGGTTCGCGATCAAAAAGGGCATTTCCTTTGAAGATCCACAAGACATTGCTTTAGATACTCAGGCCAACAGCAAACTGCGCTTCGCCTCTTATGTCATTGTTAAGCAGGCGCCTTATGCGGATATTCACTTATTGAACGTGCATCTGAAAGCGGGTTGCAGTGGTGCATTTAAAGCAACGGATTCTTGCCAAACACTCAAACGACAAGGCAAACAATTGGCAAAGTGGATAAAAGAGAGAGAAGTGCAAAAACAGAACTATGTGATTTTAGGTGACTTCAATCACAACCTCGCCTATGCGGGCGATTGGCTTTATGAAATTTTGGCTCAATCTGGGCAATTTCGCTTGGCGTCTCAGGACAGTGAAGCGTTATGTCAGGTGCGCTCGAAAAAGCAGCCGAGCAAAACTCACCGTTTTCGCTCTTTAATCGATCACATACTCGTCAGCCATTCCCTGTCGGCCTCTGAAGCCAAACAGACGCGCTTTGACAGCCTTGATGTACTGCGTTTCCAACTGAGCGACCATTGCCCGTTGAGCAGCACTCTCACTCTGAACCTGCCAAAATAGACGAGGCCCTGTTGGGCCTCGCTAGTTAGCCGACATCGCCAATTAATGGCTGAAGCGTTTGCGCATAAAGGTGAAATAAAGCACTGGAATAACAATTAAGGTCAGGATGGTTGAGACGAAGATGCCGAAGATCAGGCTTATCGCTAAGCCGTTGAAAATCGGGTCATCAAGGATAAATACGGCCCCAATCATGGCGGCCAGCGCGGTCAACATAATCGGTTTTGCCCGCACCGCCGCGGACTGAATCACCGCTTCGGCAAACTCAACGCCTTGTTCAACTTGCTGGTTAATAAAATCCACCAACAAAATGGAGTTACGCACAATAATCCCGGCAAGGGCGATCATGCCGATCATCGACGTCGCGGTAAACTGCGCGCCCAACAAGGCATGGCCGGGCATGACACCGATAATCGTCAACGGGATCGGTGCCATGATGATCAGCGGCACCAAATAGGATTTGAACTGCGCGACCACCAACAAGTAGATCAACACCATTCCAACTGCATAGGCAATTCCCATATCACGGAACGTTTCATAAGTAATGGTCCATTCACCATCCCACATGATTGAAATGCCTTGCAGCCCATCTGGCTGGTGGATGTAGTACTGATCGAGCGTCATCGCTTGGTCGAGCTCGGCAGAGAGATTAAACATGCCGTAAAGCGGGCTGTCGATCTCTCCCGTCATATCAGCCACGACCATCACCATAGGAACAAGGTTTTTATGCACTATGTAGTCTTCCATCTGACTTTGCGTGATCGAAACCAATTCCGTTAGCGGGTAGTGGTTGCCATTTTGACTGCTTACTTTGAGGTTCAATAACTGCTCAAGACGTACTTTTGCCCCTTCCTGCGCTTGAATCATGACAGGCACAGGATACTTACTGTGTTCTGTATGTAGATACGTGATCGGTTTACCACCAACCGTCGTCGCCAACGCATCGACAATCTCACTGTACGGCACCATCAAACGAGCGGCCTTGCTGCGATCGATCGTCACTTGCCATTTCTGATGGATTTCAGGCAGATACATGTCCACGTCGACAATATCTTCACTGTGTCTAAAAATGTCTCGCACTTGGCGAGCGGCTTGAGCTCGCAGCTCTGGTGTTGGTGCGTAAACTTCAGCCAGAATTGGGGACCACACTGGCGGCCCCGGCGGCACTTCAACCACTTTCACTTTTCCGCCAAACTGGCTGGCGATTTGGTTTAGCACTGGACGCACAGCACTGGCTATCTCGTGGCTGTCGCGATCCCGCTTACGGCGATCCAGCAGATTGACTTGAATATCGCCTTGGTTAGCTTGGTTGCGCTGGAAATAGTGGCGCACTAGGCCGTTAAAGTTGATGGGTGCGGCATTACCAACATAAATTTGGTAGTTCTCTACTTCCGGCACTTTGGCAAGCTCTTCTCCTAACTCAAACAGTACGCGTTGCGTGCGTTCAAGAGAGGCGCCTTCAGGCATATCCAATACCACCTGAAACTCAGATTTATTGTCAAAAGGCAGCATTTTCAATACCACAGCTTGCATAGCTGGCAGGGCAACAGAACCTGCGATCAAACCTAAAACACCCAGCAAGAGGAGAAGTCGATTTCTCGCTTGTTTCTCGGCCGTAATAAAAGGAGCCATGAGTTTGTGGAAAATCGAATCCGCTTGATGCTCATTTTCATGCTTGCCCGCTTTAAGCATTTTCCCTGCCAGCCAAGGGGAAAGCACGAAAGCAACCGCAAGGGAGATTAACATCCCCATTGAGGCGTTGATTGGAATTGGGCTCATGTACGGCCCCATTAAGCCAGAGACGAAAGCCATCGGCAGCAGCGCCGCTATTACTGTCAAGGTGGCTAGAATGGTCGGCCCCCCGACTTCATCAACGGCAACCGGGATCAACTCCGACAGTTTCTTTTTGCCCATCGACATGTGGCGGTGAATGTTCTCCACCACCACAATGGCATCGTCCACGAGGATACCAATCGAGAAGATCAGCGCAAACAGAGAGACGCGGTTTAAGGTAAAGCCCCATGCCCAAGAGGCAAACAAGGTGATCATCAATGTCACAATAATGGCGATACCTACGACCAAAGATTCTCGCCAGCCCATGGTCAGCAGCACCAGTAACACGACGGCCGTGGTGGCAAACGCCAGTTTACCGATTAAGGTATTGCTTTTATCTGCGGCGGTTTTGCCATAGTCACGGGTGATAGTCACATCAATATCGGCGGGAATGAGCTGATTTTTCAGCACATCTATGCGTTCCTCCACCGCTTTGGCGACGTTCACCGCATTCTCCCCACTCTTTTTGGCAATCGCCAAAGTCACGGCTGGCGCTAAGGTATGTTTGTCACTGGCCCAAACGTTGTGTTTGGGTGTATCGACACCCAGAGCGATCTCTGCGATGTCTTCAAAGTAGACGGGCGAGCCATTTTGTACACCAACCACAAGCTGCTTGACTTGATCAACTTGGGTTAAGAACTCACCAATTTGTAGCGGTAACTGTTGATTGTCATGGGTCAGACTAAGTGTGGTGGAACGTTGATTGGCAGAAGGAAGCACTTGATTGAGTTGGCTGATAGTCACACCATAAGCATTCATTTTGACCGGATCGAGCCTAACATCAACGATAGTGGCATGCGCACCCACCGTGTATATGTCACGTGTGCCATCAATGCGTTTTAGCTCGGTTTCTAGCCCGTGCGCAATTTGAGTTAGCTGCTGCCCAGAATAGTGACCTTCTTTGTCTGATAAGGTAATAGTGACAATGGGGACATCTTCAATACCACGCGGTTTGATGATAGGTTCTCCAACTCCAACGCCTTGCGGCATCCAGTCTTTGTTGGAATAGAGTTTGTTGTAGATCCGTACCACAGCATCGCTTCGCGTCACGCCAACCTCAAAGATCGCCACGATCATCGCACCGTCTGGCTGAGAGAAAGAGTAAATTTTGTCAATGCCTTGGATTTCAGAGATAACCTGTTCTGCCGGTGTGGTCACTAAGCTGGCGACTTCCTGCGGAGACGCACCGGGAAACGGGATATAGACATCGGCAAAAGTGACATCAATCTGGGGCTCCTCTTCTTTTGGGGTAACCACGACAGCGAAGATTCCCATCAACAAGCCAACTAAGGCCAGCAATGGGGTCATTGCTGAGTTTTGAAAGGCCGCAGCAATGCGACCCGAAATACCGAGTCGTTGAGTCATATTATTCACCTTTCACTTTGAGCAAATTGCTTACCACACGATCGCCAATTTCAAGCCCAGACAACACTTCATAGCTGTCTTCAAACTCTTGCCCTAAACGTACTGGGTTTAGAATTGCCTCATCATCTTTAGTGAGTCGGTAGACGACGCTCAGTTCAGCGCGACGCATGACGGCCGTTTTAGGTACCAGAAGGAGTTCTCTCTGCCCATAGACAAAACGCGTTTTCACCCAAGCACCTGGGGTAAAACCAAGTTGTTTTTCCGGTAAGTTGAGGCGAATAGTATGGCTGTGTGAGCTAGGTTCTGCATAACGGAAAAGATTGTAGGCGGTTGGAGTGACTTTCTCGCCACCGCCATTGTCAATCGTAAACTGCGCTTCATTGTTTACTAGCGAGTAATAGTGCTGCGGGATCTCACTTTCCACTCTCAGCTCGTCCATCGAGAAACCGCTCAACAGTGGTGTGCCCGGGGCCACGGTTTCCCCAAGTTCGACATAACGCTTGGTCACCACACCATCATAAGGTGCCATCACGCTGGTGTAACCGAGAGACTCTTTTGCCTGTGCTACTGATGCCTCCGCCGATTTGACTGCGGCAGCCGCGCTGCGAGCACGCGTTTCTGCTGCATCCATCTGATCTTGGGAAATCGCCCCTTTCGGCATCAATTGGCGAAAACGCTTTACTTGTGCCTGCGCTTCTTTATTTTGTGCAACTGCGCTTGCCAATTGCGCCTTGGCCGCATCTAGCGCTGCCGATTGCTGTACTGCGCTAATTTCCAATAGCACACTACCTTGCTTAACGTAATCATTCACATCCACATTAAGGGCGACCACGGTACCTGACGTTTGCGCGGCGACAGTACCTTGATTGACAGGCTGAACCACACCATCCAACACGATGGCCTGATCGACTTTAGTCAGCTGCGCAGTATAGACTTCCGCCATTACCGAGCTGTTCGTTGTGAGCAAAAGTGCGGCTGCTAACGCAGATTTTTTCAACCATTGCATAATCAAATCTCCCTGATTGTTTCTGTTACTCTAGCCGAGCTAGGCCAGCTCTGTTTTGACTTGACGCTCATTTCTAATACAGATCAGCAAGTTAGTTGTGCCTAAGCCGACCATCATTGCCGCAAAAAAGATCCAGATTTGGGGATTGCCCAATCCAAGACTCGCTACGGCAGGTCCGGGGCAGATGCCCGCCAATCCCCAACCAACACCAAACAGTGCCGCACCAGAAATCAGCCTTGCATCCACTCTCTTTTGTGTCGATAAGCAAAAACTTGGCGCGTTAACTGGCTTGCTCTGCTGACGCACAATGAAAAAGTAACCGGGCATAAACACCGTGAGTGCTCCGCCCATCACAAACATCAAACTTGGGTCCCATTGCCCTGCCACATCAAGAAAGCCAATCACTTTAGCGGGATCAATCATCCCAGAAATAGCCATCCCCAAACCAAAAAGAAGTCCTGCGACTAGCGAAGTAAATCGAAATAGAAAGTTGTTCATTGAGTTACGCCTTAGGAAATTAGATCAAATGAAGTCTGATAAACACCGTCACCGCAGCGACTGACATAAACACACCTGTCGCCACCATCGATCGTGTTGATAAACGGCCAATACCACAAATACCATGGCCACTCGTGCATCCATTTCCTAACCGTGTGCCAACCCCCACGACTAAACCCGCTAATGCCAACATGACTGAGGAACCGCCTAGAGACGAAGCTGCTGGCAAATGCGCCATGCCGAAAGTCACGGCAGCCACACCTCCGGCGATCATGCCGACAACAAACATTAAACGCCAAGCAAAGTCGCGTGATTTGGGGGTTAATAACCCGGTCAAAATCCCACTGATGCCGGCAACTTTCCCATTAAGCACTAGCATTATTAGTGCTGATAGACCAAGTAAAACGCCTCCTGCTAACGATTCCCAAGGAATGATAAACGCCATATAAGCCTCTTAATTATGACAAAAAACATACTGTAAATTACTGATTAACTGTGCAACACGCACATCTGCCAAAGAGTAGAAAACCTGTTGTGACTCTTTTCGCGCTTTGACTAAACCGTGCTTTCTCAACAAAGTGAGATGTTGTGAGAACGCAGACTGACTCAATGTTGAGCTCTGTTGCAATTGACCCACGCCAACTTCACCGCTCGTTAACTGGCACAGCACCATTAAACGTTCAGGATGAGCCATCACCTTAAGCAATTCAGAAACCTCATGTGCACTACCGCGCATTTGCTTTAGATTAATTGAATCTTCACGATGCATAGCCACCTCCTAAGTACATGATTTAGAGTTTACTGAATTAACAAATTTAGTCAATTCTAATTTAGCTTAATTGAAATTAGATTAATTTTTATTAGACATATCTAATATTAGAGTTTAGAGTAACACCATTAAACACGTGGAGGTGACATCATGACGGTAGATAACGGAGTTCGTATAATTGCAGGCAGCATGGTTTTATTATCGCTCTTGCTCACAACCTATGTGCATACTAATTTTGTATGGTTAACCGTATTTGTCGGCGTCAACTTAATCCAAAGTGCATTCACTGGATTTTGTCCGGCCGCCCTATTTCTCAAAAAACTTGGCTTTAAATGACGATGTGGCCGCAATAGCTATGTGAACGCACTGCTATTGTGTGCCGTCAAAATAATGAGGTTTTATTACATGACAAAAATCGTGATCATTGGTGGTGTCGCAGGTGGCGCCTCAGCAGCAGCTCGTGCACGCCGTCTCAGTGAAGACGCGCATATCATCATGTTTGAGCGCGGCGAATTTGTCTCATTTGCCAACTGTGGTTTACCTTACCACATTGGTGGTGACATCACTGATCGCAGTAAATTACTGTTGCAAACACCAGAGAGCTTTTTAGCCCGCTTTAATGTCGATGTGCGAGTGATGAATGAAGTTCTTTCCATCAATCGCGAAGAAAAAACCATCAGCGTGAAAAATTTACTCGACGGCTCTGAGTATCAAGAAAGCTACGACTTTCTCTTACTCAGCCCTGGGGCTGGTCCTGTCGTTCCACCTATCCCGGGCATAGACAACCCGCTGACCCACTCACTGCGTAATATTCCAGATATGGATCGCATCATCAAAACCATTCAGATGAACAAACCAGAACACGCGACCGTAATTGGCGGCGGATTCATCGGTCTGGAGATGATGGAAGCGTTTCATCAATTGGGAATAGAAACCACATTGATTGAGATGGCCGATCAAGTGATGACACCGGTTGACAAAGAGATGGCAGGTTTCGTTCATGCCGAAATCCGACAAAAGGGCATCGACTTACGCTTGGGCGTGGCACTAGAAGCGGTTGAGTATCACCCGACAGAGCACATTGTCAGTGTCGAGTCTGGTGAAAACGAAGCGCATCGCCATATGCAAGGTGAGCTGACGCTTTCACTCAATAACGGTGAAACTTTGCGTACCGATGTGTTGATTATGGCGATTGGGGTGCGCCCAGAAACCAAACTTGCACGCGAGGCCGAACTTGAGATCGGTGAGCTTGGTGGTATTCGCACCAACGAATTTATGCAAACCAGTGATCCGTTTATCTATGCAGTCGGCGACGCGGTTGAAGAGCAAGATTTTGTCACAGGCAAACAAACCTTGGTTCCCCTAGCTGGCCCAGCCAACCGTCAAGGCCGTATGGCGGCGGACAACATGCTTGGTCGCAGCGAGCGTTATCAAGGCACTCAAGGAACCGCGATTTGTAAGGTTTTTGATTTAGCCGTAGCGTCAACAGGCAAAAATGAGAAACAGCTAAAACGCGACGGTGTCACTTATGAAAAAGTGTACGTGCACACTGCTAGCCATGCTAGCTACTATCCCGGTGCAGAGATAGTCTCATTTAAGCTGCTATTTGACCCACAAACAGGCAAAATTTTCGGCGCGCAAGCCGTTGGTAAAGATGGCGTAGATAAACGGATTGACGTGATGGCCGTCGCTCAGCGTGCGGGCATGACAGTGCTCGATCTCCAACACTTAGAGCTGACCTACGCTCCTCCATTCGGCAGTGCCAAAGACGTGATTAACCAAGCAGCGTTTGTTGCGGCAAATATCATGAAAGGGGATTCGACACCGATTCATTTCGACCAGTTAGCAGAACTGAATGAGCAGCAACTCCTGCTGGATGTTAGAAATCCTAGCGAAACGTGACAACGGCAATCACTTGCCTGGCGACGTAAACATTCCCGTTGACCAACTGCGCCAGCGTATGCACGAGCTTCCAAAAGACAAAGAGATCATCATCTATTGTCAGGTCGGTCTGCGTGGTAACGTCGCGTATCGTCAACTGGTCAACAACGGTTTTAAAGCCCGCAACCTGATTGGTGGCTACCGTACTTACTTATTTGCTCAGCAGTAAAAACTAGATTCGCGCTACAACGCCAACAAAAACGAGGGAGCCTAAGGCTCCCTCGTTTTTTAATCATTGTTTTTCAATCATAGTTTTAGCTTCGTGATTCTCGGCTGTGACAAAGCTCAATCGCATTTTTTAGCAGCTCAAGAGCGCTTTGATCACATGGTGGAAGTGCAGCATCGCTTTGAGCGATAGGTTCAACACGCTCACCCCATTTGATCAGCCCTGCGCCCCAGGTTAGGCCTGCGCCAAACGCAGCGAGCAAAATATTGTCACCCGCTTTAATATGGCCCTGCTCTACCGCCTCACACAGCGCGATCGGCACCGTGGCCGCCGAGGTGTTGCCATATTTATCAATATTAATGAACGCCTTTTTCTGCTCAATCCCCGCGAGATCGCACAAAGTCTGGATAATACGGATATTCGCTTGGTGCGGAATCACCACGTCAATATCGTCTTTACTCATTTCAGCCGTGGCTAGTACGTGTGCAGCGGCGCTGCTCATGCCCTTCACAGCACGTTTGAAGATCTCTTTACCAACGAAGTTGAACGCCCAAAAGCCGTTATCTGCGGCGAAACGATCCATGGAAGTGCCAAATTTCGGCACAGAGAGAATGTCGCGGCCATTGGCATCACAGCCGATTTTCGCACTTTGCAGACCAACCGCGTGCTCCGTTCTTGATAAAACCACCGCGCCCGCACCGTCGCCAAACAGCACAGCGGTATCGCGCATCGCCCAATCGATATAGAAAGAGAGACGCTCTGCCCCAATGATAAGTGCGTGGCGATAAGCGCCAGATTGAATTAAGCGTGTGCCCGTTTCTAGCCCGTAAACAAAGCCCGTACAAGCGGCATTCAAGTCAAACGCTGCCGCCGCTTCGATACCCAAATTCCTTTGAACCAACGAAGCAATATTGGGAATAAGCGAATCTGGTGAACAGGTAGCAACAATAATCAGATCAATATCCGCAGCGTCAAGCCCAGCACGCGCAAGCGCATGGCGAGCCGCAACGGTGGCCAATTCCGAGGTATTTACATGGCTGATACGACGATTGGCAATCCCGGTGCGGGTGCGAATCCATTCGTCCGACGTTTCAAGAAACGTACTCAGATCATCATTTGACAAGGTAGCGGGAGGCAGGCATTTTCCCCAACCCGTAATTTCGGCGTAATAATTTGTCATCTTAGACCTATTTATTGTTGTTTTTAAATTAAGTAGATTAAGCAAGTATACGCTTTCTGAGGTTGTCTGGTAAGTCCAGTTTAAAACCTCGTCGACGAGCTTGATGTGGTAATGACTCTTTTATCGTCTGTTGTATGAAAATCACTAAGAAGGAATGAAAAACATGTCGACCTTCCATTCACGCTGCCCAGCTTGCGGCGGTCTAAACCGTTTACCCGTGGAGCGTGTTTCTGAGCAACCTAGCTGCGGTAAATGCAAAACAGCGCTGCTTGATGGCGCACCGATTGAAGGAACCGCAGAAAACTTTAACGCAATTTTAAACAGTGACCTTCCTGTAGTGGTCGACTTTTGGGCACCTTGGTGCAACCCTTGTGTTGGTTTTGCGCCTATCTTTGCCGACGTGGCGCATGAGCGCAAACATCAGGTACGCTTTGTGAAAATCGATACAGAAGCCCAACAGGCGCTCGCCGCTCAGTTTCAAATCCGCAGCATTCCAACCATCATGGTATTTAAAAAAGGACAACGGGTTGATATGCTCAATGGCGCCTTACCCAAAAGCCAGTTTGATCAATGGCTAAATCAAGCCATCAAAAAATAATTGACTAATCCGGGTAATCTTGACCCGGATTTGTTCTACTCAAAAGCACCCAATCGCCGATTTTCGACCATATGCTCGAGAATCATATTTTCATGTCGTATCGACAAATATTTGTGATTTTACTCACATAAGATTTCGCCGCATAGTCGCGCCAACAAGCTATGAACCTCTCTTCTTATCTGGAGAATCTGACTTTGGCCGACACCCGCGAAACGACACTGCCTTCATCTATTTTCGTCCCTATTTTAGCGCTGACGCTTTACTCGGTTGCATCCGGCTACCTGATGAGCCTGATCCCGTTGGTGACGGAGCAATACCAGTTACCAGTATCTTTGGCGAGTTGGTTAGCCAGTGCGTTTTATGCCGGTTTGTTATTGGGCTCAATGTTTTTTGAACCTGTGGTGCAACGCATCGGTCACAAAAACGCCTTTATTTTGTGCTTGCTGGTTTTTATCGCAAGTATCGTGACGTTACCTTTGCTGCCCAATAGCCACATCTGGCTGGGTGCACGTTTTGTCGCTGGCATTGCAATCGCAGGCGTGTTTGTGGTGGTTGAGTCTTGGCTATTAGATGGTGACGAGCACTCTCGAGCCAAGCGGCTTAGCTTTTACATGATTTCGCTCTACGGCGGCACTGCGTTTGGTCAAATCGGGATCAGCACTTTTGGTATTTCGGGCTCTACGCCTTTTATCTTGATTTGCGCCACGTTAATGATTGCGGTCATGGCGCTGGTTTGCTTTCGTACATCGCAACCAGATAGCCATTCGGCTGAGAGCTTATCGCTTAAGCAGATCGCGCGCCTTAATCACGCGGCGATTATCGGTTGTATTGTTTCAGGGCTGACGCTTGGCGCGATCTATGGCTTGATGCCGCTTGAGCTAGCCAACCGCAATGTCGAACAAAGCAGTATCGGCAGTTTGATGGCGCTGGTAATTTTAGGCGGCATGGTCGTTCAGCCTACCGTGACGGCGCTGGGTAAATGGACAGGCAAATCTTTACTGATGGCGTTTTACTGTTTGGCGGGTGTTTTCGCCATCGGCATGACGTTCGTCTCCGACTCCTTACCTGTGTTAGCGATGGCGCTATTTTTGCTGGGTATGGCTATCTTTGCTCTCTATCCGATCGCCATTACATTGGGTTGTGAACAGCTCGACAGTAAGTTTATCGTCTCAGCCACTCAGGTCATGCTCTTTAGTTATAGCGTAGGCTCGGTGATTGGCCCCGTTTTAGCAGGTGAATTTATGCACAAACCCCATGGTCTGCTAGGTTATCTGTTTGCCATGTTGGTACCAACCACAATCTATATGTTGCTCGCGGCAGTAAAAACGCGCAAAAGCGTTGCAATTCCTTAGCATTAAGCCCCGACTGCGGGGCTTAATTGTCTGTCAGGTTTTTGCGATAACGGGTCGGCGAAACACCAAAATATTTTTTAAATCGGTGGGTAAAATTGTACGGGTCTCGATAGCCGAGCCGGTGCGAGATCATGCTAATGGTCCACTCTTTGTAACGTAGTAAATCAGCCGCTTTATCCATACGTAGTTGGATCAGTTTGCTGCGCGGCGTAACACCAAATAGCTGTTTCGTCAGGCGGTTAAACTGCTCTTCGCTGATGTAACAATGCGCGGCCATTTCTGCCACACTCCAAGGCAAATGCAACTGACTTTCCACTTCGTTGAACAACGCCTGAACACGCGAAAGTGAGCCGGAAACCCCGGGCTCGACCGTGGAAAGCAGACGCACCACTTCACTGATCAACATGCGGCGAAAACTGCCTCTTCCACCGATTTCAGCATAGAGCAAGCACATCAGCGACCACACCTGTTCTGTTTCTCGAAAATTCACCACGCATTGCCCCATTTGGGCAATGTGCTGCCATTTTTCACTTGGCTGTGGTAACAGCCAGATCATTTCCCAAAATTTGCTGTTTGGATCGAGTTCAAAACGAAACGGGGTATGCGCAGGCAGAATGGTTAATGAGTACGGTGGAATTGCACTCACCTTCTCTTTGGTGATCAATACGCCAGCGCCAGCCATTGTAAACAGCAAAGTATGCACCGCCACCCCATAGCGCTCAACCGAATAACCTTGCTTGAGTTTTGCGATGCCCGCCATAAAAATGTCCGCAGCGCGCCATTCCGGGATCTCCGTTAAGGTGAGAAATCGCTCCTTGCACTCCGGTGCAAGGTAGACCTCGTCGACCCATTCGTTTTTAGGCACAAATTGCTCAATGACGGATTTGCACAGGTTTTCCGAATTTTCAAACATGTTCACCTTAAGCGTTCCCCTTTATAGTTCCGCTCCAAACCAAGGAGCAAACATGAACCAACAACATATCAAAGATTTGCCGAGCAATCCTTTACCTGGCGGGCTATTAAAGACCATTGCCAAGCTCGGATTTCCCGTTGCAATACAAAGCGCTCTGGTGGCAATTTTAGCGTTGGCGGACGTTCTAATGGTAAGCGACTTTGGTAAAGAAGCAACCGCCGCTGTGGGAATTGCCTCAAAATGGCACTTTGTTGCGATCATGATCATGGCTGGGCTCGCTTCGGCAAACGGCACCCTAGTGGCACAATATTGGGGTAAGCACGACCCCCGCAGCGCCAAAACGGTTTCGATGATTGCCATGAGCTTTGGTCTCAAAGTACTTTTGCCAGTGACGCTTTTGATCACACTCGGCTCACACTTGATCATGATGCTGCAAACCAGTGACCAACGAGTTATTGAACTCGGCTCGGTGTACTTGTGGTACGCGTTTCCCGTGCTGTTGCTGACCCACATCGTGATTGTGATTGAGGCAAGCATGCGCTCATCAGGTGACACCGTCACACCTCTAGCGATGGGGGCTGTGACTATCGTGATTAACATCACGCTGAACTATTGGTTGATCAAAGGCGGCTTAGGCGTCCCGGCAATGGGGGTGGCTGGTGCAGCACTAGCGACGACTATCTCTCGTGCAGTGCAAGTCGGATTAATGCTTGGTTTCATGCAATGGAAATCGCATTGGTTGCTGACGACCCACGCATCGCCTGAACGCCCTTCACTGTGGCTTTCTTACCGCCGATTGGCACTGCCAACCACGCTGGGCGCGGTTTTGTGGGCGATTGGTACCATGGTTTATCAAATGATTTTCGGCCACATGGGCACCACAGAATTGGCGGTGTTTAGTATGCTTGGCCCATTTGAGTCGCTCTGCTATGCGATTTTCTTTGGTCTTTCCGTCGCGTGTTCGGTCTTGATTGGTCAAGCACTCGGCCGAGATGAGTTTGAGAAAGCGCAGGCCATGGCCGCATATTTTATTAAAGTCGTTTTTTTGGTTGGTATTTCTGTCGGCGCTCTGATGCTCGCGAATCGTGAACTGATCTTATCCGCACTTAACTTGGCAAGCGAGGAACTGCATCCATTGGCTGCGCCAGCGGTGATGATCCTTTGCTGTGGCATCTGGATAAGAATGCTCAACATGATCATCATCAACGGCATTATTCGCGCAGGAGGTGACAACATTTTCTGCCTACGGATGGACTTTATCGCCATGTGGATGACGGGCTTGCCCTTGTGTGCAATGGCCGCTTTTATTGCTGGCTGGGAATTTAAATACGTTTATGCGCTAATGCTGGCTGAAGAAGTGGTGAAATTGGCGCTGTGCTATCGCCGCTACACGCAGAAGTACTGGATTAAGAATCTCACTGTGGTGACGGTTTCTTAGCCATTCTTTGATGACGATTAGAACTCTCCGGTGCTGGTTTTCCGGGCACCGGTTTTCTCTCACTCCACAGATGACGAATCGCCAGAATCGGATGAGCGATCAGCATCCTTGGTCCACCATAACGCATCACATCGCGCATCTGCGCTTTCGGCTCCGGCTTGTAACAATGGATCGGGCAGCGATTACACGCTGGTTTTGCTTGCCCGTATGGACACCGGTCTAAGCGGGTTTCAGCATAATCCAACAAAGCCTGACACGATTGGCACAAAACACGCTCACTTTGATGATGCGCCTGACAGTACATCGCGACCATATAGGAGACGGTCTTAAATTCAGTGGCAAGTGAGCCTGTTAATAAAAGCGAGGGCGAAGGTGGCTGTTTCATCTTTGTGGTCAATGTCATTTCTTGTGATGAGTCACTATACCCAAAAAACGCAACGGCGCTTTTAGCTAAATCAAAGTCACTTGTACTTTTGTGAGCAAATGATTATCCTGCGCCACCTCAACCGGGAGTCAACCAATGAACCGCAAAAAGAAAATTAATCAAATCTATAACGCCAGAATGAAGAAGCAGAATGCAAAGCTGCACAAGAGCAATAAGCCGCGTTATATCTCCAAAGCAGACAGAGCCAAAATGGAAGCTGAACAAGCGCTGGAAAATCTGCCTCAAGTAGAATCCATAGAGTCTCAGACGGACGTACAAAGCGACTCACAATAAGAAAACCGCTCAGTTGAGCGGTTTTCTGTTTATGTGCAAGTGGAGCTAGGAAACTTTAAAATATTTCAACTGGTCATTCAGGATCTCGGCTGCTGCCGCCATGGCTTGGCTCTCTTCCGCCAGCATCTGTGAAGCCTGCATCACTTCGTTGGCGGCCAGATGAATACTGGTGACGTTTTCCGTCATCTCATTGGCGACTAACCCTTGCTGCTCCGATGCCGCTGCAATCTGCGCCACCATATCGTTCGATTTCACCAACTCAGTCACCATATTGGCTAACTGCTTTTGCGTATCCAACGAAATCGCGACACTTTGCTCGACTTTGACGTTGCTGCGCTGCATCGCTTGGACCGTACGCTCGGTGCGCTCAGTTAACGAATCGATCGTCTGCTGTACTTCATTGGTGGATTGCTGAGTACGTGAGGCCAAGTTGCGTACTTCGTCCGCCACAACCGCAAAACCACGCCCTTGTTCACCAGCACGAGCCGCTTCAATTGCCGCATTCAGTGCCAGTAAGTTGGTTTGCTCGGAAACTTCACGGATAACGCTCACCACTGCGCTTATTTCCTGTACGCCCGCTTTTAACTCCGCCACCAACTGGTCGGCAGCGGAAATGTCTTGTGACACGTGCGAAACGGTTTGTGCGGTCTTCTCCATCGCTTGACCACTTTGCTCTGCATGATGCGTAACCAACTGGGTACTGTGCGCGGTGTTCTCTGCATTGCTCGCAACATCGGTGATGGTGGTACTCATCTCCGTCATTGCGGTTGAGAGCAGTTCCAGTTGCGAATGCTGCGTGCCGACACTGGTCGCAGCTTCTTCACTTGCCTGAGCGATGCTTTGCGCCATATTGGCGGATTGTTCTGCCGCTTCATGTGCCGCCATCAAAGTAAACTGCAGTTTCTCCAACATACGGTCTATCTCACGACTCATTACTCCCAGCTCATCTTTGCGCTGCGTATTTAGTCGCACACGTAAATCGCCGTCGGCAATTTTGCTCGTGTTATCAATTAACCGGTTGAGCGGCAAGACAATGTTGCTTGAGATAACATAACCCATTGCCACTAACATGGCCGCCATAATTAATGCAACAAACGCCTCTTTAAGCGCCGCCGCGAAGAAAGACTCTTGAATGTCTGCGACCAAGATACCAGAGCCAACAATCCATCCCCAACCTTTGAACTGCTCAACGTAGGAAATCTTATCTTTCAATTTGCCATTAGGGCTTTTCCATTGGTAGTCGAGGAAGCCACCACCGTTTTGCGCGGTTATCGACGCCATCTCCTGCCAGTGGAGTTTGCCAGCGCCATCTTTAAAGCCGGAGGCGTTTTGCCCGTTTAACTCCGGCTTGACCGGATGAGTGACAATCGTGAGCTGCGGTGTGGTGATCCAGAAGTAATTATCACCGTCATAACGCAATTTGTTGATCGCTTGAATAGCGCGAGACTGGGCTTCTTGCTCACCGATTTCTCCTTGCAGATCATAATAGTAACTGACCAAATTCAACGCGGTTTCCACCTGAGCTTTAAGCTTACTTTCGCGTTCAGCCATGGAGGATTTACGTTGCTCATTCAAGTTGTAAATGCACGTCGCCACAATCAGAGCAACGGAGAGAATCACGAGCGAGAGAAGTTTGTACTTTACCGATAAGTTACTAAGTTTCATCTGAGCATCCGTTTTTTTATAAAGCCAACTGAGTCGTATTTTTTATTGAAAGATGATCATTACTCGTTTCAGTGAATAGTCAAAGGATGCATATCACGATTTTAACCTTTTGTTACGTGTGGGTTTCAGAATGGCCGTATTTATCACGTTTGCTAATGCAAAATGCCTTATTAGAGATGTCCCATATGATTTTTGATAGTGATACCTTTGGCCCTATATGCTCAAACTGATAGATCCGATTACAAACTGTTTTCATTTATTGTCAGGTGATCTCACGCTCAGTTTTTCGCCAGTGTTAACGTTATCTGTGTATCCACACCATTAAGACTTAACAATCTCCTTACTTCAGCGTCACGATTGTCTGGAATTTCGTGAGTCACTGCCGAGAAATCAACATCGGTTTCAACGCTAAGTGGTTATGTGAAGCAGGTTTACTATTTTTTAGCGATATCAAGCGAAAATATCCTTACTAATTTTACTAATAAGGACAAATATCATGTTGTATTTGGAGTTCCTGTTCCTTTTGCTGATGCTTTACATCGGCTCCCGCTACGGCGGTATCGGTCTTGGTGTCGTGTCTGGGATCGGTTTGGTTATCGAAGTGTTTGTGTTCAAAATGCCGCCCACTTCCCCACCTGTAACGGTCATGCTGATCATCCTTGCCGTTGTCACCTGTGCCTCGATTCTTGAAGCGGCTGGCGGATTGAAATACATGCTGCAAGTGGCTGAGCGCATGCTGCGTAAGAACCCCAAACGGGTAACGCTGATTGCCCCTTTTGTCACTTACGCGATGACGTTCATGCTAGGTACTGGCCACGCGGTTTACTCCATCATGCCCATCATTGGCGACGTCGCTCTGAAAAATGGCATTCGCCCAGAGCGTCCGATGGCAGCGGCTTCAGTGGCATCGCAAATTGCGATTACCGCCTCACCCATTTCTGCTGCGGTGGTTTACTACTTAGCGCAACTTGCCGACATTAACCACGAAATCACTTTGCTTTCTATCCTTTTAGTTACCGTTCCTGCGACGCTGTTCGGCACCTTGTTGATGTCACTTTACAGCCTAAAACGTGGTAAAGAGCTGGACGACGATCCGGAATATCAAGAGCGTTTGAAAGATCCGGTATGGCGCGAAAAAATCCTTAACACCACCGCAACCTCGTTGGATGAGCATCTACCAGCCGCCGCGAGAAACTCTGTCCTGCTGTTTATCGCTTCCATCTTTACCATTGTGCTCATTGCCATGGTGCCAGAGATCCGCATTATCGCTGAAGGCAGCAAACCGATCAGCATGGCGGTGGTCATTCAGATGATGATGCTGTGCTTCGGCGGTATCATTTTGCTGGCGACCAAAACGGACCCGCGCAGCGTGCCTAATGGCGTGGTGTTTAAATCGGGTATGGTGGCAGCGATTGCGATTTTTGGTATCGCGTGGATGTCAGATACCTACTTCCAGTACGCAATGCCTCAGTTTAAATCCGGCATCGTCGAAATGGTGAACAACTATCCATGGACCTTCGCTTTAGCGCTGTTCATTGTCTCGGTGGTGGTGAACTCACAAGCCGCGGTTGCGCGTATGATGTTGCCTGTTGGCCTTGGCTTAGGGCTTGAACCCGCACTACTGATTGGTTTAATGCCAGCGCTGTACGGTTACTTCTTTATTCCAAATTACCCTTCAGACATTGCGACCGTAAACTTTGATAACACAGGCACGACTAAGATTGGCAAATGGTATTTCAACCACTCCTTTATGGCGGTTGGTTTGATTGGTGTCATCGGTGCCTGCTGCCTCGGCTACTTGCTGGGCCAAATCATTATTGGCTAACTAACCCATAACGACAAAGAGCGGATATCATGCCTGAAATGATATCCGCTCTTTTTTTAGCACTTGGGTTGAGTTTTACCCCATGTCTTAAACTTCGGGCGTCTCACTTTTCTTGTGTGACAAAAAACGTACCCAACTTTGCGTTTGTGTCGACGATTTTATCGCGTCAGCCTTTTTTGCTAACGCAAGTGCGGCTTCTAAGCGATTGAGACGATACAGCGCGTTGACTTTGAGCAACTGTGCATCATAGAAGCGCTGCTGATTTTCCATTTGATCCAGTGACGCGATCACCTGTTGATATTTCTGTAGCTGATTTTGCAGCACTGCCACTTCCCAATGGTATTTACTCTCAATCTCTGCGGCTTTATGCCAGAAATGCAGCGACTTCTGCCACTCTTTTGCCGCTTGCCAATATTGCGCTTGCAAGCGGATCAGCTCAAGATCGTTGTCAGCCCGTTCAAGTTGTGACAATGTCACTGCCGCTTTTTCATAAATCCCTTGGCTCGCATAGAGATATGCCAACGACTTGCGTTCAGAATCGAGCAAGGCAATGCCTTTAAGTTGCGCGAGGGTCAAAATATCTAACGCCGCTTTTTGCTGACGTAAATTCAGATAGCCACTATAGGCTTGCATCCACCAAATTTTTTTCTCCGGTTGCAGGGCAATCAGCTGTTTGGCGTTGTCCACCACCTGCGACCATTGCTCAAGCTGGGCATGCGCGCCAAGAGAGATTGAGAGCACCGCCACGCTCGGTTTAGGGTCGAGTTTGCGCTGTTTCTCCAGCGCGAGCAACGTCTCACGCCACTGCTCTAGGCTGTAGTGCGCTTGCGCCAGATGCAGCCACACTTCGGCGGCGTTTTCTCCCTCGGGAATGGATTGCGTGAGCAGTTCGAGGTGCGGCAAAGCTTGACGAAATTGACCTAGCGTTAGGTAGATTGACGACAGCATACGCCTAGTACGCCACTGCTCATCGTCGGCCAAACCTTGCGCGTTGAGCGCTTTTTCCAAAGCAATCACCGAATGTTCAGCTTGCTCCGATTGCCAATATAAGATGCCCAGCATGCGCGAGATGGCTGCCACATCGCCCGGCCTTGACACTTCGGCGGTCAACAAATGCTCGATCGCCTGCTGGTTTTGCTCTTTGGCAGACAAGGTTTGCGCCTGCTGCATGTAACGCAGGGCGTAAGGTGAGATGTCCGAGTTCGGTGCCGCGGCTGATACCTTGGTCAACAGCAGGCAGCTCATCAGTAAGGTGATCGTCGTCTTTTTCATCTTCATTGCATTTTAAACTCTATCCGGGTGCTATATCCGAGAATGGGTTGCGCGGCGCCATCGACGATTTGTGGCTGGTAACGCCAACGCTTCACTGCATCAACGGCACTACGTTCAAAGAATCGAGCTGGCTGAGCCTCCACCACTTCGATGTTTTGTGGCCTGCCCGTTTCATCAATATCAAATCTCAGCAACACATAGCCTTCAATGCCTCTCTTCTTCGCTTTGGCGGGATACACCGCATCCACTCGGCTCAGTGGGGTCAACTGCTGATGATTATTTGCCACGCTGTTACCCGGAATACCGACCGAAGGAACGGAAATTGCTAAGCCATTGACACTAAAAGACATATCAACATTAGGCATCTCAACCTGAGCCGAGGTCGTTGTCATTGGCGTTTGGGAGACCTTCATGACTTCGGGCTGAGGCGGCGGCGGTACATCCGGCGGTGGTGGCACTGCACGTTGACGTCGTGCCACTTCGCTCTGCGCTTCAAACATCACCATGTTAAAGCTGACAGGTGCAGATGGCGTTACTCCGTTTAATTTGCCCAGATTCACCATCCATGCCATGGCGGAAAATAGGGCAAACACCATCGCCAATGACACCGGCAGCGATAGCAATAGTCTCAACATCAGCGTTTCTCCGCCGCCAGCGCGATGTTTTTCACCCCTGCCGCTTTCGCCGCATCCATCACTTTAACCACCGTACCGTTGTAGGCGTATTCGTCGGCTTGTACCACCAATGAGGCATCCGGTTGATCGAGCAATAAGCGTTCGATACTGGCTTGAACACGCTCTACATCGACAATTCGTTTATCGATATAGATATCATTGGCTGCCGTGACGGCGATGAAAATACCCGCATCTTTCTGTGCACTAACATTAGAGGCCTGCGGACGATTCACCTCCACACCGGATTCACGCACAAACGAAACTGGTGACAATAAAGAAGATCAGCATGATGAAAACGATGTCCAGCATTGAGGTCAAATCGATCTGCGCTTCATCCGATTTTGCCTGACGTTTACCTAGTCTCAAGACTGACTCCTTAACATTCTTTCCAATTTCAGTTCTCGGTTCTGACACGCTTTATACAGGCGGGCATGAACAAACATGCCGACCAGTGCCACCACCATGCCGACCATCGTCGGCAGCGTCGCCAGCGAAATACCTGACGCCATTAATTTTGGGTTGCTACTGCCTTGGGTTGCCATCACTTCGAAAACCGAGATCATGCCCGTTACCGTACCGAGCAATCCAAGCATAGGACAAATCGCCACCAGCACTTTCAGCAAGCTTAAATGACGAAACAGACGCTGATGCGCTTGCGCCATCCACGCTTCACGCACCGACAAGGCAAACCACGACTGTCTATCTTCACGCGCTTGCCACTGCTGCGCGGTTTGCGTGCAATACACGGGAAACTCGCGGCTCAAGTAGAGAATTTTCTCTACCGCGAGCAGCCAGAAAACTACCGCGACGGCAGCGAGCCACCATAAAATCTGTCCACCCTGTTCCATAAAGGTCTGCAAAGACGCCCACCATTGGCTGGACGTCAACAGCTCAGGCAACAGTTGCGAAACGAATCCACTCACGCTGCATTCCCTACCTTGGCAGGAAACTCACGAGTTGTGTGCATTTGCTGTTCTGCTTGCTGTGCGACTAAACCGATACTCTGTTTCTCAAGTACATTACGCACGTTTTCCGCCATTCCATTAAGAATGTTGTGCGCCAGCAGTAGCGGCATTGCGGCGACAAGACCGAGTACCGTCGTGACCAGCGCCATCGAAATACCACTTGCCATGATCTTCGGATCGCCATTACCAAATTGAGTGATCACTTGGAAGGTCTCAATCATGCCGATCACCGTTCCCAAAAGACCCAGCATTGGTGCTAAAGCGGCAAGCAATTTAAGCATCGAGAGCCCTTTTTCCAAGCCATTTTGTTCATCGACAATCGCTTCCAGCAGACGAAGCTCTAATGCTTCCACACTGCGCGGACGTTCACTGTCGTACACTGCCAGAATTCGACCCAGCGGGTTATTCATTGGTGTGTTCGGTGTTTTCAACTGAGCCTTGATTTTACCCTGCACCGCAAGCAGTACCACGGCGCGGTAGGCTGCGATGATAAGACCGATTGCCAACAAACCAATGATCACTTTGCCGACCACACCACCTGCCGCAAAGCGCTCTGCCAAGCCAGGCGACTGCGCATATTGCTGCAACAACACGCCACGAGTCGGATCGAGCAGCACAGGCATCATCTCACCTTGGCTTGCCGCGACCAGATCTGAGCGTACAGGTACGTTTTCAGGCAGTTTGGCAAAAGAAGAAGCAAATTGCTTGTCATGATGCCAATTGACATAACCTTGCTCAGTCAACAGGCCAAAATTACCAAGTGTCAGTGCTGGCGTCGCTTGTGTTTGGCCTTCTGCATCTAGCATCGCAATGGTGAGCTCGCTGACACTGCGGCTGGCACTGATTTGCGCTTGCATCACCTGCCACAAGCCGCGTAGCTGACGAATATCAGGCAGTGTGTTTGCCTCTACGATATCATTAACCACTTGAGTTTGATCTGTCTGGCCAATCGCGGTAACCGCTTCAGCAAGATCCGCTTTGATCTCTTTCGCGTGTTGACGCACCACACCGAACAGTTTCGCCCAAACTGCCCGTTTCAACACGCAGTTGCTCTTCTAGTTGAGACAACTGCACTTCGTTGTCACTAAACTGGCTGGCCAAGTTATCATTCTGGCTTTCCAATTGGGCTTTTTTCTCTGCCAGAGACGCTTTGAGCGCTTTTAGTTGCTGCTCAGTCTGTTTAAAGCCTTGTTCACGCTGTTGATTGTGTATTTGCTGTGTTTGGTTTTCGATTTTGGCTTGCTGCACCAACTCGGCCTGTGCCAGTACGCCAGCAGAGGACAATGTCAACAATCCAGCCGCAAGAATAGATACGGGTTTCATTTACATCACCTCTTTTGCTGCAACAGATAACGGAAGATAGAGTAACGCTGGCGCGACTTTCTGGTTGGCCACATCAAAGGCACGATTGAGCTCAGACGCCGGAATTTGCGTTAATTCCATCCACTGCTTTTGCTCTTGGTTCCAGTACCAGAAAGCTTGACCGCTTAAGCTGCGAGCAATCAAAGAGATGCGGCCCAAATGCAGCAGCTCTGCCTGACGCGCTTTACCATCGACGGTTTGAATTTGTGCCTGATACGCACCAATGCGACTGCCGTAGTCGAGCTCAATTTGGTAAGCCTCTAAAATACGACGAAATTTCTCCGCTTCAGCGACATCAGCACGTGCCATTAGCAGTTCCAGCTTTTCCACCCGCTCTTTGCGTTGTTCGGCTTTTAAAGGAACATCATTGAAAACGAGCTCTTTCAACTCAGCCAGCATGTCATACATCAAAGGAACGATACCTTGCCGCGTCGACTGGATCTCGCTAATTTGGCTCGCTAAACTCGACTTTTCCTGCTCTTGGCTGTGGATCAAAGAAGTCAAGTGGCGCTGGTAAATCTCGAGATTACGCACTTCTTCCTGAAGCAGTTCAATTTCGGCTTGCAATAACTGACTGTTTTCAGCACTGCCATTAATCAGTGTTTGGCTTTTTGCCGCAGCAGTGTTGGTATTGCTTTGAATTTTCTGCGCCTTGTCGAGATCACTGCCATGAGCAGTGGCAACGGTCGCCATCAGTAGTGCGGCGGCACTGGCTTTGTAGAACGTCATAAGAGTTGTCAATAACCTGATGTAAGTTACAATTGCTGTTGATAGTCATTCGCATTATCAACCAAGAGAAGTGCATTCTAACGGATTTTTTGCAGAATACCAACTTGAATGAATATCACCTTCGCAACGTTTAAATAAGTAGTGCGTTGTCTATTTCAATAAACTGGTCAGCGACATTTCTCAACCCTTGAGCACTGAGACCCGGTACACCATAAACCACCACTTTTTTCCCATAACGTTGCTGAATGCGCTCGACCAAAATTTCAAAGTCGCCATCACCAGAGAGCAAAATGACTTGATCGACTTCCGGTGCCCGTTCAATCGCATCTAATGCTATGCCAACATCCCAATCGCCTTTGGCACTGCCATCGGCGCGTTGAATGAAAGGCTTAAGTTTCACCTCCAAACCAATTCCGCGCAGAATGTGATGAAACTGCCTTTGCCCGGGATCACGGCTGGCAATGGCGTAGGCATTCGCTACCACCACCTGTTTGTTTGCGGTGGCTTCTTGCCAAAAACGGTTGTAATCAAACTTGCGCTGATATCTTTCACGACAGGTGTAATACACATTTTGTACATCGACAAAAATGGCGACTCTTTCTTTCATTGGCGTTGTTAACCTAGCAGATGAATTTGCCCCACCCTATGCGATAGCGGCAGAAAAGGCGAGTAAAAAGCGTAACTCGGCGACTCATACACCTGCAAATAGCAGATGATGTCTGCAAAACAAACGAAGTGGTGGAAAAACGCACCGTAAAGATAGACATTAATTCGAGCTCACTCAAAAAGCATATGCAACAAAAACATTAATTTTACAAAACGCAATCGGTTATTTGAACACTCTCACCTTTTGTTGATCGTTTTATTAATATTAGACATCCATTGATTCAAATCATAAATGGAACCCACCTCTCAACCTTACTATATGCCGCTAAAAGTGACTTTCATTGCATATTCCATCACACAACAGAGTCACTCCTTCAGCCAGACTCGGCAACATTGCGCCTAGCTGAACAAACCACTTGCTGTTCGAACCTCAGGACGAAAGAGAACGACGAATAAAATGACTACAAAATCCAAGCTCAACAAAGACTATTCCGTCAGCGCCAATCTTATCTCGACGACCGACCCTCGCAGCATCATCACCCACGCCAATAGCGATTTTTGCACAATTGCTGGCTACACCCGCGATGAGCTAAAAGGACAACCACACAACATGGTGCGCCACCAAGACATGCCAAAAGCGGCCTTTGCACAAATGTGGCAGTACCTTAAAGCGGGCAAAAGTTGGATGGGGCTGGTAAAAAATCAGTGCAGTGACTCACAGCATTACTGGGTTTCGGCGTTTGTGACGCCCATCCGTAACGCAGAGGGCGAGATCATCGAGTATCAATCGGTTCGCTCCAAACCACAGCCAGAACAAGTTGAAAGAGCGCAAGCATTATACGACGCCATGCGCGCCAATAAGTACAAAGCCAAAATGCGCCTGCCACTAAAGCGCCTTACTACGTTATCTGCCGCGCTGACCCTCTTAAGCGGGGTTGGCGGCATCGCCTTAGCCTCATTTTCTTTGCAAAGCGTCGCAATGGGTTTTGCCAGTGCGACGTTGGCACTTGGTTGGTATCAGCAAAAACGCTACGAAAAAATTCGCGCACTCGCCGACGAAGCGTATCACAACCCATTGATGGAAAAGCCTTACACCAATCACTACGATGATTTTTCGCCAGTTGAGTTGGCGTTGATGATGAAAAAAGCGGAGCTGCGCGCGGTCACCGCTCGCGCAACAGAAACCTCTGGCAGTATTTTAATTTCGGCAGAAGAAGAGTTTGCCACCATCCAATCGATTGGCGAAAGTTTGGATCAGCAGTGCCGAGAGACCGAACAAGTGGCCGCTGCGGTTGAAGAGCTCACCCACTCCATCCATGAAGTAGCTAATGCTGCCGCTGCTGCGTCTGCGTTGGCAGGTGATGCGAACGACGATTCCAAAACCGGACTTGACAGTATCCGCTCGACCATTCGCATGGTTGACGCCCTTACGGCAGAGCTGCACAACTCAAAGCAGATCATTGAACAACTGGCCAAAGATAGCCAGAAGATCGACAGTATTCTTGAAGTCATTACCGCGATTTCAGAGCAAACCAATCTGCTCGCGCTCAATGCCGCAATCGAAGCGGCACGCGCTGGCGAATCGGGCCGCGGTTTTGCCGTGGTCGCTGACGAAGTACGCAATCTTGCCTCCAAAACGGGCAGCAGCGCCAATGAGATCCACTCGATGATCAGCCAGTTGCAAAACACCGCTCGTCAGGCAGTCGCGGCGATGAATACTGGCAATGAGTTGTCACAAAACTGCAAGCGCCAAGCCGATAGTACCGGTGAAGTACTCAGTGCGATTCGCGATAAGCTGGGCGCTGTCACCGACAGCAGCCATCAAATCGCCACTGCAGTGGATGAGCAAGCAACCGTTACCCAAGAGATCAATCGCAATATTGTTAACATCAAGCAACTTGCCGACAACACCTCGCACGCTTCTCAAAGTTCGATTGTTCGCACCAGTGAGCTGGTCAGTAATTTGGAAGAGATGCAGCGTTTGATGCGTCAGTTTTCTTAACGCTTGCTTTACTCAACGCACTTAAGCGCAATACGTGAAAGGGAATACAAAAAAGGGGAACACGACGTTCCCCTTTTTCATTTCGTTTCTTTTCGTCACGATCCGCTTAGAACTGTCCAGCGACAGAAAAGAAGAACTGATCTTTACCGAGATCGCTATCAAAGCCATGCGCGTAGCCTAACGTCACGGGCAGCTCTAGGTTGTAGCCAAGACGCACCCCCACCGTGAGCGACACACCCGCGCCAGTCAGTTGTTTGTACTCTTTAGTGTCACTCCACGCAGAACCTGAATCGACAAATGCTGTTCCTGAAATATCCCCCAAGCCTATTGGATACAATCCCCAGTTACGCTCCACGCGTCCAAGCCAAGTGCTTGCTTCCACTCGCTGAGTCACATAACGGTCGCCAGATTGTACCGTTTCGTCATATCCGCGCAGCGCCTGAGTTTCACGGCCAAACAGTGCAACTTCATCACTTTGGTCGGAACCACCTAAGCGGAACGGTTTCGCTTTGCTATCGGCTAAGCCCCCAGCAAGGCGCAATGACAATGTCGAGCGGCCCGGTAGGTCGAACGTGGCTTGCCACTGACCTTGGTATTTCTCACCTTGGTAGTCACTTCCCAGCAGTTTCGTTGCTTTCAACCACCACATCTAAGTAATGCCCCCAACCTATGCCCGGAACATTGAGGTAGGTTTCACGATTGTCGAATGTCGTTGCGATCCCGATCAGAGATTCTTCCGTTTCTACGTAAGGCTTAGTGGCACCAAACTTCGGTTTTTTCGCTTCGGACTCTTTATCCCAGTACACACCCGCCGCAAAACTGAGCTGGTCTTCAATCGCGGTAAAAAGGTGGTTTCGTTGAATAAGTGCACTGTCACTTTGTTCAATGCGATAGGTTTCCGAGCTGCCTTTCTTAAACGTGGTAAAATCGTGTGAGCGCTCTAACTGGATCATCCAGCGTGAATCGTACAAATAGCCCAAATTGTACTGAGCAAGGCTATTTTCTGTATCCCAAGCAAAACTGAGTTGATATTGGTGACGATTTAACGCATCCGCCCCGTTAGTCATAAAACCAGCCAGTGTTTGGTTCTCATCTTGCGAAATGATAGGCAGCCAAGTACGTGGACGCAGGCTAGACCAAGGGCTGTAATCGCTTATCTCACTTTTTGCCGCCACCGCTTCAACAGGATCAACGTAGTTGTACTGACCTTGCGCATCGGCCACGGTAAAGGTGCGCAGCGGTTCCACACGCTCTTTTTCGCGTAACGTGTAACCTTTTGCATCATAGGATTGATAAACCAGCCCGCTTCCCGCTTGCCAATGGGGCTCAAACGCTCCGCCGACTTCACGGGTGATCTGAGAAATCTGTTGTGTCTCTAGGTCAAGCGTATAGATATTAAACACGCCGTCGTAATCGGCGCTATAGAGCACTTTACCATCTGGCATCATCGTCGGGGCATTTTCCACGGCGCGCGAGTCCGTCAGCTTGTGCCACGTCGCGCTGTTCAGATCAAAACGCTCTAGGTTCCAACCTTGCTGCGGGCGTTTCATGCTCGCGACTAAGAAATCGCCTTGCGGCGCGAGAGAAAATCCGCCCAGTACATCACCCTCTTCTCCTTGCCAAATCAGCGTTTTGCTTTCAGGGCTGTTGGCATCCATAAGCCACAGCTCACTCAAACCATCCACCTTACGTGACGCGAGGTATTGATGCCCATCCGGCAACCACTTCGCCATGCGAAAACGCTGTTTTTCCGTCAACTGCGTCCAACGGTCATCTTGATAGACAAACACATCACTCAATACGCGGCCATCGGCGTAGGTGATAGAGCGAGTTGCCAGGACGCCCGCCTGTGGATGAACATCAAGCGAATTAATATGCTTAGTTTTACTTAACGTTTGTTCGTTTCTCAGCATCTAAGCGCTGCAGCTCTGAATAGCCATCACCATCATTTCTGTTAACCAGTAAACCGTTGTCACTGGCACTGACTACTTGCAAAAATGGAGCCGTGTACTTGCCTTTGCCAATCACCGCAGCTTCGGTCATTTGTGTCACGTCACCTTGGTATTGCTGGTAAATATGACTTTGGAAATCAGACCACAACTGCTCGAAATCTTTGCCAAACGTGGTTCTCGCGGTGCGATTAAGCAAAAAGAACGGAATCACTTTTCTGCTGTAGCTGGTGAGAAATTCACCCACTTTCTCATCGCCATACGTATCGGCGAGATACTGAACAAAATAAGCGCCATACAAATAGTTGTAGCCCAATGGCCACTCTCTTGATGCGACGGCGACTTGGTTCAAGCTTTTCACTTCACCAGACGCCACTTCCATGCGCATCTGCATGTCGTAGCCAGTACCTTGTAAGCGCCCGTAACCTGCCGCTTGATTTGTCTCCTGATAGACGGCTAATCCTTCAAGCATGAAAGATGGCGTCATAAGGTGCGGGTACAAAAACGGATTGCGGCCGAAAATGTTGCGCAATGTTTTGATCGCTCCGCCACCCATCTCCATATGCATGATGTGCGTGTATTCGTGTTTGATCAGCAAATGCATCCATTCGTCATTGTTTTCTAGACTGTTCGCCTCATCGGGCGGGCTCATAATCAAACGGATTTGCGGATAAGGCACCACCGTCGCCCAGCCGTTAGAAAAATCATACTCATCGACAAGAACAATTTCCGTTTTTTCTTCTGGTTGATAACCAAAAAACGGAACTAACTCGCGGTGTGATTGTTCGGCCAGATCAAGCGCACGCGCCGCTTGCTTTTCATGGCCATTGCGAAAATGAATCACAAAATGGTCCGAAGATTGAGTCAACCAAGATTCGTTTGCTCTATCCCAAGCGACAGACTGCGCCGCAGCTTGCTGAGGAATCGCCGAGCCAAGGGCCAGAAGGGCGGCCAACGTCGCAGCAATGGATGATGGTTTCATAACGTTTTCCCGTAAGTACACAGACATTAAATTCAACGAATAGCTAATAATGTACACTGTTTTATTAATAAGTCATCCCTATCTTTGTATGGGAATGTATAGATCCGCAGTAAACTGTGCAACGAACACCTGACTACTTCCTGAGTCTTTCATCGAATTAAACCAAAGAGTTAGCAAAGAATGAGTTTAAGATTTTACAGATATCTACCAAACTTGAACGTATGCAAAAAAACGGTGGCCTCAGCCACCGCACAATTAAAAGATTTAAAAACAGAATGCGGTTAGAGACTCAGCTTTTCACCAAACAGCACTCTGTTTCTGCCGCTATGCTTGGCTTTGTAGAGTTGTTTGTCTGCAATTTCAAATGCCTGTTTTAGCAGAGCTTCACACTGCTCTAGAGAGATCTTGTCACTGGTTGACTCGATAGCGACCGCGCCGATTGAAATGGTGACCACACCAAACGGCAAGTTGCCCTCATGGCGAATTGCTCGTTGGGCAACGGATTGATGGATATGCTGCACTCGTTCGGTCAAAGACGCAGGATCTTTGCCAGTGATAATAAACGCGAACTCCTCACCACCAATACGACAAGCGATTTCACTGCGCCGAATATGCTGGTTAATCACCGATGCTACATCCGTTAGCACGTTGTCACCTTCGGTATGTCCGTAAGTGTCATTGAAGGACTTGAAATTATCGATGTCACACAGCAGGAAGTAAGCGTGCTCTCTCTTAAGAAGCGTGTTTTGCAGTGTTTTCGCCGAGCTGGCTTTGTATTTGTAGCGCGACCCTAGCCCCGTCAAAGGATCGGTCTCCGCTTGCAGATGCAACACTTTGAGTTGATTTTTTATCTTGGTAATTAAGCTGGAGTAAGAACGGGCTAAATCCCCAATTTCGTCAGCTCGACGTATTTCAGGAATATTGCCTTGGTCGATTTTTTCGATGTCTTGCTTCATGGAAAACGCCAGCGCTTTTAACGGGCTAACCAGCCATATAGTAATGAGGTAAATCAGCACCAGAGAGATAACAAAAGCACCGACCGCTTCTTTGAGGATCACACCGAGTAGAGCGAGTTTTATCTCACTTAGACGTTTGGCATCCACCACCGCCCACAAATAGCCCGCATTTTTATTACGCAGGGGAAGAACCACGTGCAGATGGTTATTGCTGGGATCAAGAAAATAACCTCGTTTACCAATATTATCTGGCATAGACGGCAACAAGGTGCTGCGGGTTAATTCTACGCTTTTTTCCAGCAGCTCAATTTCAACGCTGGATTTATTAAGAAGATACTTGAGCTTATCTAGACGTACGGTATCGCTTTTCGGTGTGCGCTCGTACGCCGTTTTTAAGGTTTGCAACTGCCCTTTGGCGGTATCAATTTCACCATCGGTGACATCCGTACGCCAAATTTGATCAAGTTGACGCAAATACTGCACCGACACCGGATGGGAGGTGTAGTCGCTGACTCCCGAGATCTCGACAAAAATCAGATCTTGTATCGCTTTGAAATTGTCTGCGGTTGAGCGCATCAGCAGATTAGCGTAGTTTCGCCCGGCAACTGAACCTGACAAAAAAGTCATCTGCGAAGAAAAATAGCTTTTGGTCAAGTCAGCGGTATGTTCAACCTCGGATTGCCACTCGCTGCTGAAACGGGTGTAGGACATGCCAAAAACGATAGAAAGCACTAAAACCAAATGCGAAAGAAACAGCATTTGGTTTATGGTTAACCACCCTAGCAGCTTGTTGCCCACAATGGCTTACTTGTCTTTAAACACATTCATCACAGGTTCTGCGCAGGTGCCATTAATACAAATGTCTTTGTAGGTCGTATGGCAACTTTGGCAGAAACTGGGTTCAAGACTCGGGTGCATAGAAGTGACGTCTTTCCCGCTGCGATCATAGCTACCGTAAATTGCCATACCGCCGATATGTTCTGTTACCCACACAATCCCCTGCACTTCGGAAACGGCCACCGCCGTAGGGCCATCGGTATAGGGGCCGTGCGTTTTGTACTGCGCCAGCTTTTCTGGATTAACACGAATGGTTAGCGGAGAACCTTGGCCATTATTGATCCAGCTGTAGGCACGTACTGATTCTTGGATAAACAACGAGGTATCTGGCGGCAGCACAGTATCAGCAGGCAAATTCATGGACTCTTTAACCACTGGCCAAGATTCCCAACCTGCCGGATAGCTCGCCATAGACGCGGCCATAGAACTCGACGCGCCAAATGCAGCCAACAACAAAAATAGAGGTTTTGACAATTTCGCTATCACATTGATTCCTTATGCAATACGTCCTGAAAGAAGTACGCAAAATTGAAGCTAAAAAGAGAAGTTTTATATCCGAATATTATCGATTAGTATCAACTAATTCACGATTTTATTTATAAGCTCATATAGATATTTGAACTATATCTTAAAATTGCGCGCAAGATCGCTTAATCTTTAATCCTTTGTATTACAGCGTTTTTACAGTTTTTGCCCAATGTGAACGGAATAGCCTGGTGCCACTTGTTTTCATTTTTGATAAGGCACAGGCTATCGGTGTGGACCATGGAAGAGTATTTATTAAAAATTAAGCAGTTGGAGAAAGAACTCCAACAATTGAAGCAGGAAAACGCTCGGCTTCAGGAGAAACTGCATGTTGCCTTAGACGGCACAGGATTATGTTTGTGGGAGCAACATGTACCAACGGGCACACTCACTATTTTCAATATGGAATGGGGGAAAATGCTCGGGTATCAATCGCACGAGTTAACCGCCACCATCGAGACTTGGAAAAGCAAGTTGCATCCTGATGATTACGATCTTGCAGTAGGCGCCTTTGAAGACCATTTGGCCGGAAAAACCGACTTATATCAGGTTGTTCATCGCATGGTTCATAAGGATGGCAGCGACAATTGGGTTTCTGATCGAGGCCGGGTGGTAGAATACGATGCGAGCGGCGCTCCCCTACGAATGATGGGCACGCACATCGACATTACCCAAGAAAAGCGCTACGAGCAGCAGCTCGCTAAGCTGGCAGACAGCGATCCGTTGACTGGATTGCTCAATCGCAGTGCGCTCGAAAAACAATTTTATGCCGAGACAAGCGTATCTAGTGATCAACGCTGGGCGCTTATTTTCATTGACGTAGACAACTTCAAAAGCGTCAACGACGAACTGGGGCACAAAACGGGTGACAGCGTCCTTATTGCCGTTGCGCAATGCCTCAAACAAGTGACGCAGACAAACAGCCAAATTGGCCGCTTAGGCGGCGATGAATTTGTGATATTGTGCCAATACGTTGAACGCAGCGAGATAATGCACATCTGCGATCAGCTTCTTTCTCGCCTCTCTAAGCCGTTTGAATTTGCGCCTAAAGTTTCCATTGGATTAAGTATTGGTGTTTGCCTCTTTCAAGGCGCGGGCCAGCCATTTGATGATATTTATGAAAAAGCCGATGCCGCCATGTATCGCGTGAAGAAAAGCGGTAAAAACAGTGTCGCCTTTGTCGGCATCAATGATTGAGGTCATGTAATTTTCACAAACGCTTTATATGCTATCGGCACCATTCCCGTAGAGTATCTTTTGTGAAGCCGCTAAAGCGCTATCAATATGAACGTTATGCCGTGCTGTGCAGCCTTGCCTACCCGAGAGTATTCAAACAGACTCGCTACGGGTTTGATCCAAACGGACAACGCATTATCAAAAACCAGTTTGGTAAAACCATGATTCGAGTGTTGTGGAGTAAAGACTCAGATGAAGCGGTGGTGGTGATAAAAGGCTCTCACAGTATCAGTGACTGGCTGCTTAACTTTGCATTATGGACGAGAAGTTGCCGTCATTTAGGCCTTTCCTACCGTATCCACGCCGGTTTTTACCATCTGCTGCATCAAGAAAGCCAACCGTCACGTAATGCCGATACGCTTGGTATGAGCGTGTTAGATAAGCTAGAACAAACCGTATTACCGCTGCTATTTGAAGGAAAACGCATCACCATCACTGGCCATTCATCGGGAGGGGCGATTGGTTGTGTTTTTGCTGACTATCTAGAGCACAAGTACCCCAAATCCATCAAACGTGTGGTCACTTTTGGTCAGCCTGCGATTGGCGACTGGCGTTTTCCACGCCATTACACTTTGGCGCACAAAACCTACCGCATCTGCTGCGATCTCGATATCGTCACCTTTATGCCGCCCGTCCCCTTTCTTTACTGGCATGCCGGCAAAATGCTTTGGCTGTACAACGGGCGCATTTACGAGAACACGCCAACCTATGAGAGGCTTGGGCGCTCGCTACTCAGTTGGATCCTAAGGCCCTTTTCCTATCATCTGATGAGCAAGTACATTAGAAATAAAGATTTTTTTGATGAGCGTTGACAGCAGAGACAAAACAGGCCAGCAAACTGGCCTGAGTAACCGTTACAAAGAAGCGATCTCTTTCTCGAGTTGGTATTTTTGGTCGGTGACAATTTTCTCAAGTACAACTACGCGCTGAGTCAACTTTTCAACTTGCAAACGCAACTCGTCATGATCACTGCTTGATGACTTGCGTGCGTCTGTCAGTTCGAGTGCTTTTACTTTTTCCCTGTGATTGAGCACAATTTTCAACATGCCACTGCCAAAAATGGCGGCGAAGATGATGAAGACAACCAAAACGTTTGCGAGCGATTCCATGCTTTACTTCCTAAACCGTTTTATAAATAAGTCGCTAACAATTTATAACCAAATATTATCAAATACAAGCCGTTACTGACTATTCAGTTGGCAGTTTTGCTTAAATCATGGTCTAGAGATTGGCAAGAAAAAGGGGTTGGAGGTTCGTTACAGAGACAGTGCAAAACCAATTGGAAAAAGAGATTGAAGAGATAAATGGAGGCGCGTCCCGGAGTCGAACCGAGGTCCACGGATTTGCAATCCGCTGCATAGCCACTCTGCCAACGCGCCTCTGAAGAGTGAGGGATAAAAATCGCCTCGCTTGAAGCGTTTCCCTTCAAAGCGAGGCGTACTTTAGCGGATATTTAAGTGAGGTCAACGATAAAATGGTGCAGGGCCGTTTAACTGGCGATTAACCCAGCAGATTGTCCAATTTCCCTTCAAATTAATCGCCGAGCCAAGATCAATCATGGCGTTCAGTGTCTTTCGCGATGCTTTTCATCAACCATGTCAGAGATTCCTTTCACCACGTTGTGGCTAGCCGCTTCCGCTTTGTCTATCGCCCCAACCAAGGCATTCAGCACTTCATCATCATGCATCCAATCTTGTGTCACCAAAGACATCGCTTTTTGCACATAATTATGTACATCGCGGTGATAAGGTTCTGTGCGGCGATAAGAGGGTAAATGGCTAAAGGATGTCAGACCTTGCCCTTCGTAATACCATTTACCCAAACGACAATCGTGGTGACCCACTTCCACAGCATGCGCCTCGTTTCCTTGACCATTTTGTTCCAAACCGATGTAACCATTTTGCATATAGATGATGTGATCAAGTTTGACCAACGAAGCGAAAGAGACATCTTTGGTTTGGCTGACAAGAGAGATGGTTTCCTGAGATGAGTTCGCTACCCGCTCAAAGTTCACCGAGAAATTATCCACTGCATCACTGACGGTTTGAGTGTATTTCTCCACTTCCAGAGTTTGACGCACCATATCGGAAATCTGCGTGGTGAGTGAGGAGATAATTCCGCTGATTTCGGAGGTTGAAGTACGAGTTCTGTCGGCCAATAGGCGTACTTCATCTGCAACAACAGCAAACCCACGTCCCACCTCGCCTGCACGTGCCGCTTCAATTGCCGCGTTCAGCGCAAGCAAGTTGGTCTGTTCTGCGATGTCGGTAATCATGCTCACCGTTTCTGAGATACGCACACTGTCTTTGCCCAGCTTCTGCGCCCGTTCTCCCATCTGCTTCATGCGCGTGTTCATGCTCTCAAGTTCGCAGCTTAAGTCTTTCACTAGGCCCCGGCTTTGCTCTGCGCCGTCACGATTTTCGGTCGCGATTGAGATCACATCGTCCATTTTTTCCGACAACGTCACCATTTCTTGCTGGTTATTTTTCAGTTTCAACAATAAGTTGGAGGTATTCGTGCGGTGAAGTTCACTACGCAGTCGATTCTGCCGCGAATAGATGTAAGAGTCGTGCATGGAACGAACCGCTTTATTGATGTTTTTCATCGTCACCGCAAATTCACCAGGTAAACCGTCGTGCAAACCATCGCGGTGGAATTGATGTTTGGCCGTATTCTCAAAAGTGTTTGAAAGCTCTTTAAAATTAGTTTCAACAATATCAAGCAGGTCGTTGAGCTCCCAAGCCACATGACCAATTTCACCGAGGCCGCGAGTGTTGGTGATACGCACATGAATATTGCCTTTTTTCGCTTCAGACAAAGTTTCTCTCATTCGCTCGAGCACTCGAAGCGGACGTTGGTAATCGTAATGTGCGTAGAGCGCGAAGAGCAAAGTCACGACGGGAATAACAATGTTCAGTGTATTCATGCCGTACAAATACAAGTTCGCGGTTGACAACAACGCGGTCAGCACAACAAAAAAGCCGCAGATAAGAATGAATTTGTGTCTGAGGAGCAAGAACTTCTTACTAACGTTACTGGTTCTCATCATCTTTCCTCTTATCGAGATTGCTTATACAGATCGAGAACAAACTCTTCATAAGTTTGCTTATGTTCTTTTTGGATCGTTTCGTTTAACCACTTCCAAGACGATTCAGGCGCTTTTTTTCTGTCTAGCCGGCCTTCTTGCTCTAACATATGCTGATAAATTTTGCTCACAGCGGCAACCGCTTCTTTCGGTGGCGAGCGACGCACTGAGTAATAGCCAACGACTTTGCCTTTAATCAGATCCGGGGTCACATTGGCAAATACCCAATAGTAGTTTTTATCGGCGGTATAGTTTTTTACGAAACCAAAGAATTCCTTACCCGATTTTAAGGTGTGCCACAAGCCATAAAACACCCCTCGCGGCATAGAAGGGTGGCGGATAATACTGTGGTTTTGATTGAGCAGATCCAACTCAGAATAATTGGAAATTCGCATGAAGGTTCGATTGGCGTAGGTAATTTTTCCTTGAATGTCCGTCTTGCTAACGATCACTTCATCACGTGAAAACAAAACTTCTTTCTCTTGATGTACTGACATTTTCCACCCTAAATACTTACAAAAACTGTTGATAACTATATGCTCAATCAAGGTACTATCAAGACAATATGCACTAAATTGATAAGTTTTTTCTAAAAGGTAGAACTTCAACAAACTAGGACATTAAGGAGCACAAGTCTTTCGGCGAATTGACTATAAAAAGCCGCCGACGACGTTGCAAAAGCCTGCTGGTAACCAATAGATGTGGCAACAAAATGTCAAAGAGAGAAGACTAACCGAACCGAGAAACGGCTATCGGTCTGACTCGAGATTTTTAAAAGCTGGGGAGATAAATATAGACTCTAACAAAGGATATTACAAAGAATGGAGGCGCGTCCCGGAGTCGAACCGAGGTCCACGGATTTGCAATCCGCTGCATAGCCACTCTGCCAACGCGCCTGTAAAGAAATGTGATGGTGCCCCGGGCCGGACTTGAACCGGCACGACTCGAAAGTCGAGGGATTTTAAATCCCTTGTGTCTACCGATTTCACCACCAGGGCAACGCATACTGCGATGGAAGACACCATCTGTTCTTACGAGCTTTGCCGTGAGAACGAGGCGTACTTTAACGGATTAAGTTCTTAGGTCAACAAGAAATTTACTTTAATTGATTCAATTGCTTAAAAAGCACCCCAGCGAGTCTATTCGTCAAGCAATCTGCGCAAGGGTTAAACAAACCAGCACTGAAACGCGAAACTTTGCTCACCCCATGATTATGGTGCCAATCATCAGCGTTTAGTCATCGCACCATATCCTTAACGTTTGTTGTCGGGATGACGTGGACAGTCGCGGCAAAGCGGACGCCCTTGGCATTTGTAAACCAAGCAGCAACTGGTACGCACTAAGGTGAGTTGCTTTGTTCCAGCTTGATAGTTGAGCGAGCTAGCCAATTTCTCCGGAAGTCCACAGGCTCTGAGCCACAAATGCGCATGTTGGAATAAATATTCGCCCGACAGTTTCGGGATGGGTCTCACTGAGCCTCACTAAACATCCCAACAGGCCATCGGCAAAAAGATGCTGGGTAAAACCGGGGCGAATGCGTGTCCACTCACTCATTTCTAGACGAAAATAATCAAACAGCCGCATGAGTTCTTGTCCTGCACGCTCAATGAGTTCCTCTTCACTGCCCTGCCACACCTCGGTGGAGGTAAATTGATAACCGCTGATAAAACTCGGTTGAACATGCTGCGCCATCGAAGAGAGTTTCGGCAGACCGCGACAGGTGTAAATGGCAGTAAAGGCAACAAAGATTGGCTGCCAGCAAACTAGCGTCCAAGTGCGTGTCAACCAGTAAGCAGCGCCAGCCTCAGGATGTGCTTGCTGCAAACTCTCGTAGAGCTGGCGAATAGTGTCTGAGCTAGAGCGCTCGATACAGATAAGAGAAGCATCCCTATCTCTCTCCGCCAGCGATTTTATCTCACCATGTAAATAGGGCGTGATCGCCTTCGAATGGCGAAAAAGCCGTGCAAAAAACGCAGGAGAACTCATCTTGCTGATCTTACTCCGAACAATGTATGGCAAGAGAATAAGCAACCCCACACGTTATTGCAAATCATTCTCGTTAATGAAGATTTGATAGTTCCGCGGCTTTGCAAGCTGCCCTACCTACCAAGAGCAGCAACTCGGCACGTTCAGAGGGGGCTTTTTCATCAATACCTCGGCGGAGTTCAGTGACCTAGACAGTGAGATCGCTCGCTTTTGTCTCCTGCATAAACAGCAGGTTCGCGCAATCATCTCGCATCACTTGCAAAGCGAAAATCCGCTCTTGCTGGATGCCATCTGTCTTTTAAAAGAAGGGGCGATTGTTACCGCTCATTTGAGCGGCAACAGTGAACAAGTGGCAGAGCAGTGCATCCAGATCTTGGGTACTTTTGAAGTATGAGCGACTGAACGAGAACGGCCGCACACTTGTTCACAATGGACTTAGTTTGTGGCCTGCTGGTCACAGCAAGCCAAATTTCCCAGACTATCGAGGCTTAAACACGTAACTCTCTAAAGTTACGTCATCACAACGATCGCTAAAGCGTAACCTTTTGTGACAATAACGCTCAAGTTCTTGATGGCTGTGACTGATCAAAATTAGCGCACAGCCTATCGATTGCGTGGTATGGATCAGCAATTCCATGGTCTCTCTTGCAATGTGCGGATCTAAACGCGTGGTCGGCTCGTCGGCGATCAACAAGGTCGGCTTTAAGAGCAGCACACGCAAAATCGCAATACGCTGTAGCTCACCGCCCGACACTTGCTCCGAAGTACGCAGCAAAATGTCCGCAGCAATGTGCAACTGCTGCGCATAACGTTCTATCAGATTCGGCTCAATGCCATGTAATTGGCATAAGTCCAATAACTGTCGATACAAACTTAACTGCGGTGCAAAAGATTGCGGTGGATCTTGGTACAATTTCAACCGCTTACCAAGTGGAAAGTCCTGATGATAAACCACCGAGCCCGAAAGTGGTTTTTTCAATCCAAGCAGCACATCGGCAAGGGTCGACTTACCACAACCGCTTGGACCAGAAAAGCCAATTACCTCCCCTTTACGCAATGAAAAACTCAGTTCGCGAATCAAAGTTCTTTCTTTAAAACCGACACTTAGCTGCTGCACATCGAGTAAAGGTTCAGCCAAACACGCTGTGGGTTTCTCCTCACTGGGCTGACTGGCTCGAATTAAAGATTGCGAATAGTGATCGCTGTGATCCGCTTGCCATTGCTTGAATGTCTTTTCCTTGGCGAGCCAATGGCCGTGTCGCAATACATAAAGTTGTCCGCCGACTGCTTCGGCAACCTGCAAATCGTGAGTGATGGTGATCAGCGCTCCTCGTCTTTTTACTTCACGCAGCGCAGCGATGACTTGCTGTTTGCTTTGCTCATCCAATCCTTTTGTCGGCTCATCAGCGATGAGTAACCGGCCTCCCGCCGCTTGGGCGCAGAGTAGCGCACAGCGCTGAGCCATCCCACCGGAGATTTCTAGCACGTGCTTTTGCCGAGCATCATCAAGCAGCATACCAGCAAACGCACAATCAGTTTGCACCTTAGCTTCAGCGCGTTTCATTCCTCTCACCCAGCGATACACTTCGCTGACTTGCTGCTCTATTTTCATCAGCGGATTGAGTGACAAACGCGGCTCTTGTGGTAAAACCGCGATCTCTCTGCCCCACAACTGCTCGCGCTGTTGAGCGTTAAGCGTTGAGAGAGGAAGATCGCCAAGATAGAGCTCCCCCTCAGCGGCAAAACTCGCTGGTAAATCTCCTAAAATGGCTTTCACAAACAAACTTTTTCCGGAGCCCGTTTCACCAAGAATGGTGATGGATTGACCTTCTTGTAGAGCAAAAGAGAGCGGCTGAACCACCGTCTTTTCTCCCTGTTTCACCGCAAGCGCGTCAACTTTGAGAATGTTCATCGTAAACGCTCCTTCGTTTGAGCCAGAGAATAAAAGCTAAAAATCAGCAACATAAGAGTCAGAACGGGTTGCATAAGCACCCAAGGTGCGACCTGATAATAGCGAAACAGTTCTACCATCATCATACCTAGCTCGGCTTGAGGCGGACGAAGACCGACATATAAGAAACCCAGTGCTGCGAGAGCCAAAATCGCATTGCCTGCACCAAAGCAGGCTAAGGTAAAGACATCCGCTTTTAAATAGGGCCATATATGCACGCGAAAACGGTACAGACGACCAAAACCCAGTAGACGCGCATTTTCAAATTCATCGGCTTTGCTTAGCCTTTGAGTTTTATTGCGGATCACGCGGAAAAACTCCGCCCACATGGTAACCGCGATACCAAACAGTAAAAATGCGTAAGACCCAGGCACAATTGCGCCAAGAAGTAGTACCAACACAAGTCCGGGCAAAGCCATCACCATGTTGACCAACACCGAGGCGATTCGGTCAAACCAGCCACCAAACCAACCCGATATCACCCCCGTCACAAGGCCAACGGTGACGGCTAAAGTGACACTCACTAAAGCAATCACCACTGAGTTGTAAATCGCGTCGGCTAAACGAGCGGCGTTGCTACGACCCAAATGATCGGTGCCGAGTGGCTCGGACCAAGACGGAAATTGAAACACTTGGCTTAGATTCTGCGCAGCGACATCATGGTTGGAAAACCACTTTATGGAGATAGCAAAACTCATCAAAAGAACTAGGATTGCACCGCTAAACAGGTAGCGAAGATTGAGACTCTTCATACGACTTTCTCCTGTCGAATGCGCGGGTCGAGCATATATTGAGCCAAATCCACCGCTGTGTTGATCGCAACAAACAAAAGCCCCATCATCAGCGCTGCTCCTTGAATAACCGGAATATCTCGCGCGAAGATGGCGTGTGACAACGCATGGCCAATGCCTGGCCAAGCAAACAGCGACTCAATCATCACAATTCCCTCAATTAAGCCCACCGCTTGCACACCAATAAAGGCAATCAATGGCAGGGTGATATTCAAGCGCGCGTGACGTTTCGTACGCTCGTACCTCATCTAACCCTTTATAACGTGCGAAGCGGTAGTAGGCAGAACGTAGTACCGAGTACGCTTCGTTTTTGATCATGCGATTAGAGAGTGCCGCCAGCGTCAATGCCAATGCCAAACTTGGTAAAACCACATGCTCTGGTCGACCAAATCCCAGTACTGGTAGCCAACCCAGTTGCAGTGCAAAGAGGATGATCAGCCCCAACCCAACCACAAATACGGGAGCAGAACGCAGCAGAACCGACAGCAACAACACCATCTTGTCCACGCGCCCTCCCGGATATCGACCACAGTAGACGCCGACCGGAAAGGCAATAAACAAGGAAAGTGCGAGTGCGGCGGTAGCGAGGATCAGACTGTAGCCTAGGTGATGCCACAGCAGTTCATTGACGGCTTCCTCACTGACCAAGGAGTGGCCGAGATTTAAGTGCAATAACTCCCACAACCAAGCCACATATTGTTCAAACGCACTGCGCCCTAGCCCCAGCTCCACAGAGACCGCTTGGGCTGCTTCTTGATTGACAAAATCGTAACCGTAGCGGCTTGCCGCAATCCGATAGGCCATGTCACCGGGAAGCAGTTTCATCATCACAAAGGTGATGGTGCCCACTGCCCAAGCGACAAAACCCGCTTGTAACAGCCGTTTTAGCAGCAGGTCAATCATGGAACTGCAACTCCGACAGACGATAGTCAATCTCAAATGGGTCTAAGTGCAATCCTTGCAATGATTGATTAAAAGCGACGTGCTGGCTACTGTAAGCGATAGGAATAACAGGCAGTTCTGTTGCTAATACACGAGCAACACGCTGACTCAATTCACGCTGATTTTCACCTGCTGCGGTCGAGATCAGTTCGGTTAAATCTTGCTGAACTTGTGGTGAATACCAGTTCATGTGGCCCCAATCACTGCCTTTTTCATCGCTAAAGTCTTGATAGAGAAGTGGTAGCGGTGTGCCAGTCAGGCCAAAGTTTCGCGCCACCAGCGCCATTTGCAAACTGTTGTCATGGTGACCTGCCGGAATCACGCTGGAGTTATCAATACTGACGTGCAAACGGATACCGATTTCCGCCAGTTGGCTTTGTAACGCGGTCGCGATCAGTGGTAGTTTCTGGTCTGTCGGCGTAAGTGGTCAGATTAAGCGCGAACTCTCGCCCTTGACGCTCAAGCCAGCCTTGCGCATTTTTCTCCCACCCCAGCTCTTCGAGCAGTGCTTTCGCTTGCGCCACATCACGTTTCGCGGTTGGTTGCTCTATATGCCACGCTTTTTGCGCCTGACTAAACAGTTGATAAGCTTCACTGCCTGGCGCGTATAGAATGCTTTGGGCAATGCCTGTGCGATCCACGGCCAAGCTGATCGCTTGTCTGACTTTTGTCTCAGACAACAATGGGTGCAGGTTATTCAGCTTCAACATGATCGTCCGTGGCAAATTGACGCTTTGTACCTTCACATTCTTAGCGCTTTGCAAATTTTGCTTGCTGATAGCATCAATCGAATAGGCGATGTCAGACTGGCCACTTTGCAGCTCCAGCACACGGCTTTCAGAGCGGTGGCCTGCCACATAGTCTAACTGCGCAATCTTCGCCGATTTGCCCCAAAACGATTCAAAGCGCTTGGCACTCAACTTGTGCGGCACCACTAAATTGTCCAACTGGTAAGGCCCAGTCGCATTCAATTTGACAATACGACCTTCCGGGTCGAATGAGTCGGCAGAGAGAATACCTAAACTGAAATGCGCTAAGGTGTTAAGCAGCGGGAAATAAGCTGAGGTCAGTTCAATCACCAGTTGCTGACCGTTGGCTTCAATTTGGGCCACCGGAACTTTAGCAAACACGCCCGGTTTTTTCAGTGCGCGTTGAAGTGACGCAGACACATCTTCGGCCGTCAGAGGCTGCCCGTCATGGAACTTGACCCCTTCTCTAATCAAAAACTCCCATCGTGTACCTTGCTCATTGCGACGCCAAGATTGCGCCAGTAACGGTGCAATCTCTCCATTGCTTTCGAGTTGAGTCAACGATTGTGTGATGCCTAAGCGGCTGAAAATATATCCATTTTTAGACATATCCATGCCGTGAAACTCAAACGGACCTGAAATGGTTAAACGGTTATTCTCCGGGCTAGAACTGGAGATACTCCAAGCTAAATAAGTTATGGCAACAACTGCCAGTAGAGCGACGATTTTTTTCATTTCTTTTCTATGGTGATTTAAAATATAAAAATATGTTATAACATAACAAAAGAAAGCAAAACAAATGAAAATAGTTTTTATTTATCAGGGAGAATTGAGAGGACAAGAGAAGACGTTGGTAAAGAAGAACACTTGCCCACCGATGGCAGGCAAGTTTTGTCGGGCACTAAAGCACAGTGACCAAATGCTCTTGAGCTGTTGCTAGCTCTGGCGTGTCAATCTCTAGCCAGTGACCGACTCTTTTCCATGAATCCAGTGGCTGACCATTGAGCTGTACCGCTTGCACTTCTCTACTATCCAGCGCCCACAGAATGCGCATCGATCTTTTTCCGGGTGCGCCAGTGTAATCGCCTTGCGTGCGAATGTGCAGTTGCACTTGTTTAGGTTGTACTTTGACCGACAGCTCTGTACGACGAATTTCGCCGTTTAAGTACGCTTGACTTACGCCATCGTCTTCAAACAGGGTAAAACTTGCGTCTTGCTGGCCAAAAATTTTCACCCCTAACTGAGTCGGTACTTGGCTGGAAACTCCGTGCTCTTTGGGCGCAAAAGGAATAATCGCCCCTTCTGCCGCCAATAAAGGCAAACGGTATTGTCCCTGCTGATAGAGCGCAAAAGATTTATCTTCACCAGACGACAGACCCAAATCCTCACCAGTGCGATAATCAAACCAGTGCGCTTTGGGCAAATAGAGCGCGGTTTCTTTCGCCCCAAGCTGCGCCACCGCGCTACTCAGTAGTGACTCGCCCACCATTTTTTCTGCCGTGGCCTTAGCTGCATTTTCATCATTCGGGAACTGATACGCCACACTGGAAAAGACCGCTTCGCCATATTGATGTGCACGATGCGCCAGTGAATAGAGGTATGGGATCAACTCATAACGCAGTTCAATGTTGCCGCGGTTACTGGCGAGATCGCCCACTCTGTCTGGAGCCGTTTCCTTACAGTTACACAAGTTTTCGGTGTGAGGACGAACAGGCACGTCGAACATTGAGCTGTAAGCAAACCATTGGGTATAGGTTTCATTCAATACTTGCGGTATCTCATCCGGAGCGACACCCAGGCCGCCTCGGTGAAAACCGCCGATATCCGAACCGTAATAATCCATGCCTGATAACATCATATTGGTCTGTTGGCCTGCGTGCACGGCAAGGCTGGTCAAGTTAGATCCAATGTCCGCCGACCACATCACCGCACCGAATTTTTGCATCCCCGGCGCGCCGGAGCGTGACATCATAAAAGGTCTTTGGCTATTGAGGCCCTGCTGATAACCAAGGTAGATACTTTTGAGCCAGTCGTAGTTATAGAGGTTGTGAATGTCGTCGTGTGGTTTGTCTTGGTAGTACACCCCCTTGCTGTTGTACATCTCCGGCTCACCAAGATCGGTCCAGTGGCCGATGATGCCCATGTCAATTAGAGGTTGTCTCTTCCATTCGTGCCAAAACTGCCCCGCGTCTGGATTGCTCCAGTCGATCATCCCGCCTTTACCCCACCAATGGCCACCACCTGTAGGATTGGTATTGATCGCTTTGCCCGTAGTCGGATCTTTCGCTAAAAAGCCTTTGGCTTCCATCTGCTGATGCTCTTCTCGGCCCGAGCTGACGTAACTCTCTTCAATCAGCATCATGCCCACGCCCTGCTGTTTCAGTTGCGCAATTTTTTGTTTTGGCTGCGGGAAGTTTTCCTCATCCCAACGCAGTGTGCCCATATGGCTATTCTCATCATGGCTTTGCACATTGCCAAACCATTGCAAATCCATTACCACACCATCAATGGGAAACTGGTTGGTATGGAGCGTCGCGAGCTTGTCATCCATCTCTTGCCAGTTATCAAAACCGTACTCAGAGAGCCACAAACCAAACATTTTCCGCGGTGGCACCAACGGCTTGCCAACCAGTGACATGTATTGCTCACGCAGCGTTTTTTGCTCATCCGCCACCATCAACAGCAAGTCACGCTCACCTTTAACTGGTTTGATGGTCACGGTTTCTCGGGAAAAATCCCAACGTGTGTTGTAAATATTGTTAAGGTACAAAGCAAAGTCACTCTGCTTACTGCTCGCAGCGTACAAAATCGGGAACTGAGTATTGCCCGTTGCTCCGCCGTTAAAACCGCTCATTTGATTACCGGACTGGCGAAACACGCCCATTCCAGCGCCCATCAATCACACCGGGCTGCTGAAACTCCTGCCCTAATCCTTGGTAGTCATAATGATTGACTGTGCGCAGAGAAATTTGCTTATCACCATTTGGGCAAAGCTCGTTAACCGCGTCGCCATTGCTTTTACTGACTTTCACACACAACGTCCTGCCGTCCACCTCAGCTTTCAGTTTCGCTGTTGTCACGCCATCTTCACTGACATGAAAGGTGGACGGTTGCATTAGCGCATCGAAATCGGCCAGCTCGTTGGTTTGTGCTTGTGTTTGGCCAAAACGAATTCTCAGCACATCATCGGCCAACACAGAAATATGAACCGATTCTGCTGCAAGCAATGCTTTATCTTGTAGGGATGGATAGATGGTTGCCACTTGCTCCGCTGGCAGATATTGAGTTAACGCGTGCTTAAACTCTCCCTCAGAATAAAATGTTTGATTAAACAGGGGACGTAAATGACGTGTGAGTTTTAACTCTGGGTATGCTTTATTGAGGCGAAATACATCGGCAGCAGAGAGTTGATAACTTGGCATGCCTTGCAGGTAAAAGTCGCGACTTTGCTGGTTGGTATCCGCGCACGCTGCCAAAAGGCACAGACTGATGAACTTGATCGGCATTAATCTTGTTTTCACGATAAATATCCATTGAGACGTTATTTTATCGCTAGTATATAAAGCCGCGTCTCGAAGCAGAAATAGCTTCAACCGCAGATGATATAGACAATACCTATATCAAAACGCTCATTCACGCTAAGAATGCCGCAGCTTCTTACCCGGGAAAAGAAAGAGACAACAAAAAGTGTGATGACGATAATAATCTTGGTGAAACAAGAAGATGTATAGGTAAGAGGAAACAATCTTAGTGTAAGAAGAGAAGAAACTTAAGAGAGAATGGAGGCGCGTCCCGGAGTCGAACCGAGGTCCACGGATTTGCAATCCGCTGCATAGCCACTCTGCCAACGCGCCTTTGATATTGAATTCAACGTATTAGGAGTGTCCTAACACGCTTGGCCGCTACTTTACCGATTGAGCAGAGAGAGTCAAACAAAATCAGCAACCACCCGTTTGTTTGCTGTCATTTACGCCAAAGCGATGCTCTTTTGCCCTGATTGCACTTTTATCCACCGCTTGATTTTTTGGCTCATTTGAACCATTATTTTAAGACCATATGAACCCAAAAAGGAAATGGTATGAGTGCAAGCGCTTTCCAAACCTTTAAGCCCCAAGCCAACTACCAAGGCGGTTATTGGTTTGACATGGGCATTGAAAGCAGTGAAATGGCGAGAAACGAGTCGGTACACCAAGGTTTCACCCCTGACATTTATCGCAATATTTTGCAAAGAGCCCAACTGTCCCAGAGTGAGTTTCATGCGATTACCCATATTCCACTCAGTACTATAAAACGCAGACTGGCCAAGCAGGAACGATTTAGCACCCAAGAGAGTGACGTTATGTACCGTTTGGCAATGCTGATCAAACTGGCTAGCGATCTGTTCGAGAGTGAAGAACGTGCTCTTGAATGGATGCGTGAGTCTGTCTACGGCTTAGGCGGCAAACGCCCTCTGGATATGGTGGCAACAACGGTGGATTTTGAGCAAGTAAAGGATCTTATCGGGCGAGTGCAACATGGTGTTTTTACCTGATGAAACTCTATCGTTTAACGCAAAAACGTTTTGCAGACAGCCCTTTTGACCCTATTGGAGCCAAATTATTTGGCGGACGCTGGAACTCAAAAGGAAGCGAAGCTCTCTATTTTGCCGAATCTGAATCGCTGTGCTGCTTAGAGGTTTTTGTTCACCTTAATCAAGGCCCCGGCATCCGCCATCAGTATGATCTCTATCGCATCGAACTGCCCGATGAACTGATTGCCACCCTTGCGACAGAAGATTTGCCAAGCAACTGGCGCGCCATTCCTCCCGCTGAATCCACGCAGATTATTGGCGACCAGTTTCTCAGTGTTGCCGAGCCGCAATTTGCGGCGTTGCAGGTCCCTTCTGCCATTTCTCCACGCGATAAAAATTATGTGGTTAACCCCAATCATCCATCGATGAGCGATATATTTCTGCAGGCGGAGAAATTAGAATTTTCCTTTGATGAGCGCATATTTAAATAAGCTATCTTTTTTAAAAACAATAAAAGGCACACGTGGAAATTCGTGTGCCTTTTCTATACATTAAATTCCGCTAAGTGCGCCACACATAATAATGATGAACAATACTATGGCTAAAAAGCCCATGCTTTATTCCAGCGTTAGGACTACTCGACGATTACAACCGTTTTGTCTATTTTCTTCAGCTGCGCAAATCGGCGTAGATTCACCGAACGCTTTTTCAACAATACGGTTACCCAGTCCAAGATCGGTTTGCAAATAACGGGCAACTAAGTTAGCACGCTTGGCAGAAAGACGCTGGTTGTAATCATTAGACCCCGTGCTGTCTGCATGACCTTCTACCAGAATCTTGCGGTTAGGATCCGCGATTCCGATGTAACTCTTAATTGCCTCTTGATGGATGCTGGTCAAGGCTGCTTTGTTGTGCTGATAATTGAGCACTAACGACATCTTTTTCTCATCGAAAAAGCAGTGTTCGCTGCTGTTTTTCGCTTGCACTGTCTTGATATCTTTGCTCAGCACCCGCTCATCCGTTTGGCTGTTATCAACTACGATCGTCCCTTCAGATTGAGTAGTTTTATAATGTGTTGATAACAGCGTCTTGGTGGTAATTTGCTCTTCCGACGTATTTACACAGTTTGCATACGCATAATTTGATAGAACAACCATTCTATTGGAAGAGTGGGATCTTGCTTTTGCGCATAGAATTGAATGCCGACTAAAGAGGTATCGGCATGATGTACGTCAACACCAAAGCCTATAGCCTCAATACTCCGTTCATATTGCGCGTACTGACGTGAGAAAGAGGTGATCCACGCGTGCTTGCCACGTGAATCCGGCACGGTAACGGTCAAGATTGCCTCTTGTGGCGAACTGACGATATTGCTCAAACTGACCCCGGTATCGCGTCCTGCTGTGGCTAAACGTAGCGATGGGGAAGTGTCATCAGAGAGCAAAGTGACATTGCTGCTTCCCGGGAAAAGGTCACCTGCATCACTCCAACCACCATGACTGAGTTCGTCCAATCCATCTGCTTGAAAAATCTGCACTTGCATCGGACCACGACTGTTAAATTGATTGTCAATCATCACCGCAGTTGCCAATACTCCCTCACCAGACAATGCTCTGTCATAGTCCACTTGGCGACGATTCTGTAAATAAAGCTTTGGTCCCATTTTCTGCAAATAAGGATCAAGATAAACCACACTTTCCCCTTTCTCGGTTGCAACCGTGTAGCCTTGATTGTTATTCAGCACTTCTGGTTCAAGGAAACCCGCGGCCTCTTTGCTCCAAGCCGTCATATTAACGGGTGTTTCTCCAGAATAACGATCGCCAGGTTTACGTCCCCAGGAACCGCCGCCCATCAGCCCCCAATCACCGATGGATCCCTGATGCTGATACGAATACAAATCGGGCAACCCCAACATTAGGTGACCAAGCTCATGTGCAATGACCCCCATAGTTGATTGGTGGTCGCCTTGATTATCAGCAAACAGACAGTAATCGCGAATCGTCACACCGTCGAGTGTTTCACTGTTGTGAGAAAATTTATGAGGCCAGATGTAAGGGCGATTCAAGCTGCCTGCTGCGCGATCATAACCCGCAAAAACAAACATAACAGACAGCTCTGAAGGTTTGATGTCACCATCACCATCTACATCATACGTCGAAAGATCGATATATTGATCGACTTTTTTATAGGCTTCTTTAAATACGTTGTTCAGTTTACTTGTACACGTATTATCCTCTTTTGAATGACAGTCCGGATGCACTAAATTCAGTGAAATAGCAATAACGCCATCATTTTCCGTACCTTGTGATTCTCTCGCTGGTGTCACAATATATTTGTTGTAACTGTTCTTTAGGAAATAATCTCTAACACTTTGTCCTTGCTGACCAAAAATAGTTTGCGTGAAATCATTAGTCATTTGCTGATCAGAAAAGCTCACTTCAACAACCAATAGAGGCTGTGTCACTGTATCTTGATTCTGACGTATTCTAGAAGAGAGATGATAAGAAGGAGTACGCGTACTATTGCTCGAATTGAGTGAACTCGACCATATTTTTGCTTGCGGTACTGGGTGTAGATGTGAGTCCGATTCGCTCGGCACGCTCGCCTGATTTGTAACAGACACACCGGTAGAAATGACTTCCCCCACACCATCTGTCTCTATGTATCTCCCAAAAAACCATTGCTGCTCTTGGTAAATGTAGACCAAACCTCGACGATCTTGATACCAAGCCAATTCCTCATTACCCATCAGACGTAGTTCTCTGTTTGAACCATCGGCCATAGTGAATTGATGCCAATCTGGTGCCGGCATAGTCGTTGCGTATAAATTAAACGAAGAGAGCAAGTAGGATATGGATATTCCCACTTTGTTTTTTTTGAGTGATAAAGACATCTTCCTACCCAATTATTCAAATAGGTAAGGAAGGTAGCAATCTCATTAAGACAAGACCAATTAGTTTTTAAACTAATTACATAAGTTTAAGTTATATCCTCAAATCAATTTTATCGTTCTTCGATAGTACATTATGGTTACTTGCTGAAATGGCATCGAAAATTCTATGCCTTTCTAGCCATCATAAAACTTATATAGACAACTGTGATAGATACTGGTTTCTCTTTTTTAAAAACAGCTTGAATATGACTTCAAGTTGATTGTAGTCCACTCTACCTTAGCAGCCCTTTTTCCCAGCTAAAGCACTTGGCATAATGTACTTCTCAAACTGCAAGTATGCCAATATCCGATCTTCGGTGTTATATATAACCCGATTGAGTTTATTGGTTAGATCGTAAGCATCTTTGCCATCGACATCATATTTAGTACTGCACATACGTAGCCGAGTGATTTCATCATAAAGATCATTGGCAAAGAGCAAATTCGCGTAGTCATCCTGCTCATAACGATGTAGCAATATTTGAGAAGAGAGCTGTGCATACTTCACTAAATATAGATGCTGTGCTTGACTATCTGCCATGTTTGCGATTGCTTTATCGACGTCATCCCTTACTGAGTTGTGGTCTAAGTCCTCACCAAATAGAGCGAGTGGAAAGGGTTCAGCGTTTGACTGCGCAATCACACCACAATGTGCTGATTTGAGACTATACAAACACATCATCAAAGTTAGTAGTAATTTTGGCACGATATTCATTTCATAAACATTTGGTCAACAAAACACCGAAGAATAAATATTATTCATTTGAAAGGGAATATTTAACTATTTATATGGTTATAATAAAAAATTATGGAATAAATTATTTTTATTAGCATATTAATATAAATAATTTAAATAACACGTTTCCTATAGATATAGTTCGCGCGAACTTTATTTATGGAATAATAAGATGAATATTCAACAAAGCAAACGGTCGGTTATCGCTCTATCGATCCTGCTCAGTCTCAGTGCTTGTGGCAACGACTCCGGCAGCGGATCTTCCGCTAGCACAACTCAAACTGATAAACCGGACACACCCATTATAATACCGGATGATGGCCTAGCGCATTCCGGCCAATGTACAACGTCTGAACTTATAGCGGAGCGTGACAAACTTACCTCTCGTATCGCCAATGCTGATTACGATTGCATGAGTTCTTGGTTCAATGCCAGCCAGACAGAAGTGGATGTCGTGTTCTCTGAACAAAACGTCTCTCTGGTCAACGACACGCTCAATAGCATTGTGGCACGCTATCAAGGCGATGAAAAAGATGCACAGCAGCTCTACTACTTAGCCGAGTTTATCAAAGCCGCATACAAGAATCGGCATGATACTTATGCTCGTTTGCTTGCTCCTTTTAGCTCCAATTTGAGTCATGCGATTGCGACTACTTCGGCGACATTTTTACGTAATGCTCATGCACTCGACACTGGCGATGAGCAGATGAAAGCACTCGGCTCCATGCTGATCATCGTCGATAGCGTGCGTCAGCTACACGTCGCGGCGGCGGATATTTTTGCATTGTTGGACCGCTTTGATGCCTCATTGGCCGATAATTATTACTATCGCAAAGCCATCAACAATATTTTTATTGCAATGGCTGGTCATTCTCAAAGCCGCGATTTCTATCAACTGCTGACTGACAACCAAAGTTATATCGATACTCTGTCCAATTTCATCACAACAAACCGCTGGGCAATTGGCACCGACAACGAATTTCTTCTTGGCAACGCCGCGCGCGAAACTCGCCCGTTTAATCCAAACACAAGACAGCGAGTTGAAAACTAAAATGACGCAGACACTGAGTAGTTTGCTGCAACAATTCCCATTAGGTGGAGACTCGGATCGTATTTGGGTCGGTATTGCCGAAATGGTCAACGCGTACGCGCCGGAGTTGAACGAGCAGCTCGGTCTACAAGATGCCAAGGCGAAACTGCGTCAACGTGTCATCACGTTTACTCACCACTGCCAAGGACCGGCACAAATTCTGGCTCAGTCCATGACATTAGAACAAGCTGAACAGGTTTGTCGCACATTAAACAGCAAAGAGGCTGATTTCCACACGGTGGCAAAAACCAACAAACTGCCAGTACGAGACGATAACAGTAGTAAAGTCGATGTAATCGTCTTTAAAACTAAGGACGATTACAGTACCTATTCTTCCTTTTTGTTTGGCAACTCGACCAACAACGGAGGACAATTTCTGGAGCGAGATCCTGCTCAAGTGGGAAACATTCCCCGATTCGTTGCCTATCAAAATGGATGGGATGACGACTTTTCGATTTTGAATCTCGAGCACGAATATGTGCACTATCTCGATGGACGTTTCAACCAATACGGTGATTTCCATACCACCATGCGTGAAGGACACATTGTTTGGTGGTTAGAAGGCTTTGCTGAGTACATGTACTACAAAGAAGGCTATCAAGCGGCGCTCGTTCTAGGTAAAGAGAAAACTCATACCCTAAGCGAAGTTTTTTCAACCAGTTACAACGATGGCGTAAATCGCATTTACCGCTGGGGCTATTTGGGTGTGCGCTTTTTGTTTGAGAAACACCCTGAGGTCGTTGAACAACTATTAAGTTATTCACGCCTTGGTGAATACAAGCAGTGGGTAGCTTATCTCAAACAAATAGGACCTATTTATGACGAGGAGTTTTCTTTGTGGCTTGATGAAGTGAGCAAAGATATCGATGACACTGTCACTCCGCCAAGCAAAGTGGAGAAGCCTCAGGAGCTTATCATCAACACCCCATTTGCAATCGCTGGCGAACAGTATTCAGAAAAATTGTTCTATGTTGACGTAGCACCAAACACGCGCGAGTTAACATTAACGATCGAAGGCAGTGGCGATGCTGAGCTATACGCCTGCTACGAGAAAGTATGTCATTACTACGATTATCAATGGAGCAACTATGCGCACGGCAGCGATGAAACGATCCAAATTGATAGAGAGTCTGACGGATACGTAAAAGCAGGCCGCTATTATCTCAGCATTAGCGGCCGTGAAGCGTTTGGTGTTTATGTGAGTGCCACCACCCGTTAAGGTCATAGTTCAGCGAGTTATTTGTTTAACAAGCAAAAAAATAGCCAATCACAATGAGGTGATTGGCTGCATATACTTGTGAACAATATCGGTTCACTAACAACGTCAGTTGGCTAGGTGACCCTCGGCTTAAAAGGGTCATTCTACTTAATGCAGTTAGTGTGCCAACTTTGAAATACCCGCTTACTCGATGTTTATGAACAAATTTTATGCAAATGCAGACAAACTAAGCTCATATAATCATCACTAAAGCACCAATGCAATTGCAAATTGCAAAGAGATATTTCTATTTTGCACTTTTAGGCCAGTTTATATGCAATTACATATAAACTTTCCAGGCCGGGATAGATTTCTGCGATCACCTCTTTTAATACAGGCAATGTCATATTTTCTTGGCTAGCATGATGTTCATTCAATTCAGACAGCAAAATTGGCTTAACCGAAAGAATCTCAATACGACAAAACCGTCTATCATCCTCAAAAGTCGCCACGTCAACTTGGCTACCGGGAACGTAATGACTCTCCGCTTCGTCTCTAATAGTGATGGTCTTCTTCCCTGATAATATGTCGCTTTCAAAGCGTTCAAAGAACGTAATTTTATTAGGTGTGTTCATGGGTTACCTCCAAGTGGTATTGTACTCTAATTGTGAACCGACTAATGCAAAGTAAACCGATTGGTTTATCCATTGGTAATTGCTATCTTTAGGTAAACCGCATAGACGTGCGCCATCAACCCGGCAGAGTATCAAGATGAATCTTTGCATAAATTCAGCGTGTATTGCCCTCATGCTCCTGAGCTTTCAACCACTGGCGTCTCCCGAGAGAGGATGGACATTCGACTCTGCCGACAATGGTATTACCATCCATTTCCGAGAACATAGCGATGACTTGGTTGAGGTAAAAGCGCAGATGTTCACCCCAACGACATATGCTGGCTTTCTTCGTCTATTGCAAAATACCGATAAGGTCTCAGAGTGGGTGGATAACGTAAGCGGCAGCGTAGTGCTCAAGCAGATCAGCCCAAGCGAGAATATTGTCTATACGCAGTTTCTCCGCACCTTGGCCAGCCAAAGATCGGGATATGCTCACTTACTCAACCTTTCGTATTGATGCCGAAGGGTTTCGCTTAGAAATTAGCGATGCACCGCAATCCATCTTGCCACCACAAGCTGACTATATTCGTATCACGTCCGTTCACGCAGTTTGGCAACTGAAAAAATTGACCAATGGCAATACGCATATTGAATACACGGTTTTTGCTGATCCTGGTGGCGCACTCCCCAATTGGCTGATCAATAAACTCGCCAAAGAGAGCGCACGCACCACTTTCGAGAATCTCAGAGCCCAGCTAGCGCCCTTTCAAACAGACGAACACCCCGAGATTAATGAGTAATGTTAGGTTGATCACCATAAGCGCTCATACGGCAAATAAATCAGGTTGGTTATCGCCAGAGCTAAAATCACACCAAAGGTCAACATCATTCCTCTGACACGCCAAGGTAGAGTGTCAGATAAAATCGCACGAGCATGGGCAATACGTCCGACCACAAACAAGACACCAAACGCATGGATCCATACCAACGGAGCGCCATTATACTCGGCTAATGCCAGCAAAATTAGCGTGATTGGAACATATTCCACCGCATTGCTTTGCGCACTTCGCGCAATAATGAGTGCTGGGTGGCCACCATCGGCATACTTGATTTGTCCCGCTTTGCGCTGAGCAATCACCTTAGTTGAAAGCCAAATCATGATGAGTGACAAAATCGCGGCGTAAAGTGCAGTTACCATGCAATATTTCCTTATGTGCTTTGGCACTTCCACCGATTGAAAGCGCCAAACCATTCTTAAGCAGATTCGGCATAAAAATCAACACCAGTTCGATAACGGTTTACTATGACACACCACTTAACGCCTAACTAAACAGACCGTGCACAAAAGCTTCAATATCGCTGCGCTGAGTGTTGGGATTAAGAAAAACGGCCTTTTCACCGGGCAGAAATAGACAATGGCCCTGTTCGTCGTAATCGGTTCTCGCCATAGATGTAATCCAGTTGGTTTTCAGTTCACGCCTTTGACGTGAGAGAAAGTGATTACGATGAAAGGTTGCACTGGAAACAATGTTCTCCATATACGCCTTCTGCTTGATCAAACGGCGTTCGCGGTAAAACTGCGCTTGAGCGCTCTCTTTCAGTTGTGGATTGTAAAGACGAAACGTGACACACGGCCCTTGGTTCTCCCCCGAAACAACAAAACAATTCGGCCATTGTGACAGCAAACAGCGCATATAATTGGCATTTTGTAGCCCATGAGCCACCAGCGTTTGGTAACCTTCAAACCCCATACTTGCTAAGGCGGAATAGGCGGAAAATACGCCTACCGCACTGCGCGAGCACTCGATGGTCGCCTGTAGATGAGTGTTATCTCGCTGCTGAGGCTCAAAATAAGAGAAGTAGTTGGGATCTTGTTTCAAAAACTCCATATCTTGGCGTTTTTTAACCAACAATAAGCTCGACGTGTAAGGCACATAGCCCCATTTTTGAAAATCAATGCTGATAGAATCAGCGAATCGCAATCCGTTAATCAATGAGGCATGGCCTTCGATGCCATCCAAAGTTGCTGAATTGATGCCGAGTGGATTCTGTGCGAAATCGTAATCACGGAAAAAAAGCAGGCTCCACCCCACTGCCGCATCGACATGAATATGAGGTCGGTAAGACAGCGCATATTGACGACAGATCCGTTCACGAGTCAAATAAACTTCTGCCACATCATCAATGGCAAAGGTATCTGTTGTACCAAAGGTGAGTAAAATCGTCGGGACTGCCTTCCCTTCTTGTAAACAATTATCCAGTTGCTTGGCCAAGTCCTGGACATCGATTTGGTTATTTTCCCGCAAACGCACTCGAATCAATTGCTCTTCAATATTTACGCCAAGCAAGGAGAGATTAGTCATATTTGAGTAGTGTCCCGCTTGGGAGTTGATAAAAGCAAATTGCTTGTCGCGAAACCCACGCATGACTGAGTCCGGGAAGCATTTACGCAGCCCAAGTAAATAACCATAAAGATTGCAAAACGTCCCTCCTTGAGTAAACAAGCCAGTCGCATCTGCCGCATCGTAACCGACCAAATTGGCCATTTGCCGGACCACCACTTTTTCCAGTTCGGTCGCGTTACCAGCGTATTCACTGTAAACCAAATTAGGGTTAGCAATCGTTGCCAACATTGCTCCGTGAATCGCGGGATCACAAGGAGTGGAAATAACGTTTTCCACTGAGGCTGGATCATCCCAATTTTTGGTCGTTGCCGCCGCGTAAAGTGCTAGCGGATCAAAACGAACCAAGGGGTTCACCTGCTGAGGGATGGCACTTTCCCTACTAATTCGCTGACGTAAAGCCAAGTTGTACGGCGTGAACAAGTTCTTTTTGCTATTAACCAGCTCTTTGATTTCCTTGATTTTATACAATGGCCAAAGGCTGGGGTCGCGAGCAAAAAACTGCCTTAATACACTTTGGTGCCGTTCTGCAAAACGTGCAGACAGGCGATTATGTTTTTCGTCTAACCAAGAATGGGACGTGACTTTATCCATAAGCTTTTCCTCACTTCGAAAGCGTTAAACGGGCCAAACGGCCCGTTCATTTATTGCAGCTTAAAGTTGGAAACCAGCTTATCGAGTTCATGGTTAGAGTCGGCTAACAGCTCGGTGGCGTTGACCGTCTGGCGACCACTGGTCACCAACGTATCGACGATGTCGCGGATAGCCAACATATTGCGGCTCAACTCGCCAGCCACCGTGCTTTGCTCTTCCGTCGCCGAGGCAATTTGTGTGCTGACATCATCGATTTCTTTGACCGAATTGCTCATCACATTCAAGCTATTCGAGACTTCTGAGGTTTTATCAGCGGTAGACTGACATTGCTCTTTGGTCTTTTCCATCGAATCGACAACACTGCTCGTACCGTCAAGCAGTTTCGCCAACATATCTGAAATTTCCGTGGTGCTGTTTTGTGTCCTGGCCGCCAGCGCGCGCACTTCGTCCGCCACCACCGCAAATCCACGACCTTGCTCTCCAGCGCGAGCCGCTTCGATCGCCGCATTCAGTGCCAGCAAATTGGTTTGTTCGGAGATTTCGCCGATCACATTCAACACTTCACTGATCTTGTTGGCGTCTTTGTTCATGCTGACAATGTGTTTAGACATATCCTCCACATCGCTGACTAAAGCACTCACGGTTTGTACTGCGTTGTTGACAATCACCAGAGATTGCTCAGCCTCTTTGCTCGCACCATCGGTGATGCGGTTAGACTGAATGACGTTTTCTGCCACCGAACGAGCACTTTCACTCATCTCGGTAATCGCCGTTACCACTTGATCCGTTTCCGCTGAATGGGTAAGCAAAATTTTCTCGTTGTCTTTCGCTGTCTGGTTCAACTGAACAATACTGGAAGAGATCGTCTGACTTGCCGCGGAAACTTGCAGCATCATTGACTGCAAACTTTGCACAAAACGGTTGAACCCTTCACCGATCTGGGCGAGATCGTCGCTTCCCTCAACCGCAAGTCGAGCGGTTAAATCTCCGGAACCTTTTGACAAGTCAAGCACCGCTTTTTTAAGTTTCAACAGCGGCTTATACGCTTGTTCTAGGGTAAAGATAATCACGATGGCACTCACTAACAGCAGAATGAACCCTGTCACGAGCGCTTCGCGCTGCGCGTCTCTCACCCCCGCTAGTGCGGTGTCTTGATCAACAAACACCATCAGCGTCCAGTACTTATCCGCCGTCAAATTGACTCGTTGAAAGTAGCCATCAAATTCAATACCGAGATAGGGAAACTGCAAGTGCCCACGGCTTTGTGAGTAAAATGCGCGCTCCATTTCCGCAAATACGGGGCTGACTTGTGAAGGTGTCCGCCCAATATCACTGGGATCGTCACTGGCAAAGAAGACGGCATTTTGATCGGTCAACGTAGCAGCACCGCCCGCGAATCGCATGTTGCTTACCATAGTGATAATGTCAGCCAGTGGTATATCACCAAGTAAAACGCCTTGGAAAACCCCTTTGTTATACAGAGGCATTACCGCGCTGATCACTTTCTCGCCTGTTATTTTATCGGTGTAGATCTCCGTCAATCGCACTTGGTTGCCGCTTTTAGCCAGTGAGTACCAGTCGCGACTGACAAAGTCTTGCTGGCCTGTGGTTACCCCATTTCCCTTAGGTAAAGACATGTATGAACGGCCATCATCATAAGCGATGACAACATTGGAGATGCCTGCGCTTTCTGCAAGTAGCCGAGCCTGATTAACATTTTGCTCGTCACTTAAGCTTTTCTTGAAGTGCTTTGCCCCCATTTCTATCGCACGTAACTTCGTCTTAACCGCCTGTTGCAGTTCGTCTACGTGGTAATTGAGTTTGTTCTGTGTTTCGCTAACAAGCGAAGAAACCATTTTTTCTTTAAGAGAAAAGATGTTGAGCGTACCGAGCACCGCCAAAGAGACGGCAACCAGTAGCGCAACACTCACGTAAATTCGAGATTTAAAACCTAAATTCATAGCGCCCCCCTGCTGAACAATCAGCAAAGAAAAGTGAGATTCGGGCGTGTTCGGTTTTAAAAAGAGCTCGTCATACGACGCAAATTATGCCAAAAACACACCCAGCCAACGCTATAAAGATAGTTATAGATAATGACAATATGAAAATTATTTTATAAAAATTTAATGCATATTTCTGTATTCTCAGCTCTAAGACAAGTCTATCCCTTGCCAAAGGGCTCCCAAACCACTGACAAAACAGAGCAAGAGAGCAACATAACGGATCTTTTCTTTTGCCAATGAATGCGTGCTCCATAGAGCAAGACGATAACCCAGCCATGCTGCGGGTATTAGCGGTAAGGTAATCTTCAAGTGATACAGAGTAAAGAATCCTGCAGGGATCTGAATTGTGAGCGAGATAAGCGAGCTAAACACGAAGAAAGCGGACAAATTGCCGCGTAGCTGGTTAGCTTCTTGATGTTGCAGGAGCAAAGCCATTGGTGGACCTCCGATGCCAGAAACTGGTACCAAACAACCCTGAAAAGAACCCAGCAATGCTCATTCGCAGCGGTGTCGGCTCTACTCTATAGGGCAGCAAACTCACCGCGACGGCAAACAACACCAACAGGCCAATCCATAAAGCCAATACATCCGTGGAAACCAAAAACAATAGAAAACCGCCAGCAATAGAGCCCGGAACACGGCCAATTAGGGCCATTTTTAGTCCACCAATTTCAACGTTACTCTTGTGTTTGAGCGCATTGAGGATGGAAATAAACAGAGCCACTAGACAAATTGGGGCAGGAACGTACTCTGGTGCAACAATGATCAGTAGCGGCGCAGAAACAATAGCCAAGCCAAATCCAATCGCGGTTTGCACAAATGATCCAACAAAGATCAACAATACCGCCAACAACATCACTTGATCCGGCATAGCGATTCCTATTTTAAATGAGACTTTTTATCGCTTGTAATGTACACACATCCACGGTTGAGCTCAAGAGAGGCATATCCCGGGTATTCTCACTACAAATGCAAACGGCCCGAACGAGGATTTGCCACGCATTCCTTCGCTTAGGTATATACTTAGCGCAAGTAAGTCATTGGAAGGGATTGGTTATGCAGAAAAGGAATGCTTCATCGCTTTGGCGCTGCGCTTTTTTTATTACTCTTTTCTGGCCATTTTTTAGCTCTGCAAATAATGAAACCATCACACGTTTCTCTTAAAATATGCGGCGATGGCGTTGACTGGCCACCATACACTTACCTTATGGATGGCAAGGCGGCAGGATACGACGCCGACACGATTGCGGCCCTTTTTGCCCCCTTGGGCATAAAATACCAAATTGAGTTAACGTCTTGGACACGCTGCCTTAAAGCCACAAAAGAGGGGAATGTGGATATTGCATTGAGTGCCTCCTATAACGATGTTCGTGCCCGCTACTACTATTTTTCTCAACCTTACTACTGGATTACCCCTACCTATATCTTTGATTCTTTACGCTATCCGGCATCTCCAGCTATTGTAAAAGCTCAGCAGATCGATCAGTTTCAAACTTGTGGCCTTTTTGGCTACAACTACTCCACCTTCGGCATCGATACTGGCCTTATCAAACAAGTGGACGTGTCTCTTTACAAAGCTTTGCAAGCGCTACAACAAAAAGACTGCGATTTGGTGCTGATCTGGAAAGAAGTGTTGGCGGGCTTTAAAACTGTCTGGGGTATAGATTATCTCAACGATCGCTTTCAAACGCGCGACGTACCCGGCGTCACACCGACTCCTATGCACTTTTTGGTTTCTAAGAAGCTTTCCGATGGAGAAATGATTAGAGACTTAATCAATCGACGGCTGTATGAGCTTGAAACACAAGGAAAGCTTGAACAACTACGCCAACAGCATCGTTTCTAGTTTTCCCTAACGCAGAGCAACGCCACACCGCCCAAAATAATGACACGTACTTCCATTGCCTACTAGTGCATAGCACTGCCCTATAAGATATAAAGCAAAACATATGACTAAATAGCTGTTCCTAAATGTAGATCACCGGTGTGTAAAAAAGAAGGGAACTCGGTACCGTTTGAGCGATCTGATCAGTCGCCAAACATACAAACCCGCAACCGTTACCGAGTTCCTATGATTCTAACATTACCTGACCGCGCTGAACGACGTCGTATCACCAAAAAGATGCATAAAACTAAGGATAAAGACCATTACCGACGCTTGAATGCCATATTGCTACTTTCTCAAGGGCATTCTGTTACCACAGTCTCGAATATTCTGGTTGCAGCCCGCTCTTCTATAGGACGCTGGATTCATTGGTACACGGAATGCGGCATCGATGGCTTGGAAAGCTCAACTCGAGGCAGAGCCACGACGCTCCCATTTCTTCAAATTGCCGCTGTATTGACTGCTTTACTCGCACTGAATCCTCAAAGTCTGGGATATCAGCGTTCACGTTGGAGTACCGAGCTGATGGCGATTGAAGTAAATCGGATATTTGGGTTTAACGTGCACTCATCGACCATTCGTCGATGGTTGCCTAAACTTGGGATTGTCTGGCGAAGAGCCTCTCCAACATTGCATATCAAAGATCCAGATAAAGAAGCCAAACTCGCCAGAATCAAAGAGGCATTAGCGCGTTGCGACGCCGACCATCCCGTGTTTTATGAAGATGAAGTCGACATTCACTTAAATCCCAAAATTGGCTCAGATTGGATGCCAAAAGGTCAACAAAAGAAGGTGGCGACACCGGGACAAAATGCTAAATACTATCTTGCAGGAGCTCTGCATGCTAAGACCGGTAAAGTCTCGTATGTCGGAAGTAGCAGTAAGAACTCAGAACTGTTTATTGCGATGCTGGAGCAGTTGAAACGCCAGTACCGCCGAGCGAAAACCATTACTCTTATCGTGGATAATTACATCATTCACAAGAGCAGAAAAACACAGGGTTGGTTAAAGCAAAATCCGAAGTTTGTTTTGCTTTTTCAGCCAGTGTACTCGCCTTGGGTAAACAAAATAGAGAAGCTTTGGCATGCGTTGCATGAAACGGTGACACGGAATCATCAATGCAAAGCAATGTGGCAACTTTTAAAGCGGGTTCGATACTTTATGGATAACGTTTCACCATTTCCCGGCGGTGGTCATGGGCGACAAAAAAGTGAAGCATAATTAGGAACAGTTATTTAGATAAATTTATCCTAATAAAATTTGCCTCAGATCATTCAAACCTCAAGTCGCTCTCGTGCTACAGAGTAGTTTTCTGTACATTTCCCAACATAAACTGCAACACTTCCTTTCTATTTTTATTATTTCGTGGAGATTTCTATGTTGGAACTCTTAATAGGCACTGCAATCACCATTGCTGTCGGCTATTTTATCGTCAAAGGTTATCGCGCATCGGGCGTGCTTCTAACCGCAGGTATCCTACTCCTGATCCTCACCGGCATTTTGGGCCACAAAGTACTCCCAGGCAAAATCGCCTCAACGGGGAACATGCTGACCGACGCTCTGGAATACGTTAAGTTCATGCTGCAAAACCGCGGTGGCGGCCTAGGCATGCAGATCATGCTGCTGTGTGGTTTTGCGTCTTATATGACGCATATTGGTGCAAACAACGTCGTGGTGAAGCAGTTCTCAAAGCCACTTTCCGTGATCAAATCCCCTTACGTTCTTTTGGTTGCTGCCTACATTGTGGCCTGCTTAATGTCACTCGCAGTGAGCTCTGCGACAGGGCTCGGTGTGTTACTGATGGCGACCCTTTTCCCGATGATGACCGCGATGGGCATCTCTCGCCCTGCTGCGGCCGCCGTCTGCGCCTCACCAGCCGCTATCATTCTTTCTCCAACCTCAGGTGACGTGGTGATCGCCGCTGAAAAATCAGGCCTAGCGCTAGACGTTTTTGCCGTACAAACCGTTCTGCCAGTCTCAATCTGTGCCATCATCGTCATGGCTATTGCCACTTTCTTCTGGAACAAATATCTGGATAAGAAAGACAATACTCCAATGGAAAAAATTGATGTGTCAGATATTCAAGCAGACGCGCCCGCGTTTCTATGCCCTGCTGCCTTTCTTACCGATCATCGGTGTATTTTTGTTTAACGGTCGTACCATTGAAGGACTTGAGCTGGACATCTACACCATCGTGGTGCTATCGATTTTCATCGGTGCTTTGGTCCATTACGTAGTCAACAAGTTTGATGGCAAGAAGGCGCTAGAAGATATGGACGCGTGTTACGACGGCATGGCGGACGCGTTTAAAGGTGTAGTGATGCTTTTGGTCGCCGCTGGGGTGTTCGCCCAAGGTTTGATGTCCATCGGTGCGATTGACAATCTGCTCCATCTTGCAGAAACCGCAGGCGCAGGTGGTATTGCACTAATGTTCATCCTCACAGCGTTGACCGTCGCCGCCGCCATTGCCACCGGCTCTGGTAATGCTCCTTTCTATGCATTCGTAGAATTGGCCCCATCATTAGCAGCAAAAATGGGCATCAACCCGGCGTTCTTGATCATCCCAATGCTTCAAGCCTCTAACTTGGGACGTACTATTTCACCCGTCTCTGGTGTCGTTGTTGCCACTTCAGGCATGGCGCACCTCAGCCCATTTGAAGTAGTAAAACGCACCTCCGTGCCTGTCTTAGCTGGCCTTATTACCGTAATTCTCGGAACCATGGTGCTCGTGCCAATGAGTGCCTAATGCACACTGTAAAAACCAATAAAAACGCCAGCGTGAATGCTGGCGTTCTTTTGTCTAACTCATCACCCAGTTAAACCGCTGATGGTCTTCCCGGCGCTTTAGTTCTTTTCTGACGATAACTGAACCACAGATAAGTCGTAACAATAGAGAAGAAAAGATAGGAGAGCGAAAAAATAAATGGTGAACTGATGATGTCTTGCGATATGCCCCAGCTTACTCCTGCAACCGTCACGACAATTTTCGACAACATGCCACACAAGAGCAAAAAGACCGCCAGATGCGGGAAGCGCGAGCTTCTAAACGCGAACCAATAGCAGCTACCCACCGCTAAAGACGCAATGTACAAACCCAATAAGAAAGAGTGAATGTGATCAGCTGAAGCGTAACCGGCAGTCAAAGAAAACAGTAAAATTAGGAAAATCTTCATAAACACCTCGCTATAAACAGCTTAAAAAGCATCCTTTCATATTTGAAATCTCAGTTTTCTCTATATTTTGCCAAAGCAAAATAAGAGATCAAGAGGGGTGTTCTGAGCAAAGTGTGTACAAAAGTTACTTGCGGCGTTTGATTTTACAAGCAGTTAACAAGATGATTTTGCAAAATCCTTTCCCTCTCTTGCTCGGCACAAAAGTCGCGACTTTTGCAAGGTTTTGTTACGTATATTTAACATTGGAAATTATTTTTCTTTTTTTCCTACATGTGAAGTAAGTTCCATATTAATTGAAATAGGGTACTCACGCCTTGCAGCAAAGGCCCCCTTCCTCATGCGCTTACAGATCGAAAACATTTTTCGCTCATTAACACAAACTTTGTAACAACACTTTTTTAACTTATAAAAATAATTTTATCTATCAGCCTGAAAAGGGATTCCAATCACATTTGGATTGGTTATAATCCGCGCTCTTTGCGCGATGAGTTGAAAAACGCAAACTTATTTTTAACTTAAGCCTACTTTCATTTGTACCCTCTTAGCATTAGCTCGGAGGCAACACAGAGAACAAACATGAGCAAGATGGATAAAGCTAAGCGTATTCTGCTAGCGGGATTCTGTATCAACCTTTGTCTCGGCATCTTGTATGCCTGGAGCGTCTTCAACAAAGCCCTTGTCACCGATTTTGGTTGGAGCGCCGCAGACGCGTCTTCACCTTATGCAATTGCAACTATCACCTTCTCTGTTTGTCTTTTGGTTGCTGGCATTCTGCAAGATCGCATGGGACCACGTAAGATACTGATTTTAGGTACAACTTTGACCGGTCTTGGCATGATTGCCTCCGGTTTTGCCTCTTCCGTTTTGATGCTCAACATCACCTTTGGCATCATTACCGGTGCGGGTATCGGTTTTGGCTACGCGTGCCTTTCGCCATCAGCGATGAAATGGTTCCATGCATCGAAGAAAGGTCTGGTGAATGGCCTTATCGCGGCCGGTTTCGGTCTGGCAGCGATTTACCTAGCGCCGCTGACTTCTTACCTGATTGGCAAGCTCGGTATTCAAACTAGCTTTATGATTTTGGGGGCTGGCGTCTTGGCTATCGCGGTCCCTCTTGCCTGTACCATTAATAACCCACCAAGCGGTTATGTGCCTGAAGAACCGAAAGCAAAACAGGGCCAAGCACCAAAAACGGTGAAAACAGCGGCCAATATCAGTTGGAAAGGCATGCTTAAAACACCACAGTTTTACGCTCTTTGGATCATGTATGCATTTGCGGCGTCTGTCGGTTTGATGATCATCGGTAACATCACCAATATCGCCAGCGTGCAAGCCAATCTACCCAATGCCGTTTACCTTGCTTCGATTCTGGCGATTTTCAACTCAGGTGGTCGAGTGGCTGCGGGGATCTTATCCGACAAAATTGGTGGTGTTCGCACCCTATTGCTCGCGTTTGTGCTGCAAGGCATCAACATGGTGCTCTTCGCTACGTTCGACTCAGAGCTCACACTGATCATCGGCACAGCCATTGCTGCGGTAGGCTATGGCACTTTGCTTGCGGTGTTCCCTTCCATCACGGCTGAATATTATGGCCTGAAAAACTACGGCACCAACTATGGCGTGCTTTACACCTCGTGGGGCATTGGCGGCGCTATCGGCGCAGCGGTTGTCGGCTACTCAATGACTCATGGCGGAGGTTATGGCTTGGCTTACACTATTTCTTCCGTGATGATGGCCGTGTGTATCGTTCTGGCTTTCATTACCAAGCCAGTGAGCGAAGCAAAAGCGGCTGAGTTACAGGCCAGCGCATAATTACGCATTGATTGAATGCAGAAAAGGCTTACCCTATAAGGTAAGCCTTTTTTATTTAAATGAGTTATGGATAGCAGCATCGAACTTGCCCCAGATTACTATCTGGGAAACTTTTGTAAATTGACTCACCACGCCATTCACTGGTATTCCGATTTACTCACCAAAGAGGAGTTAGATTGGCATACGCGATTTGAGCAACTCAGCAAACCCGCTCAATGTCTACTTGTTCGTCTATACAGTCGCAAAGGCTGTTGGTTTCGTAGCGATAAACTGAACTACGCAGAAATTCCCGACATTGCGCAAGCTTTAGATGAACTAAACCAAGCCACATTGATCGAGTTAAACCCCAAAGTTAGCCATCAAGAACTGGCCGCTCACTTATTGACCAAACCGGAACTGCTCACGCTCTACCCTGCACTGCCACGAGCTTTGAGTAAACAGGCACTCGTGGAAAAGCTGGAAGATGGTGAGTTTCATGCGTTTAACTTACTGAGTTTTTCTATCATTAAACTCAATGCCGCTCAGATGATTGATGTTTTGCTTACGCTCTTCTTCGCCAACTCACATCAAGATCTTACCCAATTTGTGCTGGATGATTTGGGATTACATCAATTTGAGCAGTATCAGCTCAGTGAGCAACGACGCTTTTTCGAACATCGAGAGCAAATCGATCACTTAATTGAGCTTAGCCAACTCACCAGTCTCTATTGGCAGAGCGATCGTAAACTGAAGGCCAATCTGGATTTGTTGCTGGCAGCACTACCAAAGCCTGTTCAACATCCCTACGTAGAACGAAAACGACAACACTTACTCAACGACGTTGCCCGGGATTATGAACGTTTGGGTGAATTTGATCTCGCGTTGTCACTGTTTAAACAATCCTTATTACCACCAAGCAGAGAACGCCAAGCGAGGATTTACGATAAGCAAGAACAGAATGAGGCATTTAGTGACATTGTCACCAAAATGCTGGAGCAGCCCATGGATATCTCTGAGCTGGAAATTGCTGAAAAGTTAATGCAGCGAGTAAAACGTAAACAAGGTTTAAAAACCGCTAGGAAGGTGAAACCTACGTTTCAAGAACATCGCCTGGAACTAAACCTATCCCAGCAGCGGGTAGAATTGGCGGTCAAAAGTTATTTTGAAGACCAAGGTTGGACGGTGTTTTACACGGAAAATGCTCTGCTTAACGGTCTGCTCGGTTTAACACTGTGGCCTGCGATTTTCGCCCCTATTGAGGGCGCATTTATCAATCCCTATCAACATCGCCCACTGGATCTCTACCACGCTGATTTTGTCCGCAAGCGCCAAGTTTCTGATTGATAAGGCGCTCGAACAGATAAAAAATGGCGATTTTTCGGCTCTTTTTACCACTTATGAGCACAAAGTGGGTATCGCTAATCCACTAGTCAACTGGAGTGTGTTCAGTCACGAGCTTCTACAACAGGCAACAAAAAGCATTCCAGCAGCGATGCTGTACGAGCTTTTTTGTGTTCAACTGAGTGACCTAAAACTGTATCGCAATGGCATGCCCGACTTAGTGGCATTTAAAGATGGGCAGTTCGAGTGGATTGAAGTCAAAGGACCTGGGGATAAACTGCAAGATAATCAGTGGCGATGGATAAACAAGTTTCAACGTTTAAACGTGCCCTTTTCTGTTTGCTATGTGAATCAATAAAATATGTGAATAAAAAAAGCCCTGCTCAATTAGCAAGGCTTCTGTTGCTTTTAAAGCTGTCTCACCACTCGGAATCCAGCAAAGTTAGCGGCCGAAGAAGGAGCGATAAACAACTGAGATTCGGCTTTGGCCTTTTCTGGAGAGAAGCTCCACGCTCCGCCTTTCAAGAGTCCTTTCGTATCGGACGTCCATTCCCAAACGTTGCCGACCACATCGTAAAGACCAAAAGCGTTTGGCGCGAAGCTTTTCACTGGTGACGAACTATTGTTAGACCAAGGCGTGCCGCCCCAGCCAGTATTTGCTTGGCCAACACCAAACTCTGCACCCCACCAGTACGATTTTTCTGATCCAGCACGGGCGGCGATTTCCCATTCATCTTCGCTCGGTAAACGGTAGAAATAACCCGTTTTATCCGACAGCCAATTAACGTACGCTTGGGCATCATTTTGGCTCACACACACCACCGGAGAGTTATCCTGCTGACTAAAGCCAGGATCACGCCAATATTTATTGGCGACAGGGGCAATCGCAGCTTGCTCAATTCGCGTACAAACTTTTTGTAGCTCTGCGTCGGTTTGGTAATTGGTTTGATCTACAAAAGCGCGAAATTGCGCCACTGTAACTGGCGTTGTGCTGATCGAGAAACCTCGTGAGAGCTTGACTTGTTTGCCTGCTCGCTCACCGATCATATAAGTGCCCTGTGTCACCACCACCATCTCAGGTGCAGCCGAGTGCTTACCGATATTATCCGCAAAGGTTTCTCCCGGCTTCGCCACGTTTTGCTTTGCTACTAACTCAGCGCGCAATGTTTGATCGCCATTAATCACAACCAACTGATCAAAAGCAATATAGCCTTCTTTCTCAATTTGAATATGATGTTGACCAACGGGCAGCATCACTTCAGCTGGCGTCGAACCATAACGCACACCATCAATGATCAATTGATCATCGTATTGATTTGAGCGAATCACCACTGAATGCCACGCGGTTTCTTTGATTTTTTCCGGCTCAGAAGCTTGGCTGGGCGCAAAACAGTATTTGGAGTCTATATCGAGCAGTTTACACGGCGCATTTTCCGCTGGTCTGGCATTTAATGTCACCTTAAGCATTGAACTATACTGATTTTCACCAAGGAATTCCGCTTTCGACACTTGCTGTTGCAACACATGAATGTTCAATGTGGCTTGCGCTTGATTCTGTTTGGCCAGTTTAGATTCCGTTGTTCCTTCAAGTAGCGCACTTTGATACTGTCTGACCGCTTTTTGGAGCGCTAATGTGTTGGTTTGCTTAGCACATTGTTCAAGCGTCATATCAGTTTTACAACTATTGACGTAAGCCACGGTCTGCTCGCCTTTTTGGCTGATTTCACTGCGAATGGTTGCAACACGAGCGCGCTGGCGATCTTCCTTCAAATTGGCAATTTTTTGCTCGATAGCGAGTTTTTCCGCTTTAAGTGCTTGTAGCTCGGCGGCAAAAGTCTCTTCCTGCTGCTGAGAGTCCAATCGCTGCTGCTGGTTCTGTTTCACCTTGGCCCAAGCGGCTTGATACGCATTTTGCGATGGAGCCAGATCAAAATCCGGTGCATCACTAACACGTGCGTAATCTTTGGCAAGTTGCGCTTTGGCATTTTGCAAACGTGAGCTCAGCTCTTTGCCCTGCGCTTCGAGTCGGCTCGTTTGTTCTTGCTGATTGTTCAGCTCATTTTGCTTAGAAAATATCTTCTTTTCTGCTTCATTAAGCAGCGTGTTTTGTGAGAACAGCGCATCTTCAACGGCAACAACAGAAACGGTTTCTTCCTGAGCCATTGCAGGAGTGCCAGAGACTACGGGAATGATCGCCAGAGCCAGTGCAGATAAAACTAAACGCATGATAAATACTTCAATATGACCACAACAAAACGCTATTCCACCAGAAACAGCCGTGCAATGAAAAAGGCAAAAGCAGGGGTTAACCCTGCTTATCTTCTACCAGCTTAACCCAAACCGTATCGGTACCACCGACGTAGATTTCACGGTTGTAGGTTTGATACCCCGGCTTCGAGACCGTGAAGCGGTGTTTACCTTTAGGTAGCAATAACTCGACGGGAGTACTGCCGTAGTTTACCCCATTGATGGTCACCGCATCATTGTACTGATCAGAGCGAAACCGTCACCGTTACCCAGTCTTTCTTCTCTTGTTTGGTAGAGGTGCTACTGTTTGATAAGCAGTAACGACTCGACACTGCCAATAACTGACAGGCAGCGGATGGATCTGGCTTGGCCTGCAACTGTGCCTGAATGTGCGTGGTGTAAGCACCGTTGCCGGAAAAGCCACTTTCTATTGTTTGACTTTCCTGCACATGAATATTCAGTTGTACACCTTGTAGGTTCTGCTTGGCTAACGCTGACTCAGTTAAACGGTCTAAAAGTTTGTCTTTAAACGTGTTTACCGCTTTCTGTTTAGTCAGATACTTACTTTGGCCGATACACTCACCAATTGTCATGGTTGAAGAACAGGTTGCGGTGTAGCGCGTTTCCAGCACTGAACTTTCACGCAATTCGGCTTCCAGACGTTTAACGCGGGCTTCAACTCTGGCTTCCTGCAAATTGGTGTATTCGCTATTTAAACGAGCAAGCTTTTGCTTTTGTTGAGAAAGGCGTGATTCGCTCTCAACAATGTTCTGCTCACTTTTTAACTTCTCAGATTGGTTCTGTTTCACCGCTTCCCAAGATTCTTGATATTTCTTTTGGAAAGAGACCAAATCGGTATCAGGATCTTCAAGCAGGCGAGCATATTGTTTGTCTAGGGCCGCTTTGGCGCGATTGCGCTTCGCTTCTAGCTCTTCCCCTTCTCTTTGAAGGCGAACATTGTCATTCTTCAGCCCCTTTAGTTGGCTGCTCTCGACAGCGTATTGCTCTTCAAGAGCTTTGATTTCCTGCTGTTTGATATCCAGTTTTTCATCAACCGCTGAAACAGGATCGGCCTGAATCACATCTTCTGCCATCGCCGAAGATGTCCAGGAAAAACTTAGCGCAAGCAAAAGCGCTGGGATTGGACGTTTGATCATAGTTCCCTGCTCAAATAACGTTACATTCTGTACGCACAAAACGAGGAGATTACCCCTCGTTAAACTAAAACACCCCAACTCATACACAGACCCGCATCTGCATGGAGAAGAGATCCAGGCGACCTAATTTTTTATTTGAAACGGTCATCTGAAAAATCATTGTATATCAATCCTGTTGAGAATATTGTTTTCAAAGTCCTAACTGAATCACACTTTTGAGCTAATTGCATAATTTTCGCCCATTTTTCTCTACTAGTTCGACACTCAGAGGACGTACCCACTTGTTTACAATAAGAAAACAAGTGAATAGTAAATAAGTTAACTGGCTCGAACTTAAGTAAAAAGTCTCATAGCTGCGGGGATTTAACCGCAATTTTTACCTCAGTCGATAACTAAAATGAACCTGATTAACCCCTGCTGTTGAGCTGATTATTAAAATCCAATATGTCTTCTGTTTTGTCAATCCATCCCTCAGCGTGATGTGATTATCCATAGGGTTTAATTTGTTGTCAGGCGCGGCATCTGCTTTAATTGTGGTTATGTGATTTTTCTAGAATAAGCAAATGAAATTACGGACATTTCTCCTACTATTTTTCACCACCCTGTTTGCAGGATGTGCCACTTATGCTGGCCTTAACTATGACCAGTTGTTTGGTAAAGCCGAGGTTAGAGAGCGCATCGCCCCGAACGCATCCGTACCTGCCGATTTTTTCCTCCAGCAAGTCAAACCGATCTTGGATAATCGCTGCGTCGTTTGCCACGCCTGCTACGATGCCCCTTGTCAGCTAAAACTTTCTTCTGTTGAGGGCATCGATAGAGGGGCTAGCAAGGCACTGGTTTATCAAGGAACTCGATTAACTGCCTCGGCGCCGACTCGCTTATTTGAGGATGCCGAAACCACGCAGCAGTGGCGCGAAGCCAGCTTCCATCCAGTATTGAATGAACGTGAGCAAACGGGCGTCGCCAACCTTGAAGCAGGCTTGGTCGCCCGTCTATTGCAGCAAAAAGAACGCCACCCTTTGCCGCAGCAAGACCAGTTAACCGGGTTTGATTTTTCGATTGATCGAGAACAAACCTGCCCGACAATCGAAGAATACGCTCAGTACGAAAAAGATCACCCCACTTGGGGGATGCCCTTTGGCATGCCAAACCTGTCGGCAGATGAGTACCAGACTTTGATGGTATGGCTTGAAAATGGCGCCATCATGAACGAACCGCTCCCTCTTAGTAACGCGCAGGCTGGCGAGATCACGCGTTATGAGCAGTTGCTCAACCAAAATTCACCTAAGAATCAACTCGCCGCACGATACATTTACGAACACCTGTTTCTCTCGCACCTCTATTTCTCTGAGCTTGAGGGCGCGCCACGTTTCTTTACCTTAGTGCGTTCGTCCACCCCTCCCGGAGAGCCTGTGAAACGCATCGCGACACGACGTCCATACGACGATCCTGGCGTAGAGCGCGTCTACTATCGCATCATCCCAGAGCAAGGGTCGATTGTAGATAAAACCCACATGCCATTTGCTTTAAACAGCAAGCGAATTTCAGACTGGAAAGCGTGGTTTATTGACGCCGATTACCACGTCGCACAGTTGCCTAGCTATGATCCCGATGTGGCCGCCAATCCCATGACCGCATTTATCGATTTGCCGGTAAAATCGCGCTTTAAGTTCATGTTAGACAACGCGCAAAATACCATTATGGCCTACATCAAAGGCCCTGTGTGCCGTGGTCAATTAGCCCTAAATGTCATCAATGACCGCTTTTGGGTATTCTTCCTCGATCCTGATAAAGCGGACATGCCACAAGTCAATGAGTTCTATCGCTCGCAGGCAGACAACCTAAAACTGCCCGCAGAGCTGGAAAGTAATGCGCTGCCTGTAACGAACTGGGTCAAGTACTCGGTGCAGCAAGCTCGTTATTTAGAAGCAAAATCGGAGTTCATCAATCATTGGTTCAAAAATGGCACTCACTTGACCACCGATATCATTTGGGACGGCAATGGAGAAAACGCCAACGCTGCTTTAACGGTATTTCGCCATTTCGACAGTGCATCCGTGGTACAGGGATTAGTCGGTGAAAAGCCAAAAACTGCTTGGGTGCTCGATTACGCGCTACTGGAGCGCATTCACTACCTTTTAGTCGCAGGGTTCGATGTGTATGGCAACTTCGGTCACCAACTGATGACTCGAATGTTTATGGACTTCTTGCGTTTGGAAGGCGAAAGCAACTTTATTGCTTTGTTACCTGCACAGATGCGTCATGTTGAGCATTCAAGTTGGTATCAACAACAAAGCCCACAACTGAGTGATTTTCTACAACGCAACATCACGCCTTTCAACCAACCGACGAGCGTGGTCTACCATACCGACGATCCTAAGTCCGAACTGTACGATATTTTGCGCCATCAAGTGAGTGCGGTACTCAATGACCGCTATGAGATCGTTGATACTGGGCTTAGCAAGAGTAACGAAGCTTTACTGAACTCGCTCAATCAGGTCAAAGGCGAAGCGCTAGGGCCAGTTGCACAAATCAGTATGTTGATGGTGACATCACACTCAGGCAAAGAGCAACTGTTTACCTTGCTGAAAAATAACGCTCACGTGAACATCTCTAGCTTATTTAGCGAAGATAAAAACCGCGATCCTGCGAATGACGATCTCACTATCGTGCGTGGCGTGCTAGGCAGTTATCCTGCGGCGTTTTTTGTCATCAATGAAACACAAGTCGTCGATTTCGTCCAATCATTGAAATCGATACGCAGCGAAGAAGATTACCTTAAGTTATTGGATAAATTCGCTATTCGCCGTAGTTCGACGCAATTTTGGCCGACCAGTGACAAAGTGCATCAATGGTATCGCAACGATCAACCGATCGAATTTGGTTTACTCGACTATAATCGTTTTGAAAACCGATGAAGCAATCGAGTCAGGGAGGTTCCCATGAGTATCCGGGATCGTATCGAAGCTCTGGAACAGCGAATTTACGTCGCCTGTTCCGAAGGAGATTATGAAGCCGTCAATATGCTGGAAAACCAGTTAGATGCATTGCGGGGCCGTATCGAACATCCATTCGACGACGACCCAAATGCGCTGGAAAGTAGCGTAAACCGTGATGACGATTGGCGTTAAACTCTGCCCGATAACGCTAAAAACCTCCGCTTTGTGCGGAGGTTTTTTTTAAAGGCCAAGCTGTGCTTTTAGCGTCACTATGCTGTCAGTAAGCACTTTGTCCAATGTCTGCTGCTCTGTTCGATAGGCTTGCAAAGGCGAAATATCAGCTTCAATTTGTTGGCAAAGCATCATCAGGCTGGTTAGACCTAAACTGCCTGCGCTGCCTTTGAGCTTGTGGGCTAAATTCTTTATTTGTTGGGCATCGCCTGCGACAGATGCCTGTGCCATTTGAGCCGCGATTTCTTGGCTACTTTGGGTAAATAGGGTGACAATCTGCACCATCTTTTCTTGGCCAAGAATATGCAGATCCGCGTTAAGCAGATCGACGTTCAGCAATTCACTTTCTCTATCAAGCAAAGAGATGACCTCGCTAGCTGACTGGTTTTTCGGCTCATTGGGCTGGCAAAGCCAATGTTGTACTTCTTCAGCCAACGCTTCTTTTTGCAACGGTTTTGCCAGATAGCCATTAAAGCCAGCCGCGAGATACTGCGCGACTTCCTCATCAAAAACATGCGCAGAAACGGCCACCATCGGCGTGTTGCAATTCAAGCCGCCTTCTTGTCTTTTGAGGCGCAGCATTAAATCACAGCCGTTGCAATCTGGAAGGTTAATGTCAATCAGGGCAAGATCAAAAGCGTGCTGCCGCGCCAGCTCTTCTGCCTCTGATCCATTTTCCGCCACCAGCACCTGATGGCCCAAACTGTGCAGAAAACCCTCCGCTACCAAGCGATTCACAGGATTGTCTTCAACCAGAAGAATCGTCGCCGACAAATTGCTCGCGCATGGCTGGGCACGAGTTTCACTTTCCTCCGGCACCTCTGTGCTTTCGAGCGGCACATTGAACCAGAATCGGCTGCCAACGTTTAGCTGAGATTCCACCCCGATCTCGCCGCCCATTGCCTCGACCAATCGCTTACTGATCGCCAGCCCTAATCCGGTTCCGCCTGCATGAGTAAGTCCTTCCCCAACCTGCGTGAAAGCATCAAACAATCTCGACAGTTCCGCTGGAGTGATCCCAATACCGCTATCGCTCACTTCAAACAGCACTCGCGTTTCATCTTCAGGATCACGGCAGACATAAATATCCACTTCACCGTCGGTGGTAAATTTGATCGCATTGCCCACTAAGTTATTTAACACTTGCCCCAAGCGGGTCGCATCACCGATCCAGTGGCGCCCTAAATCAGATTCAAGGTGGTAATCAAACGCCAGTTGCTTCTCTTTCGCCCGGCTTTTCATCAATTGAAAACTATCTTGCACCAGTTGCGGCAAATCGAAAGGCGCAAGACGGATTTGTAAATGCCCCGCCTCAATTTTCGAATAGTCGAGCACGTCATTGAGAATGGTGAGCAAATTATGCCCACTGCGATCAATGATATCCGCGTAATACCGCTGAGTAGCATTGAGCCCCGAATCGATGAGCAGTCGCGTTGTGCCTAAAACGCCGTTCATCGGTGTACGTATCTCATGGCTCATGGTCGCCAAAAAAGCCGACTTAGCGCGATTTGCCTGTTCGGCTTCTATCCGTGCTTTCGCGTGATTGAGCACCTCACTATTGAGTTTTTCATTGGTGAGCTGCAACTGACTGGTGCGCTCCGCAACCACTTTTTCGAGATGCGCTTTGTGCTCTTGCAGTTCGCGCTTGGCCTGCGCTTCACCTTGCGCCACGATTTTCAATGCTTGGGCGGTATCACGCGCTTTGATGATCGCGCGTCCCATTTGCGCCAATTCATCCTGCCCTTGAACTTGCAGTGAAACATTCAGATCCCCTTGAGCGACGGCAAGCAACGCAGCAGAGTACTCGGTTAAACGTTTGACGACTGACACATACACCACACGCCAAACGATCAGCACAACAATCGCGAAACCCAACAACGAAATAAGCGTCAATAAAGTACGGGCAAAATCCAACGTTTGCGTGAGCGCTTGCGCCGCTTCGCTTGTGGCCTGATTGGACGCATCGACCAAGTGGTTAACGGTGCTGTTTAGCTGGGTAAACAGATCCAACGTTGCCAGCATCAGAGCTTGCGACTGCTGATTATTTTCCTCTTGTTGGGAAAGGAGAGAAAAAACATGTTTCCGCTCGGCAAGTTGTTGTAATAGCTGCGCCATCTGCGCTGAGCGAGTGGGGTCTTCCACCGCCGAGACTCGTCTCTGCATCACCTTAAGATTAGCGGCAAACTCACGGCTCACCTCATCAATACGCTGTGCGTTGCTCAAGGTGCGCGCTTCTTCAATCTGATTGAGCATGCGAAACGCCAATAAATGCAACTCATGCAAGCGCTCGCTAAGATCGAGATCCACCTCAACAAACGCATCCAGCGCTTGGATGATTGCTTCGCGCTCTCCCGCAGAGAGCAGAGCGTACAGATGGGTAATGTTGGCAACGGCTGTCGTACTGGTATTGAGCACTTGCGTGCGCGTCAGTTGCTCCAGCTCGTTACTGAGTAGACGCATTTGTGCGGTTTGCGCTGCGATCTCCGAGGCCAATTTGAGCCTTGTCTCAACCGAGAGTCCGAGCTGCGCCAAGTTATCAATAACCTGCTGCACGTTCACTTCCAGACGCAAAAGCAGGTCAGGGTCAAACGAGCCACTACTGCCGAGCGTCTTGATATGTGAAAACAACTTATCTAACTGGGTAAACACGACTTTGCCTGCTGCTTGACGCTCGGGCTCATTTTTAGCATTCGACAAGGTTTGTACCGAGGCAATAATACGTGAGCTGAGTTCGGAGACTTGACGCGCCTCTATCATTGCAGGAATGGCGGTATCGACCACATTGCGCTCAGTTTTCGCCACCAAAGAGAACCCCAATACACCAATCAATGCAGAGATCATCACTAACACCGCCAAAGCAATAAACGAGAGCAGCAATTTACGGCCAATACTGGCAGTGGTAAGTAACATACTTAAGAGACCTATGGCTGAATCGACTGGGTAAGCGCTAAAGAATACGCTATATTCTGCAAAGTTACCGCAATCCACTGACATTGACCTTGCTGCATGTTAAAAACCAACCCACTTAGTTCGACATTAAGCTCTATCGGCTTACTTTTCTTCGCCACTCTCACTTCCTCCACTGCCATTGCCAGCGAGAAGCTATGCGCCATCTATCCGCACCTAAAAGATTCCTATTGGCTATCAGTCAACTACGGCATGGTTTTGGCGGCGCAAAGACTGAATGTAGAGCTACGCGTTTTGGAAGCTGGCGGCTATCCCAATGTCGCTAAACAGCAACAACAAATTCAGCAGTGCCGTCAATGGGGTGCACAGGCTATTTTGCTCGGCACGGTCGACTCACACGCATTCTACGATGATTTGCAACGCTGGAGTGGCGACGTGCCTGTTTTCGCCACCGTCAATCAACTGGTACTCAATGAGCATCAGCGCCCTCAGTTAAAAGGCAGCGTTGGTGTTGATTGGTATTGGATGGGATATCAGGCTGGGCGCTATTTAGCAACAAAACATCCTGCTGGTAGCGGCGTGGTTCAAGTTGCGCTGCTACTTGGCCCAAACAACCGCGGCGGAACCAAACCCGTCTTGCAAGGCTTCAACGCCGCCGTTCAAGACAGTGATGTTAAGGTGGTGGCGCATCTTTCTGCCGACAATGACAAAGAATTACAGCGCAACTTAGTGCAACAAGTGATTGAGACACAAACGATTGACTACATAATCGGTAGCGCAGTCGCGATTGAAGCGGCCATCAGTGAACTACGCAGTAGCGGGAAGTCACAACAGATAGGACTGGTGTCGACCTATTTGAGTCACGGCGTTTATCGCGGTTTACTGCGCCACAAAGTGGAATTCGCCCCGACCGACCAAATGGTCAAGCAGGGTCGCTTATCCGTTGAGCAAGCGGTGCAATTTTTGCGCAGCGCCCCTTATAAGCAAACGTTAAGCCCTGATATTCAACCGTTAACGCCTGACACGCTTGAGATCTCAACTATTGAAGACTCTTTATCACCATCCGCATACAGGCCGACTTTTCACGTTAAAGCAGTTGAATCCCAACCCTAAGTTATGCTTAATAAGGTCAAACTGAATAGGGTCATTCAAACGGAAAACTTTGATGCAAAAAACAACTCGTACCATGCCCGCACACAAACATATTGCACTGGTTGCGCATGATAACTGCAAGCCAGAGCTGCTGCGCTGGGTAAAGGAAAACAAAGAAAAGCTGCAACGCCACTTTCTTTATGCCACTGGAACCACCGGTTTTATGTTGAGCAAAGAGACAGGATTGGCGATCAAGAGCATGATCAGTGGACCGATGGGCGGCGACCAACAACTTGGCGCGCTGATTTCTGAAGGCAAAATCGACATGCTAATTTTCTTCTGGGATCCACTGAACGCTGTACCTCATGATCCTGATGTCAAGGCTTTGCTGCGCATTGCCAGCGTGTGGAACATTCCCGTCGCAACTAACCGTGCAACGGCCAAGTTTCTCTTCGCTTCGCCTTTGCTAGAGCAAGAAGTGGATATTGAGATCCCTGATTATCAGGCTTACCTTGCCGAACGAAACCTGAGCGAAGAAGCTCGCACTCCAAGCTGCCATCACGGCAGCTTTTTTTTTTGCTGAATGATTTAGAGTTAAGGCCCCAAAAATAGAGATCGGAAACGGGCGCGCATCAAACATCTGCAACAAATTATCTTTATTTAGTTAACAAGCCTATCAACGACGTCTTAAGATGAGCATTAAGCGATTATTTTCATATTATCGCTTTGGCTAGGAAAGGACCAATAATGAAAAAGATAACCAGAACACTTCCATCAAAGAAACGTATTGCGCTTGTCGCTCATGATGGAATGAAACACGACCTGCTAGTGTGGGTTCAGCGAAATCTCAGTGCATTACAAAATCATCAACTTGTTGCCACCTCAACCACCGCGCAATATTTATCGATCAACACACCACTACACCTTGAGAGATTGAGCAGTGGCCCGATGGGCGGCGATCAACAAATCGGCGCAAGAATCACCGAAGGAGAGATTGACGTTTTGGTGTTCTTCTGGGATCCGCTCGACGCGCATCCGCATCAATTCGACGTCATTGCCCTACTCAGGTTGGCCACGGTATGGAACATTCCAGTGGCCACCAATCCGTCATCGGCCGATCTGCTGTTTGGCAACCATCAACTAGGTGAAGTAATGCCCATCACCATTCCAGACACGCCAACCTGTGTCTATCAACAAAGGTAAGGATAAAAATCAGGACTGTTTGATCACAGGGTAAGCCTCCTCAACCAGTTCCTGAACAAAGCCCGAACCTGAACCATTGTGTGTGATCCACACTTTCTCCCGAGCGCGGGTCAACGCGACATAGAACAACCTGCGCTCGTCAGCATAGGCAAAATCATCACTAGACAGCGTAAGCGCATTGTTGAGGTGCAGCTGCTTTTTCTTGGCTGGAAATTGCCCTTCATCGACGCACAGTATTATCACGTAGTCTGCCTCTTTGCCTTTGCTGGCATGGCAGGTCATAAAACGAATATCAAGCTGCGTGAAGCGCTTAATCCAATCGTCACACAGATCGGGCTTGTGGTAATGGTTACGCCCAAGCAACAAAACCGATTTGTTGCCTTTACTTTGACGATTCAACTGATCAAGGATCTTTTCTACTGAGTTACTTGGCGCCGTATAAACGGCTTTCTGCTTTTGCTGCTTAAAGCTGTTCAACTGCTTTTTCAGTTGGACAGGATTTTGCTGAATAAAACGGTTAGCCACTTCGCCAATCATATTGTTGAATCGATAAGTGGTGTCGAGCTGATGCACTGTCGAGTGAGTAAAGCGCGCTTGAAATCCCGTTGTCAGGTCCACACTCGCGCCGGCAAATTGATAGATGGCCTGCCAGTCGTCCCCGACCGCAAACAAGGATGCTCCCGGCTGTTTATTGGTTTGTTGACTCAACGCCTCCACCAGAGCAAGGCGATCTGGCGAGATATCTTGATACTCATCCACCATAATAAAGCGCCAAGGAGAAACAAATTTTCCTTGTTCCACATAGCGGGTTGCGCGGCTGATCATGGTCGGAAAATCGATTTGGTTGCTCTCTTTAAGCATTTTCTGCCAAGCAGTGTAACAGGGCCAGCACAGCGCCAACTCACTGTTTAAGCGCGTATAGTCTGCCAGCTCCACTAACCGCTCTTGTACCTCTTTTTTGCCAATACCGAGCTCGGCCAGTTGTGAAACTTGATTTTCCAACCATGAGAGCAACTTAGGGTTCTCAGCGTGGCTCCCCAGCTCATCATCACCGGTTAAATAAGCGATAGGCCATTTCGAGAGATGTTTCTGCCAACGTTTGAAGTTGGTCGGCGTCATCCAGTGCTTCTTCAGCCAGTCGACACACCAAGCCATGCGCAATTTGTCATCCAACGCCATCGGGGAGATTTCCACTGGCGTCTCTTCAACTTGATTGACAATCGACAGCCCCAGTTGATGAAAGGTTGATACGTTGGTTTTCTCCGCTGCCAAGCCGATTTTATCCCGCAGGCGTTGGCGCAACTCGTCTGCCGCCTCCCGGCCAAAGGCCAGCATCAAGATCTCTTCATCCCTCGCCTGATGACTTTGCAATAAATACGCAACCCGAGCAGTCAGCACGCTGGTCTTGCCCGACCCCGCTCCCGCGAGCACTAGGTTGTGATCATCGTTAAGCAAGACTGCATACTGCTGTGAGATGTTTAATGGCGAGGATTCAATTTGATTGAACAGCACTTCCCAGTTACGTCTCTCACGCTCAAGCCATGCTTGATTGCGTTCGAACAATTTTTCAGAGCCGTGACGCAGCCACTGTTTCTAGCCGAGCGACGCGTTCAGGAAGACGCAATTTCGCTTCCTCAAGCGACATTTTCATTTCTGTCAGTTGCTCGGTAACCTGATTCGCCCATGCCTCTAATGCCGAATGAGGCAGATAAGCCGGAAGATGTTCAAGTCGGTGTAACTCGTCTTCCCAGTGCGGCAGATACTGGCTCAACTGGCGACATTGCTGATTATGCCACTCTTGATAACAATTCACCGCTTGACGCGCAAAAAGCCGACACTCTGGCCAAGGCAAGCCTTGCACCAGCCAGCTCTGTTGACGGCCATCCACTTCGTGGGCAAAAAATTGCAGCGCTCCCCAGAATAAGCCACGTTGAACCCTTACCTGACCGTTCCATACGGTGAAAGGAATATGTTCTTCACTGCCAACCGACGCGAGCAGCAGATGGTTATCACTCAATTCAACATGATGATACTCATTCTGGATAAAAAACTGCGCTGTCTGATTGGCGGTTAGTAACATGGACAAATTGCTCTCGGTCTCATTTTTGCTTTGCTCGGGTTATACCATGATGACACTAGAAAATGTAGCCAATCATCCCCACACTGGCAGCCAAAGCACTGATTGGTGGATTCTCCAGCAACTGCAACTTTTTCTGTGTCTAGGTCATAATTCGTGACCTTTGTTCTGTTACACTGACAACCACTTCGTTTTAGTCAATGATGCACAGGATAAGTGTGAAATTCAGATCCCGGCTTCGCCATTTTTGGGCAAACAAAACCATTAACTACAGTGTGCTGATCCTACTGACGCTGCTGGGAGTGGTGATTCCCGCTTGGTATTATCAACAACATACCTTGATAACCCCATTAATTCTTGGCGTTATTGCTGCTGCGCTGGCAGAGAGCGATGACAGCTTTAGCGGGCGGATCAAAGCTCTCATCCTCACCTTTGTCTGTTTTGCCATCGCGGCCTTTTCCATCGAACTGCTTTTTGCCACTCCTTGGCTGTTCGCTATCGGGCTGTTTATCTCTACCTTTGCTTTTATCATGCTTGGTGTGCTGGGGCCCAAATATGCCAGTATCGCTTTTGGTTCACTCCTGCTGGCGATTTACACCATGCTGGGCGCGCATGAAAGCACCAATATCTGGTTCCAACCCCTGTTATTGCTGTCAGGTGCCGCTTGGTACTACCTGATGTCGATGATTTGGCAGATCCTCTGGCCAATGCAGCCCGTGCAGCAGAGTTTGGCTATGGTCTTTAGCCAACTCGCCAATTATCTGGATGCCAAGGCCAAGCTGTTTCATCCTGTCACTAATCTCACTCCGCAGCCGATGCGAATTGAAGCGGCGAGACTCAACGCTCTGACGGTAACGGCGTTGAATAACTGCAAAACCACTCTGCTTAGCCGTTCAAAATGCGGACACATTGACGGACCAAGCGATCGCTTCCTTAACATCTATTTTATCGCTCAGGACATCCACGAGCGGGTCAGTTCAAGCCACTATCGCTATCAAGATCTGGCGCTGCAGTTTGAGCGCTCTGACGTTCTCTTCCGTTTCAAATATCTACTCGAAAGCCAAGCGAATGCATGCAGAGAGATCGCCGAATCACTGCGTCTTGGCAACGAATACTCTCACAGCCAACAGTCGATTTTAGCCTTGGCTGAATTGCAAAACGCATTAGGCTATTTAAAAGAACAGAAAAATCCTGCTTGGAACAGGTTACTGGCCCAACTTAACTATCTGTTTAATAACTTGGCAACGGTGGAAAAGCAGTTCAACAATATCAATAACCCCGATGCAGAAAGACCAGAAGAAGGGGTATTAGATGACACCAATCCGCACACGCTCAAAGCCATGTGGCAACGGATTCAGGCCAACATGCACCGCGATTCGATGTTGTTTCGCCACGCCATTCGCATGGCAATTGCTCTGACTGCGGGTTACGGCATCATCCAAGGAATGGGGATTGAGCGCGGCTACTGGATATTGCTGACTACCTTATTTGTCTGCCAGCCCAACTACAGTGCCACTAAACAGAAGCTGACAGCTCGTGTGGCAGGCACGTTTGCTGGTTTGCTCATTGGCGTACCCCTGCTTACTTTTTTCCCTTCGCAAGAGAGCCAACTGGTATTTATCGTGGTATCTGGAGTGCTGTTTTTTGCATTTCGCATCAACAACTATGGGTTTGCCACCGGTTTTATCACCCTATTGGTTCTTTTTTGCTTCAACCAACTCGGCGAGGGTTATGCCGTGGTTCTGCCACGTCTTGCTGATACACTAATTGGCTGCGCACTGGCAGTTGCGGCAGTGGTTTGGATCCTACCCGATTGGCAGTCGCGTCGCTTACACAAAGTAATGGCGGATGCTGTGGAAGCAAATAAGCAGTATCTGCTGCAAATCATTGGTCAATATCGAATAGGCAAAAAAGATAGCTTGGCCTATCGAATAGCAAGACGCAACGCGCACAACAGCGATGCCAATTTATCTTCAGCAATCAGTAATATGCTGGTCGAGCCGGGCAAGTACCAAACGTCGGTCGATGAGAGTTTTCGTTTTCTCACCCTTAATCACGCCATGCTCAACTACATTTCAGCGTTGGGAGCGCATCGCACGCGCTTAGATGATGAAACCACGCATCAACTGGTTTTAGATGCACATCGCGTCATTCATCAACATTTGGATGCTCTGCAAGCACAACTTTACCACCATAGCGAATCCTGCGAATTAGACATCAACAATGAAGCAGAGCTTGATAAGCGACTGAGCGAATGGCGTGAGGATGATGAGAGCAGTGCACGTATGGTTTTACAGCAACTTCATCTTATTTATCGAATGATGTCAGAGCTGCACTCGTTGGCGAACAAGTTTTCCGTCCGAGTCGATAAGTGAGGCGAAAATCAAGGCAAAAAATTTCACTCTCGCCTAAACGCTTTCTGACATTTTTCGGACAATAAAACACCGTTCAATAATTATAGTGCTATCCATGCTTTTGACTTAAACCGCAATTATCCAGAAAGGACGTTGAAAAACGGAGGGTTAACATGAGTAGCACTGATTTTGAAAAACTTCGCGATGCGTTGAAAAAACTGTCTCCTTTGCAACTAAAACGCTTACAAGGAGAGATTCAACTGGCACTAGTGAAACGCAATACGGATATCCTAAGTCGAGAAGAGCGTGATGCACTGGCTAGGCTTTTTGCGTAAAGAGGCCTAAGCATAGTTGCCAGATTTGTCAAATCGCACTACCCTTGTATTAACAGGTTAGTTTTTAGTCAGGTGCGCAATGGCGATTTCAGGGATTCACTCAGGATATCAAATGATTCAGCAATCTAATCGGATGGCTGGAGATGCTGCTGTTGATCTCAACAAAAATAGCCTACCTTCTTCTGCTTCCTCTTCTTCGGATCCTCTTGCTTTCAACCGGGTGGATGCTGAAACCAAACCCGCCGAGGGGAAAATAGACAAAGCAAATTTTTCTGGTGATCATACGGATGCGTTGATGAAGCTCAACCAAGCTGCACGTTATAATCGTATCGGCGCGACGGTTATTGAACGTAACAACGAAGTGATCGGCTCTTTGCTTGATATCCAAGTTTAGTGTTTTTTATTCCACTCACCCCATCAAACAATCCATAGAACGCAAGCAAGCAGCATAGGCACAAAGGCGTACAACTGCTGTGTACCCCCCCACTTTCGTTGCAGTGAGATCAGGATAGGACTGGTGAAGAACATCAAAAGCAGATAGAAGATTGCGTAGCGTTCCCCCAACCAAAACAGAAAGAAAACGTTAAGCAAAAAGTGGATCAAGATGTTCTTTTCACCAATATTGAGCTTCAAAGCCAATAAGATCGAAAACAGAGCAGCGATTAGCAAAAACATAACACACCAAATGAGAATGATTATCGTTAAATAAATTATACTCTTCACTACTGCACTGTCTAGCTATCGATCTAATAGTATCCACTTATCTATTCCTTTGGGTTATGGCTATACGGACTGAGCACCATTATTGAGTATCTTGTTTCTAAACGTTTGCGTAATCGCTAACCTTCTCTTAACCTTGATTTGAGGCTTTCATCACGGAATTTCCATTGATATAGTCAATATAGAGAAAACAAGATTAGACCATTCGAGGCACGGAGCTTCCTCACTTATCTCAAGAAGAGAAGAATTGGTACCGACATATTCGGCAAGATTTAAGAGGGTCAAATTATGGAAATGAATATGGTTGAAATTCTAGGCTACGCGGCTTCAATCATGGTGGCGATTTCGCTAACGATGAAAGACATTGTGCGTCTTCGCGTACTTAACTTTATTGGCTGTGGACTGTTTACTGCCTACGGTCTGATGATCGATGCATGGCCAGTAGTTGTGACTAACGGCTTTATTGCATGTGTCAACGTGTACTTTCTTGCGAAGATGCAACAGGAAAAAAAAACTCTGACGCCTGAGAAAGCCTAACGGCCACGGCAAGCGAATTAGAAAAGCCCCTGACACAAGTTCAGGGGCTTTTATTTTCAGCCATGGTTGTTATCGCTATTGTTCGATAACTCGCTGATTTAGCAATCTTGCCAGATAAGCTCTATCTCTTCACGGCGAGAAAACATCTGTACATGCGAGGCGATCGTCGCTTTTTGCCTCTCCAGTTTTTCTTCATCTTCTGCACAACAAATAATGGTTAAGCTCGATGTCACTTCATCCACTTGCATCAACGACGTGCCCACAGGGAAATTCACTTCACCTTGAAATTCATCCCATTGGGCGGGGACTTTTCGCGCAAAATGACGACAAAGAGTCACCAGATATTTGCCTGCGTGCTTAGAGAAAATACGCGTTTGTTGTTTTAGCATGCTTTGCTCACTGGCTGGGACAAAACCATTTGCCCCAGCTGCGTTGGTTATTTAGGTTGTTAGAATTGGTAGGCTGCGGAAAGTTTGATGTTTCGGCCCGGTTTCGTAGTCGTCTAAGGTAAATCCTCTGGCAACCCCAGAGCGAGACGCGTGCGAGGTGTAGGTCTCATCAAACAGATTGTCGATACCAAAGGTCACAGTCAAACCATCGACTTTCTGTGGGATCCACTGAGCGTAGAGATTGTGAGTGTTGTACGCTTCTTTTACTGGTGCGCCAGCCGAGACGTTGTCTTCTTCAAGCACAAACATTGAGCTCCAACCCAATAGCACATCCCATGACGCGGCGTAGTAATCTAGGTTAAGTGCGATACTATCCCCCACATCCATACTGCGTAGATTTGGCGCTAATACTACACCACCTGTCTGTTTGTTCTTGATATCAGATTTGGCGTAGGAAAGCTTACCGTTGAAAGCGTCATAACCGTATGAGACGGCCGCTTCGAAACCTTTGATCTCTACATCAGCCATGTTGTAGTAAAGATATGATTGTGTCGCCTTATCATACGCTTCGGCTATATAGTCATCAATATCGGTTTTAAACAGCGTCAGATTGGCGCCGAACGCGTGTTTATCGACACGCTGGTTAAATTTCACACCACCTTGCGTGTTTTGCCCGGTTTCCGCTTTAATGTCATCGGCGAGGTAAGCAACGTCTTGAAAAGCAACAAAGGTTTCCATCAGTTCAGGGCCTTTGAACAAGGAGCGAGTGCTGGCAAACACGCTCCAAGCGTCGCTTGCTTGCCACTCGGTAGCTAGAGCCCAAGTCACATCATCAAACTTATGAGTTCCCGTTGTTGCTTCACGTTTGTAATCGTCTGAGCGCAAACCTGCGGTGATGGAAAAACGTTCCGTCAACCAAACTTGATCCTCCACAAACAGGGCAAAGGACTTGGCACTTTCTTTCATAAATTGCTTACCAACATAGCTTGATGACGAGGTTTTATCCATGTAATCAAAACCGTATGTCAGCGCATTTCTGCGATCGGCTAGGTCAAAATTCGACACAAACTTCGCATTTACACCATCATTTTGGTTTTCCGCCGAGTTTTTACCAACTCGGTTAGGTTGCCATTGTCCTGCCATGACAGATTCGTCACGTTTGATCTTGGTTTTAGTGGTGTAGAGCGTCACTTTGCCTTGATGTTTGTCACCGCGCAGTTCATAACCCAACGTCACCGTGTCACGGTTGTACTCCGTCGGGATCAACTTATCCTGAGACAAGCCTTGGTTTGCACCGCCCGACATATCAGGTCTTGGGCTGTAGTCGCCCTCATCACGATACAAATCGTAGCTCAGTTCCAAGCGATGCAGATTGCTGATCTCATAGCCTAACTTACCGAGAATATTGTAAACATCACCCGCGCTGCCAAACGTGGTGTCGCCATTTCCGTCTTTGAAATCATCTCGGGTCACATAGTTGGCATACAGCATGTAATCAAGCGGCTCACCAAGCAGGCCGTAAAGTGTCAGTGATCTCAGCTGGCTGTCATTGCTGGCATAGCCGCCATACACACGAAACGCCAAACGACTCGTCATAGCGCAGCAAATCGCGAGCATCTTTGGTTTCAAAATAGACTGAGCCACCTAGGCCGTTTTGGGCAACAGAGTTGTTCCCCACTTGAATCTCCGCCGCTTTTAAGATGTCTGGGTTAAGCGTTAAGTTACCAACGTGGTGAAACATGTTGGCATGTTGTGACGCACCGTCCAAACGAATATCCAGATCCGTTTCCCCAAGACCACGAATTGTGATGCGCTGGTTCACGGAGTGCGTTCCACCAACATCCACGCCCGGGATCTCGCGCAGCAGATCCGACATATGATCCGCTTGCTTTAGTGAGATGTCATCCGACACCATCGATTCTGTGTTGCTGGAAACGTGCGTTCCCCAAACGACAACACGTTCATCACTTGCATTTTCTTGAGCAAAACTGTGCCCTGACATAATCAGACCGATTGCCAGACAAAGAGCAGAAGGTCGGAACTGACGATTATGACGTTTTTCCATTTAAAAGATTCCAATTTAAAATAGTGTGATAATGATAATAATTCGCAGTTATGATAAGTTTCATTTCTATGATCAGGAAGCGGATTTGCTTATGCAAAATCGCCTTTGAGTTATGAGGAAAGGTCAAAATGGCGCGAGTGGTAAGAAATCGAGAAAGAAGAAGAAAAATTGCCCTAACCGAGCAAATTGGAGAACCAGGTCAACAACAAATTATTACCAAGGGGAACTCTGCCAATACGGTACTGGTTGAAGGCCAGTTTCTCAACTACCGCTATGCAGATGTGATCGCCTTGCAAGGCAGTATCAGCACCGAAACTCAAAGAGAGCGAAATCGTCTCAACCGCGCAGCCATGCCTGAACTTGGTGTTTTTGCTCAGCGGCAAAGTAAAATTTGGTTTTGATAACCGCGAGTTTGAGCTCTGTGCTGCTGAACAGCCAAAAGCGATAGTGATCAATCTAGCCCAACCGACCACGTTCAGACGCACTCTGCTCGCCAACAATCAGATCAAAAAGCTCAATATTGCTATTCATCCCGATTGGTTAAAGCACCGTTTAAGCGGCGACGAACCAATTGCTCACTTTCTTTCGCATCATTTGGCCTGCTGCGAACTACCTTTTGCAGAAAGCATGGCAAAAGCCATCAGCGCCATCCTCGCTCTGCCGGTCTGCGGCTCTTTACAGCAAAAGCTGCAACTGGAGTGCCAGTCTCATTTGTTGATCGCACAGTGCTTAAATTTACTGAATGAGCAAAACTTCGAGCGCCCCTCTTCAGAGCCTAACCATGATTATCATCAAATCGAGCAGATCCTTGCTTATATTGACGCGAATTTGCATCAGCCGCTCGACCTGACTCACTTGGCCAAGCGCTTTTCCATGAGCGTGTCCAATTTACAACGCCACTTTAAACAGGCGCTCAACTTGACCATCAGCGGCTATATTCGTCATCGCAGGTTGAACATCGCCAAAATTCAGCTTGAACGTGGATTGATCAGCGTCACCGAAGCGGCGTATGAGGCGGGCTACCATCATCCATCCAATTTCACCAATGCCTTTAAGCGCACATTCGGCATCACTCCCAATGAGATTGCACAAAAACCGCTACTCAGTACAATCAAAGGAAACAGCGCAGCCTGAGGTAACGATGAATATTGGTGCAATTGCAAAGTTAACCGGATTATCCAGCAAATCGATCCGCATGTATGAAGAGAAGGGGCTGATATCGCCGCCGCTACGCAGCGATTCAGGCTATCGCGAATATGGGGCAAAACACATTCAGGAACTCAACCTCATTTCTCGTGCTAAACAGGCAGGGTTTTCGCTGCAAGAGTGCAAGGAGTTTGTGCAATTGGCCGAGAATCCTGAGCGAAAGAGCAGCGAAGTCAAAGCAAGAACCAAAGAAAAACTGGCTGAAGTGGAACAGAAAATCGCCCATTTACAGGAAATCAAGCAGCAACTGGAGAGTTGGATCACGGCTTGTCCGGGAAATACCGACAGCCACTGCCCGATTTTAGACGATTTGACGCGCTAAGCTAGGCGTTCAATTCGAGTGGGTTCAAACGCGTTGAACCCACGGACAGAGATCAGTAGTAGGTGCACATCCGTTTGCCTTGCTGCTCAATGACGTGAAAGGGCGTTTCGTAAATCTGTTCGAGAACCTGCGCTTGGATCACCTCATCAACCGGACCATTTGCCACAATCTTGCCCTGTTTGAGCGCGATGATGTTGTCTGAATAACAGGAAGCAAAGTTAATATCATGGATAACCACCACCACCGCTTTGTTCATCTCTCTGGCTAGCTGACCTATCGTTCGCATGATTTGCAGTGAATGCCGAATATCGAGATTGTTGAGTGGTTCATCAAGAAACACATAATCGGTATCTTGCGCAATCACCATGGCGATAAACGCGAGCTGACGCTGACCACCGCTGAGCTCATCCAAGTACTTGTGCTGAATATCTTGCAGATCAAGGTAGGCGATCGCTTGATCGATCTCCTGTTCATCGTGGGCGGTTAAACGCCCACCACAGTGGGGAAAACGGCCAAAAGCGACCATTTCGCGAATGGTAAAACGCATGGTAATGCTGTTGGCCTGACGTAACACCGCCAATTTTTTCGCCAGCGCTTTAGTGTCCCAGTCACTCAACTCTTTGCAATCAATGAACACTGAACCGCCATCGCGCTGTGTCAGTCTAGAAGCCATTGAAAGCAATGTACTTTTACCTGCACCATTCGGACCAATAATCGAGGTAACTTTGCCTTTTTCAAACTGCGCACTGGCCTTATCCACAACGCTTTGTTTACCAAAATGTTTGGTGATTTTTTCTAAAGTAATCATAAGCTTTCTTAAACAATACGGTTACGTAGCAGCATGGAAATAAAGTACACGCCACCGATAAAATTGATGATCACACTCAAGGTGGTTTGAAACGCCAGTACGTTTTCCACCATCCATTGGCCAACGAGCAGCGCACACACCGCGAAGAGCGCACACCCTGGAAGCAAAATCGTATGGCGATAGGTGCGAAAAATTTCCCTCGCTAAGTTCGTCACCAACAAACCAAAAAACATGATAGGGCCAACCAGCGCAGTGGAGATAGCAACCAACAGCGCACTGTAGAGCAACACGCGCTTGGTGACACGGTCTACATCGATGCCTAGACTCACCGCGTTGTCTCGGTCGAGCCAAAAAACATCCAACACGCGGCTCATCCTCAGCAGCAAGAAGGTCGCAAGCAACAACATCGGCGTGACAAAGAGTACCAGACCACCGTCAACATGGTTAAAGCTGGCAAACATATTCGCCTGCACGGCCGCAAAGTCGTTCGGGTCCATGATCATCATGAAAAACGCAGCGACGTTGGCAAAGAGCTGACCAAGGATCAAGCCGACCAGCAACAACGTGATCAAGTTACGTTCACCACGTTGAAAATAAAAGCCAAACAAAGCGATGGAAAACAGCACCATGACCACGGCGGAGAGCGTGAAGTTCAAATACACATTGAGAACGAGATGGCTAACGGTGCCAAAACCGACCACAATCAGCGTTTGAGTGAGCAAGTACAGATTATCGAAGCCTAAAATGCTCGGCGTTAGGATGCGGTTGTGTGTGACGGTTTGGAATACCAAAGAGGCTTGCGCCACCGCAATTCCCGCTAAGATCATCGCCAGCACTTTAGGGAAACGGCGTGAAAGGAAATAGTGATAATTATCCACCGTTAACCCTTTACCGAGAAACAGCACAGCGAAAACAAGTGCGATGAACAGCATCACCAAAAGCTTACTGCGGTCAGACACGCTGCTTACCTCCGAGTAACAGATAAATAAACACGCCGCCACCAAGAATGGCAATCACCATCGAAATTGGTATTTCATATGGGAAGATAATCAGACGTCCAATAATATCGCAGCACAGTACAATCAAAGCGCCATACAAGGCGGTAAGCGGAATGTTGCGGCGCAGATTGTCGCCATAAAAATGGCTGACTAGATTTGGTACGATCAAGCCTAAAAACGGCAGCTGTCCAACAATCATCACCACACTTGCAGTCATCACTGACACCAACAGCACACCAATCACCACCACTTGCTGATAGTTGAGTCCGAGATTGATGGCAAACTCTTTTCCAAGACCAACGGCAGAAATGCGCGTGGCATAGAGATAACTGAAAATGGCAACAGGAACAGCGATATACAGCAACTCGTAGTCGCCCTGCAACAGGTTGGCAAAGTTCGCGACAGACCAACCGGATAGATTCTGCATCGCATCATATTTGTAGGCGATAAAGTGGGCTGCCGATTCCACAACATTGCCAAAAATGATGCCCACCAGCGGAACGAACACGGCGTTTCTTAAACTGAATGTGCTGGATGACAGAAACAAATATTAACGTGCCAACCATGGCGCTACCAAACACCATCAGCCAACTGTTGCCATGGCCAAAAAGAACCAAACTGAGCACATAGCCGAGCATGGCGCATTCAATCGTGCCGGAGGTGGATGGCGCAGCAAAACGATTTTGACTTATCTGCTGCATGATTAGGCCAGCGATGCTCAGCCCTGCACCAGAAAGCAGAATGGCGAGCAAACGAGGGATTCGACTGGTAAACAATAAGTTGAGGGCTTCTTCATCGCCAGCGAGCAGCTTTTGGAGTGAGACATCGCCCACTCCAACAAACATTGACGCTAAGGCGCAAAAAAACACAACAAGCAATAACTTTTTCAAAGTTAACCTCTGCCTGTGTGGATTAAAGATTCACTGATTTCTTGATGTCAGCGATCATTTGCTCGGTCGCTGTTACACCAGCAATCGAAAGGTACCACGCATCGAGATCCAAATAGGTCATGCGTTTATCCTGAAAAGCTTTAGTCGACTTGATGAGGGCGTTGTCAAACTCCTGAGCCGTTTTGCTTTCGCCTTTGTTGACTAACTTGTCTCGGTCAATGATAAACAGCGTGCTCGGGTTCGCTTTACTGATAAATTCATAGGAAACCAGATCACCATGACTGCCCGTTTTTAGCCCCGCCACCGTCTCTTTGAAACCAAAATCTTTGTAAATCGCTTCAAAGCGTGACTCAGAACCGAATGCCGTGATGTTGCCACCAGAGCTCATCACCGTCAGAGCATCACTCTGATGTTGCTCGTTATAGGCGTGCAGTGCTTTAAACTGCTGGTCAAGCTGCTCAATTTTTTGCTCAACTTTGTCACTAATAGCAAACACTAGGCCGAGATTACGCCACTGCTGCTGCGTACTGTTCCAGTAACCTTGTTGTTGATCGATTGCAAATACCACCGTAGGGGCAATTTCCGACAACTCTTTGTACTTAGTCGCCGCACGAGGGCCAACAATGATCAGATCCGGCTTTTGCATGTAGATGGTTTCAAAATCCGGTTCAAAAAAACTGCCGGCGGAAACAAATTTCGCTTGCTGGTATTTACTCAAGTAATTCGGAATCACCGACGCTTTCGCCACCGCAATCGGCTCAATGCCGAAGTAATCGACCGCGTCCAGTGCACCGTTACCGATCACCACAACCCGCTGTGGTACTTTAGATAAAGTGGTTTTGCCCATTTGATGTTCAATAGTGACTTCATGGGCTAAAGCCGTTGTAGAAAAGAGCCCTGTGAGCAAAACCATGCCTAAGTATTTTTTCATATCATTAACCTTAATGAGACCGATTATCATGCGCGTTGGCAATATACAGATTGTCACACGGATATTCAACTCATCTCTTGCCATTCAGGAAAACGGTGCGGTTTACCACTCTGCAAAGTAAACAAAAGGAGCGGCTGTTGCGCAGCTACGCTCCTTGATTGTTCCTTAATGTTGCAATTCTTCGCTTAGTGATGCGTTGCTTAACTATAGGGAATTAGTGTGTGACGTAAACATTGCGGTATCAGTACTGTCAGCCAATAAACCAACCCTGCAGAGATCCAAAAGATATTGATCCAACTGAGACGGGAGTTCGAGATGCCTTTGGTATCGCCCATAATGTCATTGATCAGCTTCTGCAAAAGATAGAGTGCGCGACAAGCAAACGGTAGACTGATCATACTGAGATAAAATGACGAGGGTAGCCCGATACTTTGCTGAGAGAGTCGATCACCGACTCGCCCGAGCAACACAAAACCGATGTATTGACTAGCCAGCCACCCCATCTCTTTGAGATAGCTGACTCTTAGTTTCCGGATCAAGAGATGCTACCATACGCTTGATCAGCGAGGGAAAAAACAGAATATCCAAAAGTGCACGTGGAAATAACCATATGCTTACCTGATTATTTTTTTTAAACCCCCACCAGTTCTTGTAACACCAATAAAATCCATAAAGACCAAACGTAGCCAGATAGAGCGTGATAAACTTCCCCTTAGAGACGATGTAAAAAGAGCGAATAAACGATTGTTGATGATTTGTTGTGGACATTTTATATTTCATAGTGATTATAGTTATATTGGGCTCAATATTTTCTTAACTATTACAAGCAATGCAATTACATTACAGTCGCCCATAAAACGTTAAGTTTCATGAAGATAAATTCATAACCTTCATTATATCCACTCTTAAGACCTAGTCAGCATTATAATTGTCATTCGATGACTAATTAATGTGATTTAAGTGATATTCACACACACTTCAGTAGATTTCTCTTATGTAATTGGGAAAATTAAAATTATTTCCTGCTTATTTTATTCGTGATAAATATTACATTATTCCCATATCGCAAACGGTAAAAACCAATAATCACAAAATAGAACATTAATTAAACTCTATCGTAAGCGTCATTCTGACATTGGGTTGACCTATGGGCGAGCAATGATTAAGATCACACTTTTAACAAAGCACAGCAAAAGATAAGCCGTAAACTCAGCGAGCGACTCTGCTTTATTCCTTTTGCCAATGGCTTTGTACCCCACTTTTTATGACAACCTTTTATAGAGAATGAACATGTTACATACCATCAAACGCGATTGGTTTTCCAATGTGCGAGGCGATTTGCTGGCAGGCCTCGTGGTGGCCCTAGCACTCGTGCCGGAAGCCATTGCGTTTTCGATCATTGCAGGCGTCGATCCGAAAGTCGGCCTTTATGCATCTTTTAGTATTGCGGTGATCATCGCGTTTGTTGGCGGACGTCCGGGTATGATCTCAGCGGCGACCGGAGCTATGGCGCTAGTTATGGTGACCTTAGTCAAAGAACACGGCTTGCAATATTTGCTCGCAGCGACCGTCTTGACGGGTGTAATTCAGATCATCGCTGGCTACCTGCGACTGGGTGATCTGATGCGTTTTGTTTCTCGTTTCCGTCGTCACGGGTTTTGTTAACGCGCTGGCTATTTTGATTTTTATGGCGCAATTACCAGAACTGACCAACGTCACTTGGCACGTTTACGCCATGACCGTCGCTGGCCTCGGAATTATTTATCTGTTCCCGTACGTACCATATGTCGGCAAACTGCTCCCCTCACCTTTGGTGTGCATCATCTCCTTAACGGCAGTGGCCATCACGTTTGGTATTGATGTGCGCACCGTTGGTGATATGGGCGAGCTGCCCGACACTCTGCCGATTTTCTTATGGCCCGATGTGCCGATGACACTCGAAACGCTGATGATCATTTTGCCTTATTCCTTTGCACTGGCGATTGTTGGCCTGCTTGAATCGATGATGACCGCAACGATTGTCGATGACTTAACCGACACCAGCAGCGATAAGAACCGCGAGTGCAAAGGCCAAGGTATCGCCAACATCGCAACCGGTTTTATTGGCGGTATGGGCGGCTGCGCCATGATTGGCCAATCCATTATTAACGTGAAATCGGGGGGACGTGGCCGTCTGTCGACCTTCTGCGCGGGCCTGTTCCTCATCATCTTTGTGGTGTTTTTGAGTGATTGGCTCAAACAGATCCCAATGGCTGCGCTGGTTGCCGTGATGATCATGGTTTCGATTGGTACCTTCTCATGGAGCTCAGTCAAAGAGCTGAAAACCCACCCGCTGTCGACCAATATTGTGATGATCGCTACCGTCGCTGTCGTAGTCGTGACGCACAACCTAGCCATCGGTGTGTTTGTCGGCGTACTACTAGCCTCTCTGTTCTTTGCCAATAAAATTGGCCGTTTCATGGTAGTGAAAAGCCAACTGGCTGAAAACGGCGAAGAGCGTACTTATCAGATTGTTGGACAAGTCTTTTTTGCCTCTTCAGATCAATTTTTGCAATCGTTCGACTTCAAAGAGGCACTGGAGCGTGTCACTATCGATCTCTCTGCGGCGCATTTCTGGGACATCACGTCGGTTTCATCTTTAGATCGCGTGGTGATTAAGTTCCGCCGCGAAGGCACCCAAGTGAATCTCATCGGCATGAACGAAGCCACCGCGACCATCGTGGATAAATTTGGCATTCACGATAAACCAGAAGAAGTAGAAAAACTCATGGGCGGACATTAAGGAGCACATCATGACCCATATTATCGCCTGTATCGATGGTTCAACTTACTCGCAGTCTGTCGCTGAACTCGGCGCTTGGACGGCGAAAAGCCTTAATGCCCCGCTCACCCTGCTGCATGTGCTCGACAAATCAGAGCAAGAAACGACGAGTGAACTGTCGGGCAACATCGGCCTTGGCAGCCGTGAGCACCTGCTGCAAGAGCTGATTGAACTGGATGAAAAGCGCGCCAAAGTCGCCCTACAGCATGGCAAAGCGCTGCTAAATGATCTGCAAGAGCAACTGCACAGCTCGGGTTTGCACGATGTGACTAAGCTGCAAAAACATGGTCATTTGTTGGACACCTTATTGGATTTGGAAGCTGAGACTCGCGTTTTGGTGGTGGGCAAGTCAGGCGATTTGCATAAAAACGACACCTTAGCGATCGGTTCACAACTCGAAAGTGTGGTTCGTTCAATCAAAGCCCATATCCTAGTGGCAACAGGCCAGTTTGTGCAACCAACCAGCTACTTACTGGCGTTTGACGGCAGCGAAGTCAGCCAGAAATTAGTCGAAAAGGCGCTCAAAACGCCACTGCTCGCAGGAATGGCTTGCCACTTGATCATGGTGGAAGATGCCAACGATAAAGCACAAGCGTTTAACCAAGCCGCTGCAACATTACGTGAAAGCGGCATTGAGGTCACGCAAGCCACTTTGCAAGGCGACGTTCATCGCGCCATCTTAGATTATCAGCAACAGCATCAGCTGGGCATGATTGTGATGGGCGCTTACGGCCACTCTAAATTGCGCCAGTTTTTCTTAGGCAGCAATACCACTCGGCTGCTGGCCGAATCTCACGTGCCAATGTTACTGATTCGTTGATGCCCCCAAAGCCTTGTCCTCTGACAGGGCTTTGTTCTTTTTCTCGTACGCTTTTCTCCAAATAACTAAAATGCGTTCTGTAACGCGTTTTTTGTTTTTATTTCATCAGAACTCGGTATAGTACGCGCCCCAAGACGCACTTTTTCCACGCGAGGTTTGCAACGTGACGACTCCTTTTTCGACCTTACCACTCAAAGATGAACTGCTAGCAACGCTCGATTCTTTAGGCTACACCGAGATGACGCCAATTCAAGCGCAAAGCCTGCCGTCGGTCTTGGCGGGAGAAGATGTGATCGGTCAGGGCAAAACCGGCTCGGGCAAAACCGCAACATTTGCCTTGGGCCTTTTGAGCAACCTTAATGTGCAGCGCTTTCGCGTGCAATCTTTGGTACTGTGCCCAACACGAGAACTCGCAGACCAAGTCGCCAGCGAAATTCGCACGCTGGCGCGTGGCATTCACAACATTAAAGTGCTGACACTGTGCGGCGGTATGCCAATGGGGCCGCAAATCGGCTCGCTCGAACATGGGGCCCATATTCTGGTTGGCACACCGGGGCGTATTTTGGATCACATGTCCAAAGGACGCATCAACTTAGACGAGCTCAATACGCTGGTATTGGATGAAGCTGACCGCATGCTGGAAATGGGCTTCCAAGATGCCATCGACGCCATCATCAATGCCGCGCCCAGCCAGCGTCAAACCTTGCTGTTCAGCGCCACCTTCCCGAGCGAGATCGAAACCATCGCCGCCAAAGTGATGAAACAGCCGAAATGGGTCAAAGTCGAATCGACTCATCAGCAATCGACTATCGAGCAACGTTTCTATCAACTAGAAAGCACCGAAGAGCGTGACGATGCGCTGGAAGCATTGCTTCTCACCCATCGTCCAGAATCTTGTGTGGTCTTTTGCAACACCAAGAAAGAAGTGCAAAACGTGACGGATGAGCTGCATAACCGCAAATTCAGCGTAATCGAACTACACGGTGATATGGAGCAGCGCGAAACGCGAACGTGCACTAACCATGTTCGCCAATAAGAGCATTTCGATTCTGGTCGCCACCGATGTGGCGGCGCGTGGACTGGATGTCGATAACCTCGATGCGGTGATCAACTTCGAGCTGTCACGCGATCCAGAAGTGCATGTGCACCGTATCGGCCGTACAGGTCGCGCCGGTTCGAAAGGGATTGCCATCAGCTTTTACAGTGAGAAAGAGCTGTATCGCATTGAACGCATTGAAGAATATATGGGTATTGACGTGCACCCGGCTAAGTTGCCGCAACCTGAAAATCACAAACCCTATTATCCAGCGATGCGCACCATTCAGATCCTTGGTGGCAAAAAAGAGAAAGTGCGCGCTGGGGATATTCTCGGTTCATTGACCAAAGAAGCGGGCATCGATGGAAAATTGATCGGAAAGATCAATATCCTGCCAATGGTCTCTTATGTGGCGGTCGACAATTCCGTGGTTAAGCAGGCCGAACAACAACTGCAAAATGGCAAAATGAAAGGGCGTAATTTTAAAGCCCGCATCATGAAGTAGTGGCCTGAACGACCTCTTTTGCCCTGTTTTGATTTTCATCACCGCCGAACCTTTCGGCGGTGTTTGTTTTTAGCTCGTGGCTTTGGCCTTTTTTGTTTAAACGCCAAACTAGACGACTGGTCTAATTTCATCTATAGTGCTCAACATGAACAGAAAAACTTCCGATACTCGCCAGCAAATCCTCAATGTTGGCTACCAACTCGTCGTTAACCAAGGCTTCACCGCCGTTGGCCTTTCACTGTTGCTCAAAGAAGCGGGCGTACCCAAAGGCTCGTTTTATCACTATTTCAAATCGAAAGAACAGTTTGGTCAGGCTCTAATTGAAAGCTACTTCCAGCATTATCTTGCGCAGTTAGAAGCAATTGTCGGCAACCGCGCGCAATCAGGCTACCAGAGTTTGCTTGATTACTTTTCTCGCTGGTTAACGGTTGAACAAGGGGTTTGCAACGCCAACCGTTGTCTGGTGGTAAAACTCAGTGCTGAAGTGTCCGATCTCTCAGACAGCATGCGCCATGCGTTGTCTGTTGGCGCACAGCGCGTGATCGCCACCTTGGCCGAGGCCATTCAGCGTGGTATCGAAGATGGCTCTATTGAGGTTGCGGATGCCGCAGCCACCGCGCAGCAGCTCTATCAGCAATGGCTTGGAGCAAGCTTGCTCAATAAATTAATGCAAGACCAACACCATTTAGAACACTGTTTGGCCTCCACCAAACAGATACTGCGCCGTCAGGCGTAACCAATCCGTATTAACCCGTTCCACTGTGGACGGGATTTTTTGCAACCAACACTAGACGACTGGTCTAATAAAAGGGAAAAAGACATGGCTCTCTCTACAAATCGTCAAATCGTCCTCGCTTCACGCCCTGTGGGCACACCGAGCGCGGAAAACTTTCGCTTAGTTGAAAGTAATATCCCCTCGCCTGCAGCCGGAGAAATCTTACTTCGATCGGTTTATCTGTCACTCGATCCTTACATGCGCGGCCGCATGAGCGACGCTAAGTCATACGCCGAGCCAGTGGCGATTGATCAAGTGATGGTCGGCGGTACTGTTTGCCAAGTCGAGGCCTCACAGCATCCAGAATTTGAAGTCGGTGAATGGGTGTTGGCGTACACAGGTTGGCAAGATTACGCCCTTTCCAACGGTGAAGACTTGATTAAACTCGGCAAAACACCAGCCCATCCCTCTTACGCGCTGGGCGTCATGGGTATGCCGGGCTTTACTGCCTACATGGGTTTATTGGACATCGGTCAGCCCAAAGCGGGCGACACACTGGTTGTGGCTGCTGCAACAGGCGCGGTTGGCTCCATGGTTGGGCAGATTGGCAAACTCAAAGGCTGTCGCGTGATTGGTATTGCGGGCGGCGAGGAGAAGTGTCAATTTGCCAAACAGACCTTAGGGTTTGACGAGTGTTTGGACCACAAAGCCGCAAATTTTGCCGAGCAGCTCGCTCGAGTGTGTGATAAAGGCATTGATATCTATTTTGAAAATGTCGGCGGTAAAGTGTTTGATGCCGTCTTACCGCTGCTCAATAGCGGTGCTCGCGTGCCTCTGTGTGGACTCATTTCACAATATAATGCAACCTCACTGCCTGAAGGCCCGGATCGCATGTCGATGTTGATGGCACAACTGCTGATCAAGCGCATCAAGATGCAAGGCTTTATCATTTTTGATGATTACGCCCATCGCTACGGCGAATTTGCCACGGATATGTCACGGTGGTTGGCAGAAGGTAAGATTCATTATCGTGAGCATTTAGTACAAGGTTTAGAAAATGCCGCCGACGCCTTTATTGGCCTGCTTGAAGGAAAGAACTTCGGCAAACTGGTTGTGCAAACCAATCAACCACGCTAGGAGACGATGATGATCACCTTACATCACCTAAATAAATCCCGCTCTAAACGCATTATTTGGTTACTGGAAGAGCTGGGCGTTGAGTATCAAATCGTCCCGTATCAACGTGATAGTGTCACTTTTTTAGCACCGCCCGAGCTGAAAGCGATCCATCCACTGGGTAAATCGCCGGTGCTTGAAGAGAATGGTCAAGTGATCGCCGAGTCCGGCGCCATCACGGAATATCTGATTGGTAAATACGCCGCCGAGCGTTTAGCACCAGCCAAAGAGAGCAAGGAATACATTGAGTATCTGCAATGGTTACACTTTGCCGAAAGCTCCGGTATGTTGCCCTTGCTGCTGAAAGTGTTTCTCCTCAAGGACGGGGCAGAAACCAAGTTCTTAGCACCGTATGCAGACAGTGAAATCAGCAAGATACTGAGCTACGTAGAGCAAAGCCTCCAAGGCAAAACCTACCTTGTGGCTGAGAAGCTGACTGGCGCCGACATCATGATGTCGTTCATTATTGAGATCGCCGCACAGTTTGGTTTGCTGGCGCACTATCCGAATCTGGCGCGCTACGGCGAAACGCTCGCCGCCCATCCTTGCTTTCAAAAAGCGCAAGCGCTTGAGCTGCAATACCAGTAGCCAAGCACATACTGCCTTTGCCAGCTGCACTACGGCTGGCTTTTTTCTTTCCTAGTCCAGCCGTTCATTGGTATTTTTGCACAATACGTTTATCCCCGCCTTCAGCCCTAAACTTCTCCATCTCTGCGCTAAAGGCTTCAAGTACACTAAGATAAGGCGACTGCTTACCGATACACAAAGAGAATGCCACCATATCCAAAACGGTAGGCACTTCTGTCACCGACTGACTCACGGCGAGCTCTTTTAACACATAGTTTCGCGACGATTTTATCGGTCGCTATCACATCTCCTCGTCCTTTTGCGAGCATGTTAAACGCATCAGCTAAATCAAACAGCAAGATCCGCTGGAACTCAGCTTCAGGAAAATGGGCGTTACCCCAACCATTGCCAGAGTAATCCAAGATGTTCAATGGTTTGAGATCATCCACTGTCTGCACGTTGACAAGCTTATTGACGCTGGCTGGATCGTTTTTAGTAAATAGTGTGATAGGGCCAACCACCACTGGCTCAAGCGCGGCATCCACATACTTCAGCCTTTCGCTGGTCGCAACCGAAATGAATGCGTCGGCTTGACCGTTTTTCACCATGCTCTGCGCTCTCGCCCATGGTAAGCCTTGGTGAGACACTTCCAGCCCCATACGATGCTCAAGCACTTCTCGTGCAATATCAACCAGAATACCCTCCATCTGCCCTTTGCTATTGACGTAGGAATAGGGAGGAAAAGCATCGAAATAAACGATTTTCAGCTCATTTTGCGCCTGAGCATTAACAAGGTGGCTAACAAACAGCAGCAAAACAGCAAAGAGGCGACGCAACATAAAAGACCCTGATTTCACTCGTCAAGCGTACTCGAAATAAACTCAACAACACTTCGTTTAACAAAGTATATCGGCAATATCTAAAGTTGCGCTCTTCACTAGCGCTTAATTGATAAAATTTTCACTTATTATCAATACGAGATTGAGCCGCCGCAAACCGTTTCACCACCGCACTTTTTTGATACTGAGATGCACGGGTTCGCGTCTGACTGGGCGTTTCACCAAACAGCCGCTTGTAATAATGATTAAACGTGCCGAGATGATAAAAGCCAAAGCCAAGTGCAATATCGCAGATCGCCCGCTGCTGCGATTGATCCAATAATACCCGTCGCACCGCATTCAAACGGCACTCACGCAAAAACGTCGCTGGGCTCACGCCAAGCTCTTGTTCAAAACAGTTGTGCAAGGTGCGCTGGCTGACACAAGCGATCGCGCACATATCGCTAATACTCAATGGATAATCACCATTCTGGTCGATGTACTTATACAGACGCCGCAACGCCTGACGCCGAGTATGGTAGCTGCGCGGTTCACGTTCAGACGACACTTGAAACGCACTCAAGCGATCCATCACCGCTGCTCGCAACATGGCGTGCAGATGCGCTTGTGCAGCCCCCTCTTCAAGCAACTTCTGTCCGAGTATCGACTGCGGGCTCAGCACGTCACGAATCAAATTCACCAGCGACCAGCAACCGTGTTGCGGTAGACGGTTTTCAACCAATGCTGCCGTTTCCCACTGGGCATTTTCCCATTGTCCCTGACTACCAAATTGCGTTCCGTTCAACAGCAGCTCTCGGTCGATCACAATGCCAAAAATATGAAAATCCTGCGGCGTGGCCAATTCAAAGGACTCCTTAGCCGGACGAATCATCAATTGATGCGTCTGCGCTTGCAGACCATTTACTTTAGGCCGCTCGCTATCCATTGAAAAACCAATCCAAACGGCATTGGGGTTGACACAACACTCCTGATGGACAGCGTGACTGGTGTACTCCTCAAACAAATGCAAACCGGGCAACTTTATTTCGTCCAGATAACCGTTGAATTGCCCGGCACTGTGTTGATTATACTTTTGCTCCCAAGCACTTAGGCTTTGCGCCTGCTGGTTGACATCAAAACTGTATTGCTTGCACCTCATTGGTGCGTATGAATTCCCTTCATGAAGCAATTGAACCAAATTCATTTTCACCCTCTTGCACCAGCATTAAGCGCCATTCCATTTATCTTACTGTTTTTATTGGCTTATTTAACTTTGCCTATTTCCGTCATGCTCGCGGAACAGTTTTCGCAGTCATTCTTGCAGTGATATGCCAAGGCAAATTGCAATGTTCAGGCCGACCAGCCCTGAGCAAACCCACATAACCAAACTGTAACGATGTAGAGAGGCACAATGAGTTCACGCTACCGATATCAATTAGGCAGTCAAACCTACCAGTTTGCTTCTTTGAAAGAAGTGATGGCGAAGGCATCGCCGCTGCGCTCCGGCGACCAACTGGCGGGGGTAGCCGCCGCTTCGGCAGAGGAGCGCGTGATTGCGCAGATGATATTGGCGGATCTGCCACTCAAAACCTTCCTCAACGACACCTTGATTCCTTACGAGGACGACGAAATTACCCGTCTGATCATCGATGAGCATGATGCCCGGGCCTTTTTGGAGATCGCGCATCTCACTGTCGGCGATTTTCGCAACTGGCTGCTGCAAGAAACCACCACCCATATTGAATTGGCGCGGGTTTGCGCTGGCATCACGCCCGAGATGGCCGCGGCAGTCAGCAAAATCATGCGCAATCAGGATTTGATTCTGGTGGCGAAGAAGTGTCAGGTGACCAGCGCATTTCGTAACACCATCGGTCTGCCCGGTCGTTTATCGACCCGTTTGCAACCCAATCATCCAACCGATGACACAAGCGGTATAGCGGCATCGATTTTTGATGGCCTGATGTATGGCAACGGCGATGCCGTGATTGGCATCAACCCCGCCACCGACAGCGTAAGCCAGGCGATTAAACTGATGAAGTTGATGGATGAAGTAATTCAGTATTATGACATCCCGACCCAATCGTGCGTCCTGACCCATGTGACGAACACGGTCGAAGCGATCGAGAAAGGCGCGCCGGTCGATTTGGTGTTTCAATCCATCGGCGGAACCGAAGCCACTAATCAAGGGTTTGGTATCAACCTGAATGTGATTGCCGAAGCCTATGATGCCGCTCTGAGCCTCAATCGCGGCACGGTCGGCAACAACGTTATGTATTTTGAAACGGGTCAAGGCAGCGCGCTGTCGGCCAACGGCCATCACAACGTCGACCAACAGACCTGCGAAGTGCGCGCCTATGCGCTCGCGCGCAAGTTCAAACCATTACTGGTTAACACCGTGGTAGGCTTCATCGGCCCGGAATATCTGTTTGACGGCAAGCAGATAACTCGTGCCGGGCTGGAAGATCACTTCTGCGGCAAGCTGCTTGGCCTGCCGATGGGATGTGACATCTGTTACACCAACCACGCTTACGCCGATCAAAACGACATGGACAATCTGCTGACGCTGCTCGGCGTCGCCGAGTGCTCATTCATCATGGGCATTCCGGGCTCCGATGACATCATGCTCAACTACCAGACCACCTCGTTTCATGACGCGCTCTACGCCCGCCAAGTGTTGGGTTTCCCGCCCTGCTCCAGAATTTGAAGCCTGGTTGAAGAAAATGGAAATCTTCGATCAGGATGAACGCAAGCAACTCGCCGACGATTTATCGCCGCACTTTAGCCATCCCTTACGATTGATTCAGGAGGCCGTATGAGTAAGACGCTGACTTCCTCGTTGATCCATGAGGATCCATGGCACAAGCTGCGCCAGTTTACGCAGGCGCGCATCGGTATTGGCCGTGTGGGTACCAGCATTCCGACGCATGAGCTATTGCGTTTTCAGCTCTCGCACGCTCAAGCGATGGATGCGGTGCATGTGCCGCTCGACGAAGCGGAGCTGGTTGACACCTTGGCGCAAAAATCAGCCATTGTGCCCTATCTTCCTGCGTTTTCGCTACATAGCCAAGCCAGTGATCGCCTCACGTATCTGCAACGGCCCGATTTGGGCCGCAAGCTCGATGGTGCCTCGATAGAACGTTTGAAGCAGCACAGCGATAGCACGCCAAGCCCTTACGATCTGGCGATTGTCATTGCCGATGGTTTGTCGTCTTACGCCATCAGTCATCACGCGGCTCCCTTTATCGACGCCTTAATCACGCAGCTCCATGCCGACCAAGGACATGACTGGCGTATCGCGCCATTGAGCATCGTGCATCAAGGCCGAGTTGCGGTCGGTGATGACGTAGGTGAAGCGATCAACGCACGCGAGGTGCTGGTACTGGTGGGCGAAACGCCCGGGGTTAAGCTCCCCCGATAGTTTGGGGCTGTATCTTACCTGGCACCCACAGCGTGGCACCGAAGATTCACTGCGCAACTGTATTTCCAATGTGCGCCCACAAGGGCTGCCTTATGAAGCGGCCGCGATGAAATGCTTCTATCTGCTGGCGGAGTCACGCCGGCTAAAACTCACCGGCGTCGGACTGAAAGATCGTTCTGACGATACGATTCTCGAACACAAACAAACTCAATTTTTCTCTTTAACTTCAACGTCATAAAATAAGGAAATTCATATGACCACATCAAACGACTATCTGGCACAACGCCAGCTTAAGCGGGGTGCCGCGGGTTGGATCTTGCTGGCTGGCTTGGGCATTTCGTACGTCATCTCCGGTGATTTCGCCGGTTGGAATTTTGGTATCGCTCAGGCTGGCTGGGGCGGTTTTGTTATCGCCGCAGTGCTGATGGGCATTATGTATCTAGCCTTGGTGCTGTCGTTGGCAGAAATGTCTGCTGCGATCCCAGCCGCTGGCGGCGGTTACAGTTTTGCGCGCCAAGCCATGGGGCCGATGGGCGGCTTTTTGACTGGCCTTGCGGTGCTCATCGAGTACTCTTTGGCTCCGGCCGCCATCGTCATTTTTATTGGCTCAGCGGTCAACGAGCTGATTGGCCTTGATGGCCCGCTGGTTTATGCGCTTTTCTATCTGGCTTTTGTCGGCATACACATTTTTGGCGTTGGCGAAGCCCTTAAAGTGATGATGGTGATCAGCGGTCTAGCGGTGTTGGCGATTTTAGCCACTGGCATTGCGCTGGTGCCAGAATTTAACAGCGCCAACCTGTTTGATATTGAACCCACCCAAGGCGGCGATTTAATGATGCCTATGGGGCTCTACGGCGTGTGGGCAGCCTTGCCCTTTGCGATGTGGTTGTTTCTTGCTGTCGAAGGCGTACCACTCGCCGCGGAAGAAGCCAAAGATCCGCAAAAGGATGTACCAAAAGGGATTATTGCTGCAATGCTATTTCTGCTGTTTACCGCGGTTTTGGTTGTGGTATTACTCAGCGGTGCGGTCGGTGCCAAAGTGATTGGCGAGAGCGCCGTTCCTTTGGTGGACGCACTAAATATTTCAGGCCACACGCAGTTGGCAACGTTTGTGAACATTCTTGGTCTTGCAGGGTTAGTGGCCTCGTTTTTCTCGATCATCTATGGCTATAGCCGCTTGGTATTTGCTCTATCCCGTGCCGGGTATTTGCCGAAAAATCTCTCACTCACCAGTAAGCGCAAAGCACCGGTTCGCGCGCTGATCTATCCGGCGATTCTCGGTTTTATCATTTCGCTCACGGGTGAGGGAGATTTGATCCTCGCTATGGCCGTGGTTGGGGCAACGATCTCGTATGCGATGATGTCGGCCAGCCACATCCTGCTGCGTGTTAAGTACCCAGAGATGCCACGTCCATACAAAACCCCCGGTGGCATCGTCACATCTGCTGTAGCCTTCGTCCTGTCGATTGTCGCACTAACAGGTGTCTACGCCTATGACGTACGCGCCTTCCTCTTTACGCTGGCCCTGTTCGCTATCGGTATGCTCTATTACTTGCTCATTGGTCAGAACAACCTGATTGCCAAAACGGCCGAAGAGGAGTTTGCCCTGCTTGACAAGGCACAAGGCGAGCTTGAAGCAGCATAACTGAGTTTTTCCTCAAGCCTGAGCGAAATGAGAGCGCGATTCTCACTCTCGCGATGAGAGTGAGAATCGTCGAGGCGTAGTCTAGTTAAGACTGCGCCGCTGCCATCTTCCCTGCTCGAAAAAGGCCAAACCTTCTTGCTCAAAACGCGCCAGATAGAGCCACTGGTTTTCCACCAGTTGTCTGACAATCGCATGTTGCCTGATGACCGATTCAATCGCTTTTTCCGACGCATCGATCACCACCGTCAACCTCAACGGCTCATGACGCCACCGCGAACCATCATGCAGCGACTGAATAGAGAGACCGATGCGTAAATCACCACCATTTCCTTCAAACACACCCAAACGGCCACCCACCACATTGTGCAGCGTTTTGTTGCCAGAGCCGTAACGACGCGGGTCAACCGTGGAGGCGTAATATTGCATATTGATCCAGCTGGTCACCACCATAGGCGCAGTCATGATTTGCGCCAGCAAAGTGGCATCGGGGTCGGCTTCACTGCAATACTCGTGCAAAAACGTGCGGCCATGCAATGGGATGCCGCGCGTGCGTTTCTCTGGGCGCGATGATAAACGCAGCGTTATTCGCCAGACCCCATTCCGGGCGGGTTTGCGCCCAATCAACGCTGCGACGGTCCATCTCTTTGGCTACCTTGCTGGGCTGATTGACATCCGCTTCAAGCCCGATTTGTGGCGCACGCTCTGCCCTTGCACTGCTTGAGGCTGCATCCAGCGTCGCTTGCAAGTCGCTCAGCTGTTTTCTCGTCGGCTCGTCTAGGCTATCGATATCAAACAAGCGCAGCGCCTCTGTGGTGGTATTGTGCAACGCCGCGACAAAATGTGTGCTGTCTGGTATCACCACACCCCGCTGACTCAAGCCTTCACGCACCGCTTGTTGATTGAGCATCTGCGCCAACGCGCGGGCGTTGACTTCACCCGTTTGGCCGCAGCAGGCACCGCAATCCAAGCCAGCGCGCTGCGGGTTATTGGCGGTTTCACTGCCATGCCCAACTAACAGCACGATCGGCGCTAAGTACTCAGTCAAGCCCATCCCTTTCAAGGCATTTTCTGCCAGTGTCACTTGCTGCTGTGTATCGGCAAGCAACGTCGGACGCAGTTGTTTTGTGTTGGCAAAGGAGAGCCCCGGCATAGCCGCGTTTTTGCGCTTCGCTGTCAAAGGCAGCGCCCGTTTAACCAGTTTGCCCACATACCCCAAACCTAACGCTTCCACTAGCGTAAAGGTCGAGGCAGGCATACGATGAAACATCGACCAGCCCGTCTCCCGCTCTAGCGCTTGTTCCCTCTGCTTGGCGATCTTGGCGTCTTGCTCCGCACAGCCTGAGCTGTCACACACGGCAACACTCGGTGCTAACAGGCCCGGCAATTGCGGACGTTTGATTTGCGTGCCAATCGGAACGTAGCTGATGGGGAGGCCAAAAAAGCCAGCAAAACCCAAGGTGGCAATCTGATCCGACTGCGCTTCAAGGTGCCGACGAATCACCTCCGAGCGCACATCGATACAAAATGCCGCTTGTACACTGGGCTGCGATGACGCTTTTGTCACTGGAAGCGCCAACTGTTGGCACAACTGACGCTGATAGCTCAGCTCATGGGCACGCTGCCAAATCAGCCGCACCTCGCTCTTGTGCGGATCATACTGCTGAAAGTGTTGCTGCCATTGCTGCTGCCAGCGCTGCCATACCGAGCCAGAATGGCGCGCTCTGTCGTCCACCAAACACTCCCAACTCAAGCGGATCGCCAGTAAATCAACCAGTGTGTTGTCCTCTTGCTGCGACAAGTTAGCCTGCCATTTTAGATAAGCGCACCACGCTCCCCAACCGCTGACACGATAGATCACCGCCTGCAGATAATCGTGCCATTGCTCGGGCGCAATATTCAATTGGGTTAACGCTTGGCGAATTTGTTCTTGTGCATCTTGCGCCATCTGATTGGCGAGCGCCGGAATGTGCGGCGCTTTCATCAATAGCGCGACACTGTGATCATGGCGCAGCGTCTCGCGCCAACTTTGATAAAGGCCAATGTCGCTATGAGGATGCCAGTCAGCTTGATCTTGGTCGAAATAGGCAGCGCAAAACTGCGCGATCTGATGGGTGACGGTGTCACACCACGCCGGCTCTTTGAGCAAGTTTCGCTGGCCATCTAAGGTATCGCACAGCAAAGGAGCTGGCGAAGAAAATTCATCGTTGCCGTTGAAGGCCGCTAGCGCGCGCTCCCTATTCCATTCTTGAGCAAAACAGGGCGATGCCAACGCGTGGGTAAGATCTTGCGCGCTAATCGCACCGCTCTCCCACAGTTGACGATAGTAGACCAGCGGCATTGCCAGCGGCGAGCCAGCCAGTTTCGCAAGGTGGTGAGCTACTTGGTTGAAGGGCTTGTCAACCCATGACCAATAAGGGTTGACCGCAATCATTCGATCCAATGGCCAGTTTGGCGCGATACTGTTGCAAGCGGACGAAATCGCCGAGTGCAGCAGCGCGGTAAAGTCATGTTCATCACGAAGTTGGGCGGTCATATCAGTTCTCCATACGTTGTTTTTTGACCTTTCACCTGCGTTTGTGCCTGTTCATGGCTGAAGGTGACGGGCCAGACTTTAAAGGTGAAGCGAGTGAAGAGTTCATCCAAATAAAATCCGTTGTAAGCCCACGGATAGAGGCGTTTGACCAGCGCATGATGTGCGTAATGGCGTATTGCCACCTGACCTGCGTAGAACAAGCAGAATACGGCGCAGACAAAGGCCAACAGCATCGGCTGGGTTTGAGCGTGGCTAGGTGCGATGTCGGCAAAGGCGCTGTGCCACAGCAGATAAAGGTGCAAGACGAAACTGCTTTGCAACGCGCCCAATGCGATGGCAGGCAGCGATGCCAGTGCGCGACGCCAAAACAGTGGCGAAAGGCCAACGATGAGAATCACGCTCACCGCCACAGGCAGGGAAACACTTGGCCACCACAGTTGCCAAATAAACAAAGTGCCAGTAACGAGGGCGGTGGAGAACAGCACTGCACTTATCATCCCTTGAATGGTCTGTGCCTGCGGCTGATAATTTTGACGTACAGTTTGCTCGACCGCGTCGCCCGCAGAGAGGAAGCTGTAGGCTTTATACAGCGAGTGAGCGAGCAAATGCAGCAGGGCCAACTCGTACAATCCAAGACCGATTTCCATCAACATAAAGCCCATTTGCGCGCAGGTTGACCATGCAAGGCGAACTTTAATGCTGATGCGCGTCATCATCACCCACCCAGCTAACAGCGCCGTCAAACTGCCGACCACCACCAGCAGGGTTTGCGCAGCGGGGGCCAAACTGATTAACGCCGCCAGCGATATCAAGACAAATCCGCCCATATTGACCACCCCGGCGTGCAACAGTGCAGAGACCGGCGTCGGCGCTTCCATCACCTGAATTAACCAGCCATGCAGCGGCAATTGTGCGGTTTTTAAAATCGCGGCCAAAGCAAACAGCAGTGCGGCCAAGTTCAATGAGAAAGGAAGATGTTGCCACTGCGCCAGTTGTTGGCTGATGGCGGAATGAGAGAATGTACCCAAAGCATGGTAAAGCAAGCCAAGCGCGCCAAGCAGACAGAGATCAGCCAGTCGGCTAACGATAAACTTTTTGTGCGCGACGATTTTGGCCGCTTTGCGATCGCGATAGTGCGTGAGCAAGAAGTGCAAACCGAAACTGGTCGCGCTCCACGCGCCTGCCATCAGTAGCAAGTTGTCACTTGTTACTAACACGGCAACCGCAAACAGGGTAAACAGCATGGCCCGAACAAACCGCGGCTGCCCTTTGTCGCCATCAAGGTAGCGTGAAGCGTAACCAACAATCACCCAACCAAGCAGAGCGACCAAGATTACCATGAGCAGATTGAGCAGAGGCAGCGTCACATTGACCTGCGACACGACTAAAATGGGTAGACAAAACGCCACAAGTAGCGCGACTAAGGTGGTGATGCGTGCAATCAGCCAATGATGCTTTTTGCTCATCATGCTGAGCAAAAAGCCACTCCCGTAAACGGCGGTAAACAGTGAACCGCCCAATGTGAACAGCATAAACACTCCTGCTGGAAAAAATAAACGCTTAGGAGTGGTATGTTGCAGCGAGCGAATTGAGATGTAAAATAGATAGATATGCACAAACCATTCTTTAATTGTGAACGATAAAAATGCGAACACTGAATTTTCATCATCTGCATTACTTCTGGACCGTCGCCAAAGAGGGGCATTTAACCCGCGCGGCACAAAAGCTCAATGTTTCCCAATCCGCCTTGTCTTCTCAGATCAAACAATTAGAAGGCCAACTGGGGCACGATCTGTTTCATCGCCAAGGACGTGCACTGCTGCTCACCGATGTGGGCCACTTAGTGCTTGAGTATGCCGAGAGTATTTTTAACTTAGGCAGTGAGCTGCTTTCCGTGATGGAAAGTGGTGAGCAGCACCGAGTCCAGCAACTGCGTGTTGGCGCCGTCGCGACGCTGTCTCGTAACTTTCAGGAAAACTTTCTGCGCCCGGTGATTGGGCAAAATAACGTGACGCTGGCGCTCAAGTCGTCAAATTTCGACGATTTGCTGGAGCAACTTCGTGTGCATAAATTGGATTTGGTTCTGTCTAATCGACCGGTTTCCCTCCGACTCCACTACCCCTTGGCGCTGCAAACGAATCGCGCAGCAAGGTGTCTGCCTTGTCGGCCCCAATACCAGCGCGTTGAACGCCCTGCGCTTCCCACAAGATTTGGGCAAAACCAAAGTGATCTTGCCCGGCCCAGAGAGCGAGATCCGCACTCAATTTGATCTCTATTGCGAACAACACGCACTCACTGTCAGCCCTTATGCCGAGGTTGATGACATGGCCATGCTGCGACTTCTGGCGCGGGACTCAGGAGCTGTCGCCGTGATCCCGGAAGTCGTAGTACAAGATGAAATTCAAGCGGGTCTTTTGAAAAACTACGCAACGTTAGAAACCGTCACGGAAAGCTTTTATGCCATTACCGCGAAAAGGCATGTTGAACTCCCCATCTTAAAAACACTTTTTAACCTTTTATGACGAGCGGTGGCTTTTTTGACCACATCACTCTGTCCCTAGCAGCAAGGAATTTTAGGTTACTTACCAATCTTACCCTAAGGCTAGGTTTATTAGCTTTCACTAAAAACCGATGATATCCCTTACTTTTCGCTGCAATACCGCGTAAGATCACTCATTTTCAAGCACTACTCCTCCAGCTTTAGAACAAAAAATCTTTAATAAAATGTTAACATAACGCCTAACTTCAAACGGGCTTGCACGCTGTTTTTGAAGAAGCCTAGGACCATTTCTCAAGGAGATTTCATGCTTAACGCTGTCACCGCCAAAGCGGTCATTGATCATGCTCTATTTCTTGGAGCCGACTTCGCTGAGCTGTTTGTAGAACATCATCAAACCAGTTCTGTTTCCCTAACATCCAAAGAAGTAGACAAAATCAACTCAGGTATCGATTTTGGTATCGGGATCCGCCTGTTCTTTGGCCACAAAGTGCTTTACGGCTACACCAATAGCACAGATGAAACAGAGCTAAAACGCGTGACCAGCTTGCTCGCAGCCAAAGATAAACGTGAGCAAATCGCCCACGCTGGTACACTGAACCTCACTCGCTATCCCACGCAGCACGGCTGCATTCTGCCGCTCAAGCGCGATCCGCACTTAGAGTCCAAAATCGCCTTTTTGTATCAAGTGGACCTCGCTGCGCGTGCCCAGAGCGAAAAAATCGTTCAATTTATCGGTAGCGTATTGCAACGAGAGCAGCAGGTTGAAATCTTCAACTCTGAAGGGCTGCACATTGCCGACACTCGCCACTATATTCGCGTTGCAGGTAATGCGGTTGCTCAAGATGGCAGTGAGCAAAGTACAGGGATGGACGGCCCCGGTGCGCTGGCAGGCTGGGAATACAGTCAGCAGTTGGACGCCAAAGCGCTCGGTTGCGACATCGCCGCCCAAGCGCTGGTGAAACTCAACGCCGATGCCTGCCCTTCCGGTGAGATGCCTGTGGTCATTGGCAACGGTTTTGGTGGCGTTATTTTCCACGAAGCGTGTGGTCACTTGCTTGAGACCACTTCCGTGGCAAAAAAAGCCTCGGTATTTCACGACAAAATGGGCGAGATGATCGCGCACCCGGTGGTGAACGCGGTGGACGATGGCACCATGACAAACGAATGGGGCTCTATTCACATCGACGACGAGGGTATGGAAACACAGCGTACTCAGTTGATCAAAGATGGCAAACTGACCAGCTTTATGGTCGATAAGATGGGCGGAATGAAAACGGGTTACGCGCGCACCGGTTCAGGTCGTCGACAAAATTACAAGTTCGCACCAACCTCTCGCATGCGAAATACCTTCATTGAAGCAGGTAACAGCTCGCTCGAGGAGATGATTTCCAGCATCGAAAAAGGCATCTACGCAAAAAAAATGGGCGGCGGCTCCGTTCAGCCTGGCACGGGCGAATTTAACTTTGCCGTTCGTGAAGCCTACCTGATTGAAAACGGCAAGATCACTAAGCCACTGAAAACCGCAACGCTGATCAGCACCGGGCCAAAAGTGCTGAAAGAGATCAGTATGGTTGGCAAAGATATGGCGCTGGCACCGGGGATGTGCGGCTCTGTCAGCGGCTCTGTGCCAACGACCGTTGGGCAACCGTCATTAAAAGTAGACAATATTCTGGTTGGAGGGGGCAACTAATGGACCAAAAACAACACCTGCTCACGGCAATTGATCATCTGCTCACTCAAGCCAAAGCAAAGGGTGCGCAAGCCGACATTGTGGCGCAAACCAGTGATAACTTCTCACTCAAAGCCAGCAAAGGCCAATTGGATGAGTACAAAGTCAGCACTTCTCAAGTGATTGGTGTTCGCGTTGTGAAAGACGATCGCGTCGCCACCAGCTACTCTGAATCGCTGGCAACAGAGAGCTTAGATCTCATGCTTAACAACGCGTTAGAAAGCGCTAAGTACGCGAAAGTTGACCCTAAGCAAAAGATCACTGTCATCGATAGCCAACTGACTGCCGACTACCCAGAACTCAATCAAGCTTGTGATGCCACTGTCGATGACAAAATTGCCCTAAGTCTGAGATTGGAACAAGGCGTGGTGAGCCGCCCGCATGCCAGCAGCTCACCCTACAACGGCTACAGTGATGTAACCAGCCAATTATTGATTGCCAATACTCAAGGCAGTTTATGTCAGCAAACGGAACGTTACCATTCCGCTTACGCCTATACCCTGTTTGAAAAAGACGGCAAACAGTCGATGGCTGGCGCTATGAGCTTAGGCCGACGTTACATCGATCTCGATCCTGAGTATTGCATTGATGCAGGCTATGAGCAGGCGCGTGATCTGCTCGATGGTGCGCCGGTTAAAACGGGCAACTACTCCATACTGTTCACCATTGACACCTTAAGTGAGCTGTTTGGTGCCTTTTCTGCCTGTTTCTCAGCCTCCAGTGCCATGAAAGGGTTCAATCCACTGCGCGATAAAATCGGCGCGGCAATTGCCAGCCCTCTGCTAACGGTTTCCAGCCAAGCTTACGTTGAAGGGGGTTTTCGTATCCACCGTTTTGATAGCGAAGGCACGGCGGCGCAAGATCTGGTCATTGTTGGCGCAGGCGAGCTTCATTCTTTGCTGCACAATAGCTACACCGCCGCCTACTTTGGCGTCGCCAATACAGGCCATGCCTCTCGTGGACCAAAAGAGAGCTTAGAAGTTTCGGCTCATCACACGGTGATTGGCTCGGGTAACAGCAGCTTTGCAGAAGTGACTGCGGGCGAATACTTAGAACTGGTCGACTTACAAGGCGCTCATTCTGGCGCAGATTTTATCAGTGGCGACTTTTCCTTTGGCGCGAGCGGATTTCTGTGTCGCGATGGCAAACGAGTCCAACCAGTGCGCGGCATTACTGTAGCGGGGAACTTCTATCAAATGCTGAAAGAGATCGAGGCTGTTGGTTCCTTGGTCGAAGCCAACGATTCGTACAGCTTCTACTCGCCGAAGATTCGCTTTGCTCGTTTGAGCATTGGCGGGAAATAAAATCACTGCTTGGAGGGCGAATGCCCTCCTTTTTCCCGTCACACACCACTCTTCCTTGTGCGCCTAGCCAAACCAACTCTTTTCTTTGACAACTTTCGTGACAGTGTTGTTGAAATCATCAACATTGCTTTGGTCATTTTCGCTACTTTTTGTACAATGCGCCGCAAACAGTGTGCCATTCGCCACTAAAATAAAACGAGTTATAAGCAAGGTTTGGCGGCATCACCCACCGCTGCGCACACTTTCAGGAACTTACATGTTGTCGTCACTGAGATCGTTTTTCGCCAAGGATATTACGCAAAACCGTCGTTTTCTGCTTTGCCAAATCTTGGTGTTTGTTGCTATTCAGTGCAGTTTCTTTTTATCCAATTTCTATGTGGTGCAAGCCGATCAGGTCCACGTGCTCTCCTTCACCGCCGCCTTCATCATGGCGATTTTCCTCAAATATTCATGGCGCGTGATTCCCGGCGTGGTCTGTGGATTGCTGTTTTACTACAGCTATTTTTCTCATCGAGCATTAGTGATTACCCTGCTTTTCTCAACTGCTTTGCCTGCAATCCCGCTGCTATTTTCCACCATTTATCAGCGAATTATCCAAAGTTTTGATGCACATAACTTTCCGTTAAGACTGGTCTATTACATTCTTGTGTTGGGGCTCGCTTACCCCATCGCCAATAGTCTGCTTTTGATCAGCATCAGTGACTATTTTGGTGCGGTAGCGCAGTTTGATATTCAGTTTCTATTTTATTCCGTGCTCAGCGGCGCATTGACACAGTTGGTATTAACGCCCTTGTTTACGCTGGTGATCCATTATCTCGCCGAGGGAAGTAAGGCGCCTTACATCCAACTCGACAAAGCGATGCATGAAGACAGCCTCACCAGCTATCACTACCGCTTGTGGTTTACCATCTGCGTTTCTGGTCTGTGTCTTCACCCTGTTTGGTGAAAGCTCGCTCTATCGCGACACCATGTCGCTGCTGTTGATCTGTCTGGTGGGCGTCGGCATTGGTAAGTATGGCCTTGTTCGGCCGGTGCTGTTTGCAACTTTTGTCTTGCTACTGACGATCGAAGACGGCGTGAGCCGCCTCAATCAAGGCATCCTCTCTGAGCGCCATTTCTACGGTATTTTGCTGGTTTTGTTTGTCATGACCGCCTTGATGTTTATGCTTGGTGCGCACTCGATCAAAAACTACCTCACTACCCGCGAAGCGATCGTCCGCGAGCGGATAGACCCTTATACTGGGCTGTTTAATCTCGCGCAGATGCGTGAAGATATCGAACAAAGTGGTCACGTGGTGCTCATTTTCATCAATCTGACCCCGACCGTTTCCAAGCTGAGCAGTTTGGGGCATCGAGGCCGCGCGCAACTGATCAAACAACTGAGCCACTACCTCAACGAGAAAACTCAGTACATTAAACGCTGCTACCTACCACCTTTTTCTGAAGGCTTGGTTTGCTACGTGCCACGTCTACCGTATCTCAATTCCGAGCTAAAGAGCCTGATCCGTCTGCTTGATCAGTTCCATTTTTACTTTCAAGATACCTCGATTAGCCTCGTCAAACGGACGATTCATTGTACTGACTTAAAGTACGATCAAGATCTGGAAAGCTTGGTCTCATCACTGTGTGAACAGTACAGTGATGCGCAAACGGACATCAAATGGCTTAACCAGCACACCACACCATATTCCGAATTAGAAAAGCTCAACTTCATTCAAAACTGCTTTAAAAACAATCAGTTTGAACTTTATTGCCAACCCTATCGTAACCTACACGGACGCTTAAAAGAAGAGTACTTCGAGGTACTACTGCGGCTTAAAGTCGACGGTCAGACGATGATGTCACCAGCGGAGTTTTTCCCGCTCATCAACGAATTTGGTTTGGAAGTGGAACTCGACAAGTGGGTTGTCAGCCACACTTTTATCAGCCTGAGTCGATTTGTCGATAACTGGCAGAGTATCGGCCGCTGCTCAATTAATCTCACCGCCAAAGCGCTCAGTGATGATAGCCTAGTCAAAGAGGTCGTTTCCTTAGCTCAGCAATACGGTGTGCCGCTGGACAAAATCTGCTTTGAGATCACCGAATCGGATGCATTACGCGATGAGGCACAAGCGATTCTTGCCATTGAGCAGTTGCGTAAAATCGGTTGCACTATTGCACTGGATGACTTTGGCACCGGTTACGCCAGCTTTGATTATTTGCGCCGTTTGCCTTTGGACATCATCAAAATTGACGGTTCGTTTGTCCAAGAAATTACCCACAGTGATAGGGACAAAACCATCGTCCAAGCGATCAGTCAGGTCGCAAAAACCATGAACTTGACCACGGTCGCTGAGTTTGTCGAATCTGAGCAACACGCCGACATTTTGTGTGATTTAGGGATCGACTACGCACAAGGTTTTGGCATTGCCAAACCGCTGCCACTGCTGAGCCATTTAAAACGTTGTCAAACAGGCAGAACCATCTAAAGCAACCCATTTCCCCGACCAACCGCCCAAATGTGTTGGCTTTTTCGCCACTTTGAATGCAACACCAACATCCAAAAAATAACAAATATTTGCAATATTAAACTGGATATTGACACACACTCAGTTCTTATCTCTATTTTGCCGAAAAAATAGCAAGCAGATAATTTACATAATCTGCCGTTCTGCAGCAGATATCGCTAGCTTGTCCATGTGATATATCAAACTAAAATGTATAACATTCGCGAAATTATTATTTTCACAAAGGCAGTATTAAAGTGAAAGAATCTCGAGAAACGTTAAATTTTAGTGATCAGGCACAAACTGGCACTTGGTCCAAACACGATACCCATTGGGTACTGAGCCTCTTCGGCACCGCAGTAGGAGCGGGCATTTTGTTTCTGCCAATCAACTTAGGCATTGGTGGTTTCTGGCCTCTGATGCTGATGGCACTGGTCGCATTTCCCATGACCTTTCTTGGCCACCGGGGATTAGCACGCTTTGTCCTTTCTTCTCAACAGCGCAACGCGGACTTCACCGACGTGGTGGAAGAACACTTTGGCAGCCAAGCCGGCCGTTTGATTTCACTGCTCTACTTTTTGTCTATTTTCCCTATTCTGCTCATCTATGGCGTTGGCATTACCAACACGGTCGATAGTTTTATGGTCAACCAAGCGGGCATGGCGTCATTGCCACGCGTGCTACTCTCCGGCGTATTGGTCGCGAGCTTAATCGCCATCATGCTCGGCGGAGAAAAGCTGATGCTCAAAGCCTTTGCGGTAATGGTTTATCCGCTGGCCGCCATTCTGGCATTTTTGTCTTTCTATTTGATCCCAGATTGGCAGTTGCCATCATTGACGATACCGAGCAGCGTTGATTTCATGCAAACGGTATGGCTTGCCGTGCCCGTTGTGGTGTTCTCTTTTAGCCACGCTGCGGCAATTTCCAGCTTTGCCAATGTACAGCGTCGCCATTACGCAGAGCACGCTGAGAAAAAATCGGAACAGATCCTAAAGCGCACCAGCGTGATGCTGATTGCTTTTGTGCTGCTGTTTGTCTTCTCTTGCGTGCTGGCACTTTCCCCAGAACAGCTCGCCGAAGCGAAAGCGCAAAATGTCTCGGTACTTTCTTACCTAGCCAACGCCACCAACAACCCATTTATCGCCACGTTTGGCCCTCTAGTTGCCTTCATCGCCATTACGTCCTCGTTTTTGGGGCACTTCTTGGGCGCGCGGGAAAGTCTCAATGGCCTTATCACCAAACATGCGTGCATCAGTAACAACAGCGCTGACAAAGTCACCATCGTGGTGCTATTTGTTTCCATTTGGATTGCGGCTGTCATCAACCCAAGTATCCTCGGCATGATGGAAACCCTATCAGGGCCAGTGATCGCCATGATCCTCTTTATCATGCCTGTGTACGCGATTTACAAAATCGACGCCCTGCGTCAATACCGCCATAAACTGAGTACTTGGTTTACTCTGCTTAGTGGCCTGCTGGCTGTATCCGCACTTTTGTTCTCTATGGTGTAAGCAAAAACACAAAGGGCTCCACAAGGAGCCCTCAACATGCTTTAACTAAAATGAGCGACCTAAATCAGGCTCATGACGCTGACAACAATAATCAGAGACAAGAGACAAGTACGGCCGATTACGCCAAAGTGTGTAGGTTGAATCATTTCATGATGCATATCCAATCTCCTCTTTATTATTGTTTTCGACATCATGTTGACAATATGATTAATTCCTCACCAATTCTCAATCCATAACAAGATTAAATTTTTATGACAAAGAGTCATATTTGCGATGAATTTCTCATGATTTTTTATATCTAACTGATTTTTAATGTAAATTAAAATCAAAATCTCTCTGCATTGAAGAGAAGAACCAGCCAACCTGGGGATCGTTTTGAGTTTTTATTCAAAACCCAAGATCAAAAAAAGCCTCCCTGAGAGAAAGGGGGGCTTTATTTTTACCCTAGTGTGATCAAAAAGCGGCTCGGTTAAGCCCGCGATAAAAACGCTATTTTGCGCTTAATGCTTGGCTTTCAAACACCACTTCCTTCCAACCAAAACGCATAAAGTTGCGGATATTCTGATGATCGAGATTATCCGGATACTGCAGCACATCTTCACGATAGAAACGGCCAAAACAGGCTAAGGTTTGCGGCACACTGAGGCCATGTAGCTGAGCAAATGAGAAGATCTTACAAGATCCATTGTTCTGCCCTACTTGGTTCTCGCACTCACCGTTACGAAAAGCGCTGGGAGTAAAGTGGTAGTTGGCGTCGATTACCTCAATCACGTGATCAAACTCAACGCTATTCGGGGCCGATTGCAGTTTTTCGAGCAGTGCATTTAGTGTCATCTGATTTCCTTTTACTGAAACAATAGTTTCATCTATCTCCTGTTTAACTGTCACAGAAACTAAATAGATTCTTGCGGTTAATCAAGTCATTTATCAAAAGGAGTTTTCTATGACACGTGTTTCGCCCTTGGCCGCTCTAACGGCGCTTATTCTGCTCTCTGGCTGTGCTCAACAGCAGCAAACAGCCGCTTCGAGTGAGCTGGCATCTGCTTGCCAAGTCACGACCAGCATTCCAAGTACTGAGATGTCATTGAGCGGTTTAACCTACCTCGGACGTTACATTGCACAGGCTCCTTTTGCCTCAAGCGCGGCAGAGATTGTCAGTTACGACTCTTGTACCGACAAACTTTACGTGGTCAACGCCAAAGCCGGTTTAGTCGATGTGTTGGGTCTTGATGAACATAACCAGCCTTTCTTACTTGGTCACATTGAGTTGGCCAGCGCTGGGAAATCCGCTGGTATTGAGATTGGCGCAGCCAATAGTGTTGCTACCCACAACGGGTTAGTGGCGGTCGCGGTAGAAAATGCCAACAAGCAGGCTAACGGAATTATCGCTCTGTACCGCTCGTCCGATTTGACACTCATTACCACTTATCCGGCTGGTGCGCTACCCGACATGGTAAGCTTTTCCAAAGATGGCCGCTATATCGCCAGTGCGAACGAAGGCGAACCCAGCGGTGACTACCAAGTCGACCCTGAGGGCAGCATCACCTTGATCGACCTTGCTAACGGGCCAACGCAAGCTAAAGTGCAACAAATTGATTTCAAAGCATTTAATGAAAAGCGGCGTGATGAGATTGAGAACGTGCGAATATCTGGCCGCAACGCAACCCCAGCACAAGACATCGAACCGGAATATTTAACGTTCGCCGATAACGGCAAACTGTATGTCTCCCTGCAAGAGAACAACGCCATAGCGATCATTGATGTTGCTTCCGCGCGTATCGAGAAAATTGCCCCTTTGGGAGAGAAATCTTGGTCCAATGCACAGCTAGATGCGTCAAACAAAGATAAAAAGATCGGCAATTTCCGTGCATATCCTCAGTTAAGTGGCTTGTATATGCCAGACAGCATCACCAGTTATCAAGCCGAGGGCAAAACTTACATTCTTTCTGCTAACGAAGGCGATGGCCGCGAATACGGTATCGAGACAACGCAAAGCCGCTGCGATGAACTGGGCTTCTCTTGGCAAGAAGAGGACTATCGCTCCACCGATGCCTACAGCAACAAATTGGGCTTTTGTATTAGCCACATTGATGAAGTGCGTGGCAAAAAACTGAAAGTCGATGACAAACATCCGCTGGCGGATGCACTGAAAGACAACAAACAATTGGCACGCTTGAAATTCATCAAACCAGATGGAAAAGTCGCCGCCAACGAGACACTACTCACTTATGGCGCACGCTCATTTTCCATTTGGGATGAACACGGCGAGTTAATCTTTGACAGTGGTGACCAGTTTCGCTCAAATCGCCTCGATGATGGAGGGGGAAAACTTCAACAGCAGTAACGATAGCAATCGTAGTGCGGATGATCGCAGTGATGACAAAGGTATCGAGCCTGAGGCGATCGAAGTGGCCAAAATCAATGGCCGTACCTACGCCTTCATCGGTTTAGAGCGCCAAGGGGGCATCATAGTTTATGATGTCAGCCAGCCACACGATGCCATGTTTATCACTTACGTCAACCATCGCGATTACTCTCAGCCCGTGTGTAGCCAAACCAACAAAGACGGTGAATGCACCAACGACCAGTACAATCCGTTGGCAGGTGATCTCGGGCCAGAATCCATTCGTTACTTCCAACGTCAGGGGCAACATCTGCTGGCGGTTGGCAATGAAGTCAGTGGCACGACCTCTGTGTATCGCCTAGATTTTTAGCCGTTGAATCGAAAACATTTTTATAGCTCTTTATAGCAAAGCTGGCTCTCACCGCGAGAGTCAGCATTTTTCAAACTCGCTATTGAAAAGCGTAAGAAAAGAAGGCTCGACAGAACAGGCATGAGTTTTCACTCTTTCGGAGAAGGGTTGCTCTGCCAAGCCGGGCGAAGATCGATACTGCGATGTCGCCCTAAATCGTGACAACTATTTGATGATCTGATCGCACTTTGCTGCGCAGATAAAGTCGTTTTTGTGCAGCCCTTTAATCGAATGGCTCCACCAAGTCACGGTGACTTTGCCCCACTCCAACAAAATCGATGGATGGTGGAACTCTTGTTCCGCTAGCTCTGCAACTTGATTGCTAAACTGCCAAGCCTGCATAAAGTTCTTGAACTTGTACACCTTCTCAAGCTGCGCAATACCATCACGATGCAACAATTGCCAACCTTCCAACTCAGTGATCAGAGTTTGTTGTTCCATATCGCTCAAGGGCATAGCATCAATATGGCAAGCTTCGCATTTCAATTCATCAAGCATGTTCAGTTTCCTTTGGTTGAAAAAGTGGAGGGAGTAGACCCGCTTCGATCGCGAGATCCGCTTCACTGAGTAAATCGAGTCGACTTAGGTCAAACAGACAAGAAATGTCATCCAGTACGTAGTATGCGGGCTGCATAATATCAATTCGGTAAGGGGTGCGAAGTACCGTTTGGATATCAAAAGGTCGGCGCTGCGCCCGGCTATCATCTAGCGCATATAAAGTCTCGCCAGGCGATGAGAGAATGCCGCCGCCATAGATTTTCAGCTCTCCCTGTTCTTTAACCAAGCCGAACTCAACCGTAAACCAGTACAAACGAGCCAGAAATGCACGCTGTTTGGGCGTGGCGGCAAAACCAAGTTTTCCATAAGTTTCGGTAAACTTGGCAAAGTTGGCATTCGTCAGCATGGCGCAATGACCGAAGATCTCATGAAAGAAATCGGGTTCCTGCAAGTAATCGAACTCTTCACGACGGCGCAAAAAGGTCGCTACCGGGAATTTTTTGTTGGCCAGCAAATTGAAAAAACGGTCGAAGTTTATCAAAGCAGGCACGGGCTCAACGCTCCACCCTGTGGTGTCGCGCAGCACTTGGTTAATCTCTGGCAATTGCGGAACACGCTGCGAAGAAAGGTTGAGCAGACGCAATCCGTCCAGATACGGCGTGCACGCCCTGCCAGGAATCACTTCCATTTGCCGACTAAATAGATCGCGCCAGATAGCGTCTTCTTCTGGGCTCCAGTCGACATACCCTTGTTCATCAACGGCTTTAGAATGATAGGCGTCCATTACTCGTCTCCGGTTAACATTTCCTTTACATAAAGCCTATCTTCTCAACTCAACGCTTCCAATCCTCGTACGGGTTTTGCCGTCAATTTTCCGTGTAACATTTTTTTTACATAAGCAGATCAAGCCCTTTCAATTCAATAAGCTGGATTGAGTCTGAATGTTTGACTTTCCCCATTATTGGGTTAAAAATTAGTCATGTTAATAAATGATTAACAATGAGAAGAACAATGACAACGTCAAGCCCAATCTGGACACCTTCTAAAGAGCGAGTGGCCAACAGCAATCTGAAGAAATTCATTGAGCACATCAATATGCAAGGCGAAGCGATCGACAGCTTTGCCGATCTCTATCAGTGGTCTATCGTCGAGAACAAAAAGTTTTGGATGGAAGTCTGGGATTACTGCGATGTGATCGGTTTTCAGGGCGATTGCATCATCGGAGAAGGAAAGCCGAAGTGGCAAGCGTATACGGCGAATCGAGACAACCTTTGGTTTCCACAAGCGGAACTCAATTATGCGGAAAATCTCCTCTCCTCGGCCTACCAAAAACCTGCCGAGCCTGCGATTATTTTTCGTAACGAACGTGGCGAGGAAGACAGCCTCACTTGGCAAGCGTTGTGCGATCAAGTGTCGGTTATTCAGCAATGGCTTATCCGCAATGGCGTAGGACGTGGTGATGTGGTGGCTGGCTATCTGCCTTATCTGCCAGAAACCGTGGTCGCGATGCTGGCAACAACCAGCTTAGGCGCGATTTGGACATCAACTTCACCCGATTTTGGCGTAGACAGTGTTCTTGAGCGATTTGGCCAAGTTAAACCCAAAGTCCTGTTCTGCTGTGACGGTTACTCCTTTAGTGGAAAAACCTTCGATATGTCAGAAAAAAACCGCGAAATTGAAAAAAACTTAGCAGACTTGGTAAACATCTGTGAGATCGAGTATCTACAAGCACCTGATGCGGTTCACAACAGTAACTACTCCACTTGGTCGGCGATTTTAGAAAATTATGAGCCCAAAGGGATTGAGTTTGAACGCATTGGCTTTAACGACCCTTTGTTTATCCTCTACTCTTCCGGTACGACGGGCAAACCGAAATGTATTATTCATTCTGTCGGCGGCACCATTCTCAACCATCTCAAAGAGCATCAACTGCATTGTGACATTCAGCCCGACGATCGAGTGTTTTACTACACCACTTGTGGCTGGATGATGTGGAACTGGCATGTCTCGGCCCTCGCAAGCGGTGCAACCTTAGTCATTTTCGATGGTAGTCCTGTGTATCCGACGCATTCAGTCCTGTGGGACATGGTCGATGAGCACAACGTGACGCTATTTGGCACGTCGGCTAAATACTTAGAAGCATTGCAGCAAGCCTTTTACGAGCCCGCCCTGTTCCATCAGCTCACCTCGCTAAAAACACTCTGCTCGACTGGCTCGGTACTTTATCCAGAGCAGTTCGATTTTGTCTACGGCAGCATTAAACAGGATCTGCACTTGGCATCGATTTCCGGCGGCACAGACATTTGCGGCTGCTTTGTGCTGGGGAATCCTATCTCTCCAGTCTATCGGGGCGAAGTGCAAAGCGCAGGCCTTGGCGTTGCCGTCGCCGTGTTTGACGATAAGCAAACACCACTGATTGGCGAGCGCGGCGAGTTGGTTTGCCGCAACGCTCTGCCAAACTATCCGATTGGTTTTTGGCACGATGATGGCGAGCGATATCATCACGCCTACTGGGCAAAATACCCTAACGTTTGGCACCATGGCGATGATGTGATGATGACGCAAACGGGCGGTGTGGTGTTCTATGGCCGCAGTGATACCACTCTGAATCCCGGCGGGGTGCGTATCGGCACTGCCGAGATCTACCAGCAAGTCAATGCACTGAGTGGCATCGAAGACTCCATCGCGGTCGGGCGGATTCATGAGCGCAATGAAGAGATTTGGCTGTTCGTTAAAATGGCGCAGGGTTTTGAGTTTACAGAGAGTGTTGCGCAGCAAATTCGCGCCTCGCTCAAGTCACACTGCTCGCCACGTCATGTACCGAAACAAATTTTTCCGGTCAGTGATATTCCTCGCACCCGTTCTGGCAAACTGGTTGAACTGGCGGTGAAACAGGTCGTGAACGGGCAAGAAGTGAAAAACCTCGGTGCTGTGGCCAACCCAGAAGTGCTGGATGAGATCGCTCAGTTCGCCACAGTAGACGCAGGCTAGACAAAATAACGAAAGAAACAGAAAAACGTGAGGCGAGCATTGTGCTCGCCTCATCTGTATTTGATGATTTCGCTTAACGGTTAGTTAAGCCGTTTACCCATGCCCACTAAAACGGGATAGGTTTTATCGTCCATCGTTAACGAAAATGCAGGGCCCACTTCAACATTGACAAAACCTGCATTGGTGAGCACTTGACGAACTCGCTCCTCTGTGAGGCCATCAACCTCTAAACCTTGCTCCGCGGCATCCGCAGCCCAATCCCAATGAATAAAACAGCCACCTGGATTGAGCAAACTGTGAGCGATATCCAAAACGCCAGCCAAATCATCGACAAACGCGCAAACCGATGAGGCAACCACCAGATCAAATTGACCACGAAACGCAGGGTGCTGCGCTACTAGTCCACGCGTTAAGCTGTCGACGACAGGCTCAACATTAGGCAACTGCTTCTTATCGAGCTCTTCAATCATCTCTTCGCTTGCATCAAGCGCAACGATGTCTTTCGCCAATGGCGACATTTTTTGCGTCAATAAGCCAGTACCACAACCAAAGTCCAACACTCTTGCGCCCTGTAGATCAACCCGATCTAACAGCTGATTAAACACAGATTTGGCAAATTCTTCCGTCGCAGGATTGCTCTCCCACTCCTTAGCGACCTCATCCCAATTGTGTGCCATCATGGCCTCCATAATTACTTCTTGTAACGGGAACTGCGTATAGATTAACTCAAATTTCTCGCCACGTCATAGAGTTATTAGCACCAATCTGTGTGCAAAAGAGCCACTTAACAACCGGGGCAAAAGTTAGTTATGCTATAGCTTCAAAAATGGTTATGGGTAACACATGAATCTGTCTCAAATTGAAGCGTTTTGTAGCGTCGCGGAGTTAGGCTCTGTCTCTGAAGCGGCGCGCCATTTAGATTGCAACCGCACCAAGCTCAGTATGTCGATAAAATCGCTGGAAAAAGAGTTAGATATTGAGCTTTTTACCCGTTCAGGCAATCAACTCACTCTTTCTGAAGCGGGTAAAGCCATCTTTAAAGACTGTGAGAACTTATTGTTTACGTCACAGCGAATTAAGCAAACCTGCGAGCAAGTCTCTGGTGTCTTTAACGCCGAGATGTGGATCGCGCGAGACGATTCACTACCCGATGAAGTTTGGCAAGAATACTCACATCAACTAAGTAAACGCTACCCATCTACCTCGTTCAACATCGTTCTTGCTTCTAGTGGAGACTTGGAAAATTTAGTCGAAACACGCCAGGTTGATTTCGCTTTTGGTGTTGATTATGAACGCATCGATAGCCCCAAAATCACCTACAACCCTCTGGGAAAAATTCGCATGATGTCGGTGTGTCGCGCCGATCATCCACTGACTCGTATGCGGCGAGTTTCGGACGAAGATTTGCGCTCTCAGATGCAAGCCTTGATGGTCTATCTCAACGAGAAAGACAACCCCGAGCTGCGTCCTTTTTCACTGCGTCACATCGGTTTTTCCTGCTTTGACTACATGATGAACATGATTTTGCAAGAGAACGCATGGGGCGTATTACCCGAACCATTGATTCGTCAATACCTGCGCGAGCAGAAATTAGCGGTCATCAAACATACCTACGGTTTGACGCAAGAGGATTACTGTATGTTCACCCCAAGTGGCATGTCGGAGCACCCGGCGATGAGCTGGCTGGCGGACAGAATCAACGATTATTTATTCGATTTCTAGCCAACACAGACTTTTTCCTCAGTGAGCGTCAAATTTACTGACAGCAAATTTCAATCGCAATTCATTGTAAAATAAGAAAACATCTAGAAAACCCCTTTCAGTCATATTTCTTTCATCCACTTTTCATTTGTAAAAAAGTCCAGCCCGCTAAACAATATCAGAGTGTTTAGCCATTGGACTATTTTATGTGTGACAGGACAACAAAGAACGAAAATCGAATCCTGACTTTCTCAGCCCTTGCTGCATCAGGGTTTGCTATCAGCGGACTGGTACTTGGCTTGTTCGCAGGTTCTTTGGTCATCATGTTCGATGGGATCTATTCGCTGGTCAGCTTACTGTTAACATTATTGTCGCTGGCTGCTTCTTACTACATCAGCAAGCCTTCCAAAAACCTTTTTCCGTTTGGTAAAGCGGTGCTAGAGCCGATTGTGATTGCGATTAAAGCAATCGTGATTTTGCTTGTGGTGGCTTATTCACTCTACTCAGCAGTAACCGATTTGTTTAACGGTGGCCGTGAAGTTGATGCGTCGGTGGCGATCTTCTTCGAGACCTCTTGTGTGATCGGCTGCGCGTATGTGTGGTGGTTTATCGTTAAAAAAAGCCGTCAGTTCTCGTCTGGTCTGATTGAGGCTGAAGTGAAACAATGGCAGATGGATGCGCTGCTCAGTGCAGTGGTCTCGATTGGTTTTGTGATGTCTTGGGCGGTGACTTATACCCCATACGCCGAGTTCGCTGCCTATGCTGACCCAGTGATGATGTTGGCGATGTCGTTTTACTTTATCAAAGTGCCGCTTGGTATGCTGAAAGATGCGTTGCGAGAGCTGATGATGATGTCACCAGACGAAGATCTGTGTAAACGCGTAGGCAGCGACATCGAATTTATTGAACAGCAAACCTCACAGCATCTTGAGCTGGCAGGGGTAACAAAAGTAGGCCAAGAGCTGCGGGTCAACGTCGACTTGCATGTCAAAAATCAAACCTTAGCCTTGGCAGAGCTAGAAAATACCCGTAACAAGTTACGCGACCAGCTTTCTAAACATCCGTTTAAGTTGCAACTCAATCTCAACATTGCTCATTAATCGCTCATTAATCGAGTAGGAGGAGGCCTCACGGCCTCCATCCTCTCACACCACCGTACAAGCGTGGGTCGCATACGGCGGTTCCGAATATACCTTTAGTGACTCATACCCATCTCTCAATGAGTAAAGCCCCCTCTCCTCGAACCATTTGAGTGGCATTGCGTGATTCAACTGGGGCGAGAGTGCTAAGCGCCACCACCCTTTATCAGACATCGCCAGTTTCCACGCATTTCGCTCTGTTACACCTTGGCGTTGTAACCATGTCGCTATGCTGTATCTGCGTTTGCGCTGTTTCAGGCGGTAACATCTCAACCGACGCCGTATCCATTCGTCCAAGCGCTGCATCGCACTTTGACCTATGGCGAGCTTGAAGTAGTGCTGCCAACCTCGTAGGTATTGGGTTAACTCGGTGATGATTACCGATAACTCTCGACCTCGATTTCGCTTCGTTATTTTCCGCACTCGCTTCTTCATTTGAGCTTGTGCCGATTTTGATATCAGAAGGGTTCCGTCTATCTTGAAGCTATGGCTTAGGTAGGCTCGCTCCGTCACTCTTGTCGCTGCACTTTTCTCACGGTTTACCGTGAGCTTTAGCTTCTGCTCCAAGAACTCCGTTATCGACTCTTTGACTCGATGGGCGGCTTCCTCACTACGAACGTAGATTTGGCAGTCATCTGCATATCGACAGAACTTATGCCCTCTTCGCTCTAACTCTTTGTCCAGTTCATCTAATACGATATTAGAGAGTAACGGAGATAATGGACCACCCTGTGGTGTTCCTCGTTGTCTTCGCTCTACTAACCCATCTCGCATTAAGCCTGCCTGTAGATAGGACCTGATGAGCTTTAATACTCGTTTATCACTGATGTCCTTAGATAATCTGTGCATCAGCCTATCATGGTTCACCGTGTCGAAGTATTTGGCTAGATCGATATCCACTACATAACCCCGCCCTTCTCTGATATAGCGGCTTGCTGCCGCAAGCGCATGATGCGCACTGCGGTTTGGCCTGAACCCATAACTGCTGTTGGAGAACTTCGGCTCATAGATGTCTGACAGTACTGATGTGATCGCCTGTTGGACTATCCTATCCAGTACCGTGGGGATGCCTAATTGCCTGACGCCACCAGTCGTTTTAGGGATTTCTACACCCAGAACAGGTTGAGGTTGGTAGCTTCCGTCCAGAAGACTCTGGCGGAGCGCTTGCCCGTTTGAAGCTTGTCGAAGTTTAGAGATGGTCGCTGCGATGTCGAGTCTGTCGACACCTGCGCACCCCTTGTTCTTCTTCACGCGTCGAAGGGCATGGTTCAAATTCGCTGAGGAGCTGATTTGTTCCATCAGCGGAGTGGGGGTCACCAAGACTCGTCCTCCTTTCTACGCCGATCATGCTTGTCATTCTTCGTGACCATGAGCTTTACTTGCGGTATCGCCCATTGGGCCGTAGAGATGATTTTCATCTTGCTATGACTCCACATGATTGAGTGTCTAGTGACTGCTTCTTGATATATTCAGTTCTGGCCTTCCTTTGAGTTGTACTTCCTCAAAGTACTATGCCTTCTGCTGACTTCTCATTACCCATCACACAACATCACTGTTGTGTTAGTCTCATCTGAGACAGGCAATGAGATCTCCCGAGGTAAGACGTTGCTCTTTCCCTTGGCCGTGCCTGATTTACCTATACACACTTCCCGTCGAGGCATTGGGCTATTCTATCTATTGCTAGGTTACCCAAGTTGTACAGGCCTACTATCAGATTTCTGTTCGTCACAACCAAGTTTTGCCGTTTGCTTCCTTCAGGTTTCACCTCACGGTGAACACCCTTGCATAGGCTAACGGTTCTCGCTCGACTGAGCCCGTAGAGGACTTTCACCTCCTAGATCAACGCCATGCTCGGCGCACAATTTGCAAAACGCCGCGTCATGCGGCGTTTTTCTTGCGCGTTACCCACCAGCAGCCGAGTGAACCCAGTGTCACCATAAATACGCCCTGCCAAAATGCCCCCGGTAGGCTAACCCCAAGAATGAACGACGAAAGAAATGAAGAGAGTACAGGGGTGAAATACGACATGGTGGCCAAAAACACCATATTGCCGCCAACGATAGCCACATTCCACAGTGCATAGCCTCCCGCCATCAGCCCCGCAGCCAATAGCAGATTGACACTACTTCCCAAGGTAAAATGCAACGGTTCGGCATCAGTGAGAAAATACTTCACCCATAGGGCCGCTGCAGTGGCGATGAAAAAAAGCGTAATCGCACTGTGCTTGGATTGCTGTCGCTGGGTAATATTGCAATAAACGGCCCAAATGATTGCGCCAACAAACGCCATGGCAAACACCAGAGGATTAGCCATAACGTTTTGCGCAATCATGCTTGGTGACAAGCCCTGATCGCCGCCCACCGTCCAAGCCACCCCTATAAAGGCAAGCAAAACGGCAGGATACAATAGCCAATTCGGCTTTTTCTCACTCCCCCAGACAGCAAAGAGCACAGTCAATGCTGGCCACAAATAGTTGACGATAGAAACTTGGATAGATTGCATGCGGCTGTCGGCAAAACCCAATGACAAAGCGAGTAAAATTTCGTAGCTGACAAATAGTGCGCCGCCAATCAGCAAATAACGCCAAGAAAAATTGCGCAGCTTGGGCACGCCTAAAACCAACACTAACAGCAGTGAGCTCACGGTGTAGAGCAATGCGGCGCCGCCGACCGCACCAAATGATTCCGCCACCATACGTGTCATGGCGAGCAAACAGCTCCAAAACAAAATCGCCAGCAAGCCAAACAAGGTGTATTTATTGGTCATCGTTCTTTTTCCAGTGTGATCTTAAACGCAGCATGAATCAGCAAAGCAGACAGCTTACTGCAAAAATGACCTACTTCAATACCATCTTGATGTGATGTGGCTATAAAGCAGCAAGGAATGATCAGTCGGAGACGTTATGAAGCGATTTATGCCATCCAGTGTCATGCTCACACCTTTTGTGGTGCGCGTTTACCCAGAAAATGAACAAGAGGAAGAAGGCGAAGCAGCATCCCCACCAGTCTCGCAACAAGAAGTCGACTCTGCGCCTACCCCCAGCGTGGAGTAAGTGCACAAAACTGGCCAAACTTTGCTTCATCGCCAACAGAATTGGCTAGAGTAAAGGGAACAACGATCAACCACAGGATAGAGAAAATGAAGAAAGTTGCGGTGATTCTCAGTGGCGCAGGCGTATTTGATGGCAGCGAGTTGCATGAAGCGGTTTCTTGCGTTGCACGCGATAGAAAAGGCGGGAGCGAGCTGGCATTGCTTTGCCCCAAATATTGAACAGTTGCACGTACTTAACCATAAAACAGGCGAAGAGATGGATGAGACGCGCAATGTGTTGGTCGAAGCAGCACGTATTGCGCGCGGTCAGATTGATGATGTCGCGCAACTGCGCGCAGAGGCGTTTGATGCCTTGTTATTGCCCGGAGGCTTTGGCGCAGCGAAAAATCTCACTGATTTTGCGGTCAAGGGAGCGGAATGCAGTATCAATGCCGATGTTGCCCACGCTTGTCGCACATTCGCGCAACTAGGCAAACCCGCTGGTTACTTGTGCATCGCGCCAATCATTATCCCGATGATCTATCCGCATGGGGTAGAAGGCACGATAGGCAACGACGAAGCCACTGCCGCTGCGTTCAACCAGTTAGGTGGTGTACACATCATTTGCACGGTGAATCAAGTGCACTTTGATGCTAAACATAAGGTGCTATCAACGCCCGCTTATATGCTGGCAAATTCGATTTCCGAAGCAGCCAGTGGGATAGAAAAACTGGTGGAACAACTGGTCGAGATCGCGTAATTTCGCTCAGTTTTATCATTAGCAGAAATCCATAAAATACCTCTCATTGTTGAGAGGTGTTTTTTTATCGACCTACACAACTATATAAATTATAAGTATTTTATCAGTTATTATTGAGAAAACGATTGCCTTCAAACATGAAGAAATTTAATTGAAACATCAATAGTGTCACCTTTTTTATGTGCAACAAGATCCCCTTCACACTTCCCTATCATCATGGGGGAATTCCCTCCCCCAACTTGTCTGAGATCAAGTTTTTTCCACCTTCGTCTGTGACAGAGTAGCGACGTAAACCGATAACAACTAATTACGGAGCAATTCCAATGACGAGTGCATTTTTTATCCCTACGATCAACCTTATGGGCGCGGGCTGTTTAAAAGACGCCGCTGATAACATTCAAGCGCAAGGTTTCACTAAGGGTTTAATCGTCACTGACAAAATCCTCAATCAAATTGGCGTGGTTAAGCAGGTACAAGATCTGCTGACGGCGCGTTTCTGTCGAAACCGTAGTTTTTGATGGCACTCAGCCAAACCCTACCATCAGCAACGTCAACCAAGGCTTGGCGCTACTTAAAGAGAACCAATGTGATTTCGTCATCTCTTTAGGCGGTGGTTCACCACACGACTGCGCGAAAGGCATCGCTTTAGTTGCAGCCAACGGCGGCGTAATTGGCGATTACGAGGGAGTTGATAAATCAGCCAAACCGATGCTGCCCCTGATTGCGATCAATACCACCGCAGGTACAGCCTCAGAGATGACCCGTTTTTGCATCATCACTGATGAAGAGCGTCACATTAAGATGGCGATTGTCGATAAGCACACCACGCCGCTGATTTCGGTGAACGACCCTGAGTTGATGCTGGCGAAACCCGCATCGCTGACAGCGGCCACAGGCATGGACGCGCTAACCCATGCGATCGAAGCTTATGTCTCGATCGCAGCCACACCCATCACCGACGCCGTCGCTATCAAAGCGATCGAGCTGATCCAAGCCTACCTGCGCAAAGCCGTTGCTCACGGCGACGACATTGAAGCACGTGAACAAATGGCCTACGCACAATTTATGGCGGGCATGGCATTTAACAACGCATCATTAGGCTATGTACATGCGATGGCGCACCAGCTTGGTGGTTTCTACGACCTACCACACGGCGTTTGTAATGCCATTTTACTTCCGCACGTTCAGCGCTATAACGCGCAGATTTGCCCAGAGCGTCTTCGAGACGTAGCAAAAGCGATGGGAGTGAATGTGGAAGACATGAGCGCAGAGCAAGGCGCGAATGCAGCAATTGAGGCGATTGTCGCTCTGGCCAACGATGTTGGCATTCCTGCGGGTATCCGTGAGCTGGGCGCGAAACTGGAAGACATTCCCACTTTAGCGGATAACGCGCTGAAAGACGCTTGCGGCTTTACCAACCCGAAACAAGCCACGCACGCGGAAATCTCGGCCATTTTTGAAGCCGCGATGTAATCCCGCGGGCTATCATTAACGCGTTATTAGCAAAGCCAAAGGCCGAAGGTGTCACTTTCGGCCTTTTTGTTCTGCCCGGTAACTTCGACACGATTAAAGACACATTTGTTCACCTTTCGTCCATGTGACATTTTCGCTTCCTGACATACACTTGATTCATTACTTACTCATCACGCCGGATGGCGTAACGTAAATGCCTATGCCAACAACAAGGAAAGTCGATGAACAAAAGTCATGCGCTCGGCTGGCTCGCCAGCTTAATCATTTGGGTCTGCTCTCCCACTCTTTATGCTGCCAACCTCAAAGCGACAAAGATTGCCAGCGGCTACCACATTCCTTGGGGCATCACTTTTGTCGACAGCGCTTATGCGGTGATTAACGAGAAAAATGGCCACATCTCGCTGCTGGATGTAACCAAGGGCAAGAAAACGCCCCTCTATACGCTTTCCAACGTCAATGATGCAGGGCAAGGCGGTTTGATGGACGTCGCGCTCTCCCCTGTCTCGCGTCAAATGCTCTACTTCACTTTCAGCAAAGAGGTCGACAACGGCACCACTGTCGTGCTGGCCAGCGCAAAACTGAGCAACAAGATTCTCTCTGATTGGCAAGAGCTGTTTGTCGCCGATGCCTCCTCTACTACGGGCAGACACTTTGGCAGTCGCATCACCTTTGATCAGCAAAATCGACTTTACTTTTCGATTGGCGATCGCGGCGAAAGAGATAATGGGCAAAACCCCGCCAACCACGCCGCGGCGATTTTACGGCTCAATCTGGATGGCAGCGTGCCAAACGACAACCCTTTCTTACTGGATGATACGGTAAGAAACGAGATTTGGAGTTACGGCCATCGTAATCCGCAAGGGCTGTTTTTTGACTCACAGACAGCGCAACTGTGGTCGGTAGAGCACGGGCCACGTGGCGGTGACGAAATCAATCTGATTCAACCTGGGAAAAACTATGGCTGGGCAAAAACCTCGCACGGCAAAGAGTATTGGGGGCCGATGCGTGTCGGCGAAGCGGAAACCTTACCCAATATCGAAACGCCTAAACTGGTTTACGTCCCCTCCATCGCCCCAAGCAGTTTGCTGCTCTATCGAGGAGAGCGCTATCCAAGCTTAAATGGTAAACTGCTTATCGGCGCGTTAAAGCTGACCCACATTAACGTGGTCAGCATAAAAAACGGTCAGCTTGCAGAAACTGACCGTTTGTTTACCCATCTCAACGAGCGTATCCGAGCTATCAGCGTAAGCCCGGACGATTTTCTCTATTTCACCACCGATAACGGCAACGTGTATCGGATCGAGCCTTAAGCCAGCGACACACTCACCTTGTGCTGATCGAAGTCAATCGTCATGGTGCTGCCTAGTGGCACTGTCAGCATAGGGTGAGTATGACAACTGTCAAAGTCATACAAAATGGGGACTTTCTGCCCATTGAGCACCTCTTTTAGCACATCAATCGACGCTCGCCCGGTGCCTTTGTCATTAAACAGTTCATGCTTGCCTAAGACCACAGCCGCCACTTTATCAAATACACCTAGGATCTTAAGGTGAGCAAACGAGCGCTCAACTACTTCAATACCGTGGAGGCTGTCTTCAATCAGCAAAATATCACCTTGTTGGATAGCTGGCATGTATGGTGTGCCCCAAATTCCACCCATGGTATTGAGATTGCCGCCAATCACCCGACCAGTGATCTTACCTTGCCCAAGAAAATGCCACGCATTAGGCCGCATCTCTTTGGCTCTTGATTGGGTCTCCCAAGGCAAATATTCATCCGTCCACTGCGCTGGCATCACGTACTCCTGCTGTAAATTTTCCAGCGATTGAACAATGTCTGCAAACGACGTATAGGTTTCGTCAACCAGAGGCGAAAACTCCCCCATCGACGCCACCAGCGCGGGGCCATAGAAGGTAATCAAACCCGTTTGTGTATAGATCCCCATTAACAGCGCGGTGACATCCGAATAACCAACAATAATTTTCGGGTCGTTACGCAGCGCTTGATAGTCGATGTAAGGCAACAAAGCATTGCTGTTGTTACCACCGATAGTCGACATAATACAGCGCACCTCAGGGTCGCGGATCAGCGCGTTGAGCTCCTCGGCGCGCGCTTGAATGGAGCCTGAACGATAACTGTCACTCTCTCCGGTCAGCGCGCCCGCTTTCAGGGTGTAGCCTTTGCCCTGCAAATACGCTTTGGCACGAGCAAAACGCTCTGGAGCAAACACCGTCGCAGGAGACGACGGAGAAAAGAAGCCAATGGTATCGCCCACTTTGAGCGAAGCTGGAATGATCATCGAATCCTCTCTTTATTGACTGAGTAGCCAATCAAATATTGCACGTAACTGTTCGTCTGCAACGCTTTGCAAGCGATCACCAACGTACCACTCAACAACTGACTGGTTAGGATGCTGCGCAATTTGCGGATGCCCCAACCAGATGCCTTGTTCTTCTGCCAACTTGTCGCGCAGTTTCCAGCGCTTTCTCATAACCAAACGGCAAGATAAGATGCAGCATGTTGCTTTGCGGCTTTGAAGGGTTGACGGCTAATTGCGGGTAGGCATTGATTAGCTGATAAATTTGCTCTGTACGGGCAAACAAAGCAGGCATGTTAGCCAGACGCTGCTCAAACTGCATCGCAGCCGACACCACATAAGGGGTGCGATGGTAAACATTGCCACCTTGACGTTTCATCCACATCGACGCCAGTTCGATAAAACGGCGATCGCCTAACAGCAGAGAACCACCCAGACCATTCACCCCTTTGTAAAGGGAAACGTAAGCCGTATTGAACCCTTGGGCGATTTCCTGATAGCTCTTCTGATAATACGCTGCGCACTCCCACAGGCGCGCGCCATCCATGTGCAGGTGAATATCGCGATGTTCGCATTCGGCTTTGACTTCATTTAGCTCATCCCAGCTCAAAAGCTGACCGCCAAGCTCCCGCATTGGCAACTCGTATAGCGCCGCTGAAATCTCATCTGGCCATGCATCCAGATCGGCCGCTTTCCAAGGACGAAACATATCGCCGAGCGGCAGGATGTGAAAACGGTTTTGCAACTGATAGCCTTGACGTTCGAATCGGTAAATATGACTCGATTCATGCATCGCCACGGTTTTGTTGCGTTTTTGCTGACAGACCAGATCCAGCACTGTCGCTTGCGTCATGGTCCCGCTGATAACAAATAAACCAGCCTCAAAGCCGAGTAAATCAGCCACTTGCTGCTGAAATGCTTCAATCAGTTCACCGTCGCCATAGTGATCGTGTTTTACATTGTGCTTTTCACACCATTGCGCCATGGCGGCAAACTGCTCTGCCGGCGTGGCTTCATGATTGCCAGATAAAATGGTGTGGCAAAGTTCACGTAAATCCTTTTTCATCAAAGTGTTCCTTGTGATTTTCGAGACGAAACCAACTTATCTGCGCACAAAGCGCATGTAAAGAGATAAACTAGGTTGAAAAGACAAAAGTGATAGCGAGAGCAAATGGAACCAATTACATTAGAAATCAATCAAATACGAGCGGTTGTTTTTGATTTGGATAACACCTTAGTCACCTCGTCACTGGATTTTGTCTCCATGCGCCAAGCACTTGGTTGCCCCGAACAGGAAGATTTGCTCAGTTTTGTTGATAAGCTACCCGATGCGGCGCAGCGGGCACATGCTCAGCACATCATCTTGCAGCATGAGATGGCCGATGCGCAAAGCTCAACCCCATTACCGGGTTGTCACGCTTTACTGGCTTTTATCAAACAAAGAGCGTGGCGCTGCGCGATTGTCACCCGCAACTGTCTGGCAGCCAGTGAACTCAAACTGGCGCACAATGACATCGAAGTGGAAAAGCTGATCACCCGGGAACATTGCGCGCCTAAACCCGATCCCGAAGCGCTGCTGCAATTAGCCGACGAATGGCAGTTACGACACCATCAGGTGCTGTATGTCGGTGATTATCTGTATGATTTACAAGCCGCAAAGAATGCCAATATGCCATCTTGTCTGGTGAGTAATGCGCTGGAAAAACCGTACGCCAACCAGGCCTCCATCACTGTGGCCCGGTTGGATGATTTGCTCAGCTATTTGCAAACGGCGCTAACAGCCAGTGCAGGTTAGGCAAGCGCCATCGCCAGTAAGCTGATGGGGTGAATGGTCTCAAGCTGGGTATTCTCTTCAATTTGCCATTTACAGGTTTCGCAATCGGTAATGGCAAAATCCGCCGCCGATTGTTTGATGGTCTCGAATAGGTGCGCACCGATTTTCATCGAGGTCTGATAGTTCTCCTCTTTAAAGCCATAAGTGCCTGCCAAACCACAACATTCGCTATCTAGCACCACCAGCTCTAATCCGGGAATCATGCGCAACAGTTCAAGGGTAAACATCACATTTCCACTGCGCTCTAGGTGGCATGGGGTGTGGTAAACCACTTTCTTGTTGATTGGCTTCATCGCGGGCGCATAGCCGCTCATAAATGCTTTGAGCAGAAAACGGGTAATGTACTCGATACGTTGTACCACGTGCTCATTATTAACGCCCAACACATGCGGGTACTCTTGTTGCAACGTAAATGAGCAGGTCGAAGAGGTGGAAACCACCGTGTGATCTTGCGAAACGGCTTGCTCGATCATCTCGATATTGAGCGTGGCGTTTTTACGCGCTTTTTCATGAAAACCATTGGCAATCAAAGGTACACCGCAACATTTTTCCTTTTTCAACAATTGCACGCCATAGCCCATGGCATTGAGTACTTTGACTAAATCTTTGCCCAACTGCGGATGGTTATAGTTGACATAACAGCCGTGGAAATAGCTCACTTGGCGCGCAAACTGCGCTTGCGTTTTTGCCTGCTTCTTGTACCACTGACGAAACGTGCCGTGAGAGTATTTCGGCAACTGCTTGTGCTTATCGACGCCAATGGTTTTGTGCATCAAGCTTTTTATCGGTTTCAGTTCGGTGATCTTGTTGACAATCGGCGCGACCGGCGTTGCCAGCGAGCCAAACAGATCGGTATGGCTTAAGACAAAATCGCGCATCAGCTTAGGGCTGACACTTTTCTGACCAAACTTACCCCTCGCCACGGCGATAATATCACCAATTTTCACCCCCGACGGGCAGGCCGTTTCACAGCGTTTGCAGTTGGTACACAGTTTCAGCAACTCATCGTAATAGTGCGGATTTTTCAAGCGCAGACGTTCGCCGTCTGGCCCGGATTGTTTTGGCCCTGGATATTCCGGGTTTCGCTTTCGCCACCGGACAATACACAGTACACACGGTGCATTTAATGCACTGGTCAAAGCTGGTGTTCACAGGGGCATGTTTGGCAAAAGTATTCATCATAATACGCACTCCTCCTGCGTTTGAACCTCGCAGTGCAAAACGGCATGCTGCGCTGCGGCCAGCGCGGTCGAGATAGCGACGCCGCCTCCCGAGCCTTCAAACACCGGATCGTACCCCGCCAAGACAGAGCCGCAGCAGTAGAGGTTCTGACAAAGCGCACTCTGCAAATAAGGGCGGAACGTACCATCGGTTTTGACGCCAAACGCCATAAATGGATGACCGATGGGGCTAAAGAATTTCTCTGCGCGCCAAGTGCTACGCGCAGAGTTTGACACCATCTCCAAACCAAAAATCGGTTCCACGATCTCGCTGAGATTGGCTTTAAGCCCTTGGCTAAAGTAGCTGCCAGAAGCCAAAATAAACGCCTTGGCATGCAGCGCCATATCACCCAAATTGCGTGTGTAAATTGCTTTTAACTGCTGTTCTGAATGCCATTCGCCGCGAGTCACTTGATCGCCCTTAAGTAGCGTCCCGCCCGCTTGGACAAAACGTTTGTGCAGCGCTTCTTCGATACGAATACCAAGCAGCGAAGGGGGCATGGTCGGCACTTCATGAAAGTGCAAACGGGTTTCGCGGCGCAATTTCTCCAACAACACCAGACCGTCACCGTTCCCCATGATGGCAGGCATGATCAACAGATCGTCTGGTGTCGCCCCTTTCATCAGTTGGTGACACAAACTGTTAAACGCCTGCGGCTGCTTGAGTAAACGGGCAATGTCTATTGAGCGCAGCTCATTGGGATTGCGCCGCAGTTGCTCACATCCGGGGATGGTGACGCTGATTTCCTCCACCGCGCACTGGGCGAAATCGCGCTGTTTGCGCAGGTTATCTTTGGCAAGCAACGGCTGAAAGTCACGATAACCATCAACCGAGACCAGCAGCAGCCGTTTAAATGGCAGCCTCTGACGGTGACGATAGACAAACGGCTGTGAAAGCCAAGTCGCTTTTAAAGTGCCCAGTGGCGTAATGCGAAAGTGGTTATGTTCATCTTCTTCGCTCTGCAGTGGGATCCCTTGCTGTGCTAAAGCGGTTTGAAACCAACGCAGTGCGCGGCGCACACTTTGCGCGCTCAGTTTTGCATAAGGGTGAGCAGGAAAACGCTCAGCAAATTGCTCGATAGCGTGAAAAGGCGCACTTACATCCTCACCCGCAGGCGTTTTACCGAGCACATCAATCGAGCCGGAGGAAAAATGCAGCGCGCTCTGTCCTTGGCTGATTAACACCACTTTTTTACCTTGTTCTAACGCGTGCAATGCGGCGCTGTAACCCGCGATACCACCACCAATAACCGCAATATCGTAATTTAACATGAGTGGTTCTCCTCATTTTGCCGCTGTGCGGTGTCGCCGTTTTCCACATTCGGTAGTTCACTGGCACCAAACAGGCCTTCGTAAATCCAGTAGCTGAACTCCGCCTCTCGCAGCGCATCGCCCCAGAAAATTGGCTTAATGCCTTTCCAGCGCTCTTCAAGAAACTCGGCCAGTAGATGAGCACTGGCCGTGCCATCGACGTTGCCATACTGGCTAAATAGACTCGCGGCACGGTAGCTGCACAGCTCACCCTGACAAGGGCCCATGCCAAGACGCGTGCGCCGACGCAAGTCGACTAAATTACTCACATCGAGCTGCTTGATCGCGTACTCAATCTCGCCTTGAGTGACCATTTCGCATTCGCAGATCACCGTTTGGCTGGCACTGTCTTGCTGCAAAAATTGCTCAGCCCGTTCGCCGTGGCGGTAAATTGCTGATTCATAAACGGGTTTGACGATACTGGCGGTTTTCTTGGCGGGTTTAGGCGCGTCGTTAGACCCCGGCAATGGGCGCAGGTGGGTTTCACACGCGCGATCCACACCGAGTTTTTTTGCCAGCAAATCGGTTGCCCACTCCGCCATCAGACGGTAAGTCATCAACTTACCGCCGGTGATGGTGGTTAAGCCTTTCAGACCATCTTGCTGCTGGTGATCCAGCAAAACAATGCCGCGACTGATGTTGCGACCACTGCCGTCATCATCAACAGAAACCAATGGCCGCACTCCGGCATAAGCACGCAATACCCGCGTGTTGGCCATGATAGGCGCCAGCTTCGCCCCTTCACGCAACAGAACATCGACTTCCTGCTCGGTCACATGCAAGTCATCAATTTGTGCATAGTCGATGTGTTGTGAGGTGGTGCCGATCAGCGAAATGGTGTCACCGGGCACTAAGATGTCGGCATCCGACGGCTTACGGCAACGGTTGATCACCAAGTTGTTGATGCGGTAATCCAGAATGAGCAATGAACCTTTGGCCGGAAACATCTTGATGTTGAGATCCGCGTATTCGCAGATATTTTGTCCCCAGATCCCCGCTGCATTGATCACTTCTCGCGCATAAATATCAAACGCTTGGCCAGTTTGCGTATGCAGGCAGTGCACCCCTCGCACTTGATCGCCCTCGCGGATGAGGCCAACGACCAAGGTGTGATTAAAAATGCGTCCGCCATGCTCTTTGGCGTCTAACACATTCGAAGCACAAAGACGAAATGGATCGAGCGTGCCGTCCGGAACCTGTACTGCCCCGAGCAACTGCGGGTTGACATTGGGCTCTAGCGCCAGCGCCTCTTTAGGCGTAAGGACCGCGGTTTCAATACCAGCTTTTTGACACTGAGAGACAAAAGTATCCTGAAATGAGAGATCGTCTTCGGGCAAAGTGATAAACAGCCCACTGGTGTTTTCCACACAGTGGCGGGCTACCCTTTTGAGGATTTTGTTCTCTTGAATACACTCTCGGGCCGATTCCTCATCCGTGACCGCGTAACGAGCACCAGAATGGAGCAAGCCATGATTGCGGCCAGAGGTGCCGGAGGCGATATCATCTTTTTCCAATAAGATGCAGGCGATTCCCCGTAGCGCGCAATCGCGCATAATCCCCGTCCCCGTGGCTCCACCGCCAATGATCACTACGTCCGTTTCAAAATGAGCGGAAGCTTTCATCGCTTTCTTCCTATTCATTAATAAGCATACGTTTAGTGTGTCATTTTTTTTCTTTTAGGTTCGATACATCACTCACAAAATGCGCGTTCGAGCATTTATTGGTAAATCGAAAAGTTATTTCGCTCATTAAACAGACAAAATGAATCACCCACTTACAGCGAATAGCGTTATTCGGGCTCAATCTTCTGCTCAGCCGACAAACGCTCATGACGCAGTTTCCGCCTGCCCAGAGGAATCTGAAGGCGGCGATAACAGGATCTTCAACCGTTGGGAAAGCGTTAAACCGGGCTGGGTCGCGTCTTGCCACAGATCGCGCCACTCGGCAAACGTAACCACCAGTGGATTAAAGCTGTTCACCAGTTTGCTGATGCCAAAGCGCACAGTTTCGCTCTCTGGCTCAAAGGTACCAAACAGCTTGTCCCAGATGATCAACACGCCCGCATAGTTTTTGTCGATATAGCGCGCGTTGACGCCGTGATGAACCCGGTGGTGTGACGGGGTATTAAACACGTATTCCAAAGGCCCTAAGCTTTTGACCCATTGGGTGTGGACAAAAAACTGCAAACCAAGATTAAACAGCACCACCAAGGTGATCCACTGTGGTTCAAAGCCAATGATCACTAAAGGCAACCAAAACAGCCACATGCCTGCGACCGGATACATCAAGCTCTGGCGAAACGCCGTGCTGAAGTTCATTCGCTCAGAGCTGTGGTGGACAACGTGCGCAGCCCACATCCAACGCACGCGGTGGCTAGCGCGATGAAACCAGTAGTAGCAAAAATCCTGCAACACCATCAGCGCAATAAAACTCATCGCGCCCATGTCAATCTCTAATAAGCGCCAGCCAAACAGCCACAAATAGAGATGAGCGAGCAACAAACCCGCCAGTAGATCCGTGCCTTGATGCATCAAGGCTAAGGTAAAATTGCACAGCACCTCTTTAAACTCGTAACGAGAGTTGTCTGGCAGTCTGCCTTTTCTCTCGCCCAGCCAATATTCCGCCACCATCAAGGCCACAAACAGCGGCGCCATCAACAGCAAAAGCCATTCTGGATGTTCAACTAACATAGTTACACTCCTTTGTATTCAGGGTTACCAGCGAGCGAAGTGATCTTCCGTGACGCCCAACGTGGCGCTAATCTTGTGGACCACGCCATGATTGTCGGCGATCGCGCCGTTAAAATGGCCGATAAATTGGCGAAAATTACTTTTCAGCCAGTAAAGGTTCAGTTTCTCACGGCGACAGTTTTCGGCGGTAAAGGTCAAATCCACTTGTCCATTTTGTGAGTAGATGTGCCAAGGTTTGGCGCTATCGGCGCGGCTAAAAGAGAAATAAACCGGTGGCAGGCTGTGTTTTTGTCCATTGATCCACAACACGTTCTCACAACTACCGGTTTCGTTGACTCCGGCGGCGAGATTGAGCCCAAGAGTGCTAAATTGATCGCGGCAATTGATGCTGGCCCAGCGCCAACTGGTTTCACGCCGCATATAGCCCGCGGAGAAATCATAGCCAGCACAGGCACCGCTCAGATCAAGCGTTTTCCCCGCAACAGAAAGCCTCCCCGTTACACGCAGGGCATTGTGTTTTTGCGTATAAGTCCAGCCTTGATAACCGGTGGGTGTGCACATCGCAAGCGCTTGGCTGCCGGGCTCAGGCATCAGGGTCAGATCCGCGCTCAGTTGACGAGTCGCCAATTGCACCCGCCATACGCCATCGACAATGTGAAATTGGATCTGTTTACGGGCGATGTGCATGGTGCTGTTGTAAGGAGAAGGCACCGAATGGCTGTCCCAAGCCAATGGGCGCAACCAGTTTCTCTTCCACCAGCTGCTTTTTGCGTCTGTCATAGAGATAGCAAAACGCCGACGTGAGATAGCGGATATCGGCAATCGCCACGCCAATCAGATAATCTTGCGTGACGATGCTGACAAACTGGAACTGTTTGTAGTCGAAATAACGCGCGAATTTGCTCGCTTGCGCGTCCATCACAGTGCGATAGTCAAAGTCTTCCAGTGCCAAATCGCGCGGAATCTCATCAAACTGACCATAGTTTGGCGCACCGGAAGAAGCGATCAAACGTTTAGGCGCAGAGTCCAATTTGAGCATGACAGCGTCCTTGGTTCACAATAATTTAACATACACTCACAGTGTGACGCGCCAACAGCGTATAAAACAGGTTAGAATCGGACATCAAGCTGGTTGAGATCACGTTTTATACGACCAATAAACGACCTTAAGTAAGTAGGCAAGAAGGCAGAAAGATGACGATGCAACTGATCACCGAATATCGACCAGTCAAACACTGGCAAGCGTTTGGCGGTTACGATGTCGCATTGCTGCTGAGCGTTTTGCAAGACTATGGCGTCGATAGAGAAATGTTCCTTAGAGAGGCCGGTATCTCAGCCACACCAGAAGACCAAGAGGCAGGTCACTATCGTTTTGCCGATAAATTGGCACTTTTTCAGCTCGCCGCGGAGCGCATCCCCGACCAACCTCTCGGGCTGATTTGCGGCCAGCGAGCCAGTTTCAGCGATTTTGGCCTGCTCGGCTTTGCCATCGCCAGCAGCAAAACCGTGCTTGAAGCGCTGCAAGTGGGGTTTAAATACCTACAGCTCAACGGGCCGATTTTCCACATCCAAGTGCTGCGCGACACACATCAGGCCTGTATCCGAATCGAAAACAATTTAGAAATTGGCAAGTTGCTGCCATTTTGCAGCGAGTATTTCTTTAGCGCGATTGCGCAGCTGTGTGCAGAGTTGACCGGAGAAAAGCTGCCGAGTGTACAGATGCTGCTCCCCTACCCACCACCGCCACACGCGCTCGCTTATCAACACCATTTTCAGTGCCCCATCGAGTTTAACGCGCAAGAGTTTGCTTGGTATTTTGACGTTGAGGTGTTGCAGCGTCCACTGCTGCGCCATTTAGAGAGTAAATGGCAAAAATGTTTAAGCGGCTGCGAATCCTTATTACACCATCTGCAAGCATCGCATCGGCTTGATCGGCAAATCACTCAACACCTCTACACTTGTCTGGGCTCGGAACCCAGTGCTGAGGAAATCGCCGCTTGGTATGGTCTCTCCGCGCGCACTTTGCACCGACAACTGCAAGCGCTGGGCACCAGCTACCAGAGACTAAAAAATCAGGTCCGGCGCGATCTCGCACTAGAGCTGTTACTCAATACGGCGTTGAGTGTCGAAGAGATCGCCTATCGTTTAGGTTACAGCGACAGTGCCAATTTTCGCCAAAGCTTCAAGCGCTTAACCGGCAAAGCGCCACGGCAGTTTCGTCAAGATAAGTAACGTTTTGTCAACACCATGGGCAATCTGAGACAAAAACAGCGCAATAGCGGCCATATGCACAATATTTTGTCTGCCTCGCAATATTAGCGCTGGTAAAAAAGTATTTCCTCGATAGGATATTTGAGGCTTATGATCACAGTTTGAACAGAAGCCGTTATTCGCTGGCCACAATGGCCGATATAGTTTGGCAAAAAATAGACGATTACGACGTACCTTGAATTCTCAGCAGACTTTTTTTCGCAGGCATAACTGGCAATGGACCATCAAGGTGGCCGTCATTTTGCTGGTTTCTTTCGCCATCACCATGTGTGCCTTGGTGCCATTTGCCAATCAATATCAGCGCACTTTGACCCACAAAGCCATCAACCACATTGAGCGAGAGCTCTTAGAGACACGCATCCAGCTCAACTATCTTTTCAGCCCAGCAATTTTCTCTCAGCCATGTAGCGCTCTCACTTACGAACTGCGCAAGAGTATTCTCAATCTTGGTATGACCAAAGAGATAGGCACCTTTGACGATACTGGCCGCGTGTTCTGCACCAGCAATGAAGTCAAGGTTTCGTTTTATCTCTACAAATCGATACTGCAACGTTTGGATGAAAGTCCTGAACGCGCGACGCTTTCTTTTACTAAAACAGCGCTCACGGGCGAAATGGCGCTGATCTACATTTTTGGTGACGAAACACTGCGCGGGCTAAGCGTGCTGTTTCCCACCAACTATTTGCAGCTGATCACTCGCGGAATCCTCTCCTTTGGCGATTTAGACTACGAGATCCACGTGGCTGGCAGGCCAGTCAAAAGCCTCACCTTGGCCGAGCCGATTAACCAACTGCAAGTCACGTCAAAACGCTTCCCGGTCGTTATCAACTCTGCTGTTGGACGCGGTTTTTATCTCGAATATTTGCTGAAAAACGCGTGGATTGGCTTGTTGGTCGCCACCATAGTGCTGCTGATTTCTGCTCAATTGCGCCAAAGACACATCACGCATAACAGCATCGAATACGCTCTGACCAATGCGATTAAGAAACAAAATTTATCGGTGCATTTTCAACCAATTGTCGATCTTAAAACCAATAAAGTGGTGGGGTGTGAATCGCTGCTACGCTGGAACGATCCGGTACAAGGTTTTGTTTCTCCAGGCATTTTTATTCCACTAGCCGAAAAAGTCGGCCTTATCGAACAGATCACACGTTTTGTTCTCGCTAAAGCTATCCAACTGCTGCAAACCACCAGTGAGCTCTACCCTCAAGGCTATGTGAGCATCAATATCAGCCGTCAGGTGGTGCTTGACCAAGATTTTATTTTTCAGGTCACCGAACAACTCAAAGATAAACCGGAGATTAGCCACCGTCTGGTGTTTGAGATCACCGAAGAGAGCGTGTTTAGCCCAGACGATCTTACCACGCTGCGCAGGCACCTCACCTACCTAGGAAACTTGGGCATCCGCATCGCGGTAGATGATTTTGGCACTGGCTACTCTGGACTGAACTTTATTCGCCAGTATCCGTTTGACATCATGAAAATTGATCGCGTATTTATTAACAATCTAACCAGTGACTCCAACACTCAGCCGCTGCTGATGTCGATGCTAGCACTGTCAGAAACTCTGAATATGGATGTAGTCGTAGAAGGGGTAGAAGAAAAGTCGCAGCTCGACATTTTAGCCAAACTCGGTGTGCGCAACATTCAAGGTTTTTACTACTCAACCGCCCTTCCCGAGCAGCAATTTCGCCACTACTTACTCGAAAACCGCGCCTCGCCCACTGAGCTTATCGCGGTACTAGATTCCTAAATCCTTGATTGCTATCTTCGATTTTTGCCGAGGCTGACTAACAACCTCGGCTTTTATCCGAACAAGCGACGTTTCAGGCCGGTTTTCTCCAGCACACGGGTCGAAATCTCTTCCACCGACAAAGAGGTGGTGTTGATGTAAGGGATCGCTTCGCGGCGAAACAGCGCCTCCACGTTGGCCAGTTCATGTTGGCACTGCGCGGTACTGGCGTATTCACTGCCCGCCAAACGATTTTGCCGGATCTCGGTCAAACGCTCTGGCGCGATCGTCAAGCCAAATAACTTGTGCCGGTGGATCTCAAACTCCGGCAGCAATTTAAGCCCACGAATATCGTCGTCAATGTACGGATAGTTAACCACGCGCAAACCAAATTGCATTGCCATGTACAAGCTGGTTGGGGTTTTACCGCTGCGTGAGACGCCAAGCAAAATGATGTCTGCCTGCTCCAAACCTTTAAGAGAAATGCCGTCATCGTGCGCCAAGGTGTACTCAATGGCCGCAATACGATCAAAATAGGTATCGGTGTCTTTGCTGACGCTGCGCGAACGTTGCAGCTTGGGCACGGGTTCCATGTGAATGTCATCTTTCACCCGCTGGACAATACTTTCCAGCACATCATAACAGTGGGCATTCGCCTGCAACAATTTCTCGCGAAACTCGGCAATCACTAACGAAAAAAACACCAACGGTTTTATACCAGTGGTTTGAAAGGAAATTTCGATATGCTTGAGCAACTCAGTTAATTTCTCTTCACTTTCAATGAAAGGAAAGGTTTTTTCGTTGGCATAAAAGGGGAATTGCCCGAGAACAACGTGACCGACGGTTTCACAGGTAATCGCGGTTCCGTCGGAAACGTAGAATACATCACGACTTTGCTTTTCAGTTTGCATTTTTGTTTAAATTTTAAAAATATTTTGATTAGGATGTTAACCATAATACAAACAATAAACCCAGGCGTTCAATTACCACCCCCACAGCTTTGAAAATTTGCTCACAATTTTTTTCAGCTGCCGCGTAATCGTTTGCCTAATCCCTACAAGCTGCAATGTTTCTGGAGAAAGACATGCAAAAGAACACCCTCTGGTTCAATAGCCTATCCATGGAAGATGTCGATAAAGTCGGCGGAAAAAATGCTTCTCTTGGTGAAATGGTGTCTAACCTTGCCAATGCTGGCGTTTCTGTGCCCAACGGTTTTGCGACCACCTCTTATGCGTTTAACCAGTTTCCTTGATTACGAAGGGCTGGATGAGCGTATTCACCAACTGCTTGACGAACTGGATGTAGACGACGTTGACGCGCTGCGTAAAACCGGTGCCATGATTCGTCAGTGGGTTTTAGAAGCCCCATTCCCAGCGGATCTCGAGCAAGATATCCGCAGCAACTACGCAGAGCTCACCGCGGGTAACGACGAGCTTTCTGTGGCTGTGCGCTCTTCCGCCACCGCAGAAGATTTGCCGGACGCTTCCTTTGCCGGCCAGCAAGAGACGTTTCTTAACGTCAAAGGTATCGACGCTGTTCTGGAAGCGACCAAACACGTCTATGCATCACTGTTTAACGATCGCGCTATCTCTTACCGCGTACACCAAGGTTTCGACCACCGTGGCATTTCGCTCTCCGCGGGCATTCAGCGCATGGTGCGTTCCGACAAAGCCGCGTCCGGCGTCATGTTCACCCTTGATACCGAATCCGGTTTTGACAAAGTGGTGTTCATCACCTCCGCTTGGGGCCTTGGCGAAATGGTAGTGCAAGGCGCGGTTAACCCAGACGAATTCTACGTGCACAAGCCGCTGCTTGAAGCGGGTCAAGCGCCCATCGTCAAGAAAACCTTTGGCTCGAAACTGAGCAAAATGATCTACGCCAACAGCCAAGTGATTGGCAAGCAGGTGGAAATTGTCGATACCACCGAGCAAGAGCGCAGCGAATTTTCCCTCACCAATGAGGAGATCATTGAGCTGGCCAAACAGGCGATGATCATTGAGAAGCACTATCAGCGTCCGATGGATATTGAGTGGGCCAAAGATGGTATCGACGGCAAGCTCTACATAGTGCAGGCTCGCCCTGAAACTGTCTGCTCGCAAAGCGAACAGAATGTGATCGAGCGCTACGAACTGAGCCACAAAGCAGAAGTGCTGGTGGAAGGACGTGCAATTGGCCAGCGTATCGGCTCTGGTGTGGTTCGTTTGGTCGATTCACTCGATCAAATGTCACTGGTGCAAGAAGGCGACGTACTGGTCACCGACATGACTGACCCAGATTGGGAACCGGTGATGAAAAAAGCGTCGGCGATTGTCACCAACCGTGGTGGACGCACTTGCCACGCAGCCATCATCGCTCGTGAGCTTGGTATTCCGGCCATTGTCGGCTGTGGACACGCAACCAGCCAGCTGAAAGATGGCGAGCTCGTCACCGTATCTTGTGCTGAAGGCGAAACTGGCTATGTCTATCAAGGGCAGATCGAGTTCGCCGTGCGCCGTTCAACTGTTGATGAGCTGCCTATGCTGCCCACCAAAGTGATGATGAACGTCGGCAACCCAGACCGAGCATTCGATTTCGCTCAGATCCCTAACGAAGGGGTGGGTTTGGCACGTTTGGAGTTCATCATCAACAAGATGATTGGCATCCACCCGAAAGCGCTGCTCAATTTTGATCAGCAAAGCGACAGCCTCAAAGTCGAGATCAGCCAGCGCATTCGCGGTTACAAAGATCCAATCGATTTCTACGTGAGCAAACTGACTGAAGGGATCGCCACCATCGCCGCGGCGTTCTGGCCAAAGCGCGTTATTGTGCGCATGTCCGACTTTAAATCGAACGAATACAGCAACCTTGTCGGCGGCAAAGGCTACGAACCGCACGAAGAGAACCCGATGCTGGGCTTTCGTGGGGCGTCGCGCTACATCTCGCCACAGTTTGAAGACTGTTTCGAGCTGGAAACGCAAGCGATCAAACGCGTACGTGATGATATGGGGCTGAAAAACGTCGAAATCATGATCCCGTTTGTACGCACGCCAAGTGAAGCGGCTCAGGTAATTGACTTGCTCGCCAAGTTTGATCTGCGCCGTGGCGATCAAGGCCTGAAAGTGATCATGATGTGTGAGCTACCATCAAACGCGGTGCTGGCGGATGAGTTCCTCAAGTACTTCGACGGTTTCTCAATTGGCTCAAACGACATGACTCAGCTCACGCTCGGCCTCGACCGCGATTCAGGCGATGTCGCTCACCTATTCGACGAACGTAACCCTGCGGTGAAAGCGATGTTGAAAATGGCGATCGACGCAGCAACCAAAGCAGGTAAATACGTTGGCATCTGTGGCCAAGGCCCTTCGGATCACGAAGACTTTGCACAGTGGTTAATGGAACAAGGCATCAGCTCAGTGTCGCTCAACCCAGACACTGTGATTGATACTTGGCTTCAGCTTGGCAAAGCGAGCCAGTAATCCATTTGTAATGGAAACGCAAAAAGCGCCGTTTTTGGCGCTTTTTATTTTTAACCAACCGTTTACGGTGGAAGATGACAGAAAATCCAGCGGCTACATTTTGAGCAATATCTCAATTATTGATTTTATCCCTGCCGATTTTTGATCTAAAACAACAGAAATAGAACTCGCCATCAACACTCCTTTTCCCTCAGCCATACTTCCAAAGTAGTAAGGTCGTCAGTTCATCAATCGGCGCTAAATCGCGCCCATAACAAGAAAAGGAAGCCAATATGATACGAGTCGTTACTCTTGCCATTGCTATCAGTAGCGTTTTCTCTACCTCCGCTCTATCGAGTAATCGCAGTGAACCCGTCACCCCTATCGCCCCAGCACAAGAAATCCATCTTGGTAAAGCCGAGTTAGGCAAAAAACTCTATTTTGACCCTCGCTTATCAAAATCTGGATTTATCTCGTGTAACTCATGCCACAACCTCAGTATGGGCGGCAGCGACAATCTAAAAACATCCATTGGACACAACTGGCAGCAAGGTCCGATAAACTCGCCAACGGTTCTAAACTCAAGCCTCAATATCGCCCAGTTTTGGGATGGCAGGGCCGCTGACTTGAAAGAGCAAGCGGGAGGCCCGATTGCCAATCCGGGAGAAATGGCCTTTACTCACACGCTGGCGATCGATGTATTGCAGTCTATTCCACAATACGTTAACGAATTCAAGTTGGTGTTTGGCAAAGAGAAAATTGATATTGACCAAGTCACTGACTCCATCGCCGAGTTTGAGAAAACCTTAGTCACCCCTAACTCACATTTTGACCAATGGTTAATGGGGGATGATAACGCCATCACTCAAGCGGAGCTGGAAGGATATCAGCTATTTAAAAACTCAGGATGTGTAGCTTGCCATAACGGTAGCTCACTCGGTGGCACTTCGTTTCAAAAAATGGGGTTGATTGAACCTTACCAAACCGCAAACAGTGCTGAAGGCTTAAGCGCTGTGACTGGCAAAGATGCTGACCGATTTAAGTTCAAAGTGCCGACGTTACGTAACGTGGCATTAACTTATCCCTACTTCCACGATGGCGAAGCCCAGACTTTGACAGAAGCGGTAGACATTATGGGAAGGCTACAGCTCGGCCGAACATTCACATCTGATGAGAACCAGAAAATTGTCGCTTTTCTCTATACCTTAACAGGCGATCAACCTTCATTCTCGCTGCCCATATTGCCACCTTCCACGCCAAACACGCCAATACCACGTCCGTTTGACTAAAAGGTTGAGCGGCAAACAAATTGAGCCTTCTTAAGAAGGCTCAATTTTTTCCTTACATCCCTAAAAGACGCGCCACCCACGTCACTTCACCATGAGCAATCAAGTCAAAAATAGTAAAGAAACAGGGCGCAAATCACCGCCAGTTTAAGCAACTTAATTCCAATCAGCATGGCTTTCCCCTTTATTGGCTAACGGCCAAGTGTAGCGCAAAAGAATCAGCAAGCCATCCGTTCTGCTCAATACTGGCGCATTGCTTTGCTTAGGCTGAAGCGGCGAAGTTGCCAAGGAGCGCGCCATACAACTGCCTGTCACTGAGCACGCCGACCAGACGTTGCTGCTCCACCAGCAGAATAGGCTGTTTAGTACGCTGCTTAAGTTCAATCACTTCACGCATGCCGATATCAGGCTCGACCGCAACGACGGTATGGTCATTGATATCGCCAAGGCCAACGCCCTCTTGATGCCAGTCCAGCAATTGGTGCGCCGAATCCACCAGCGTTATCCCCTGCTTTTGCTGCTCCACCCACAGCGCTTGCTCATTACACACTTGCCAGCGCTGCGCTTGCTGTGTGAGCTCTTCCACTGGACGCATTAGAGAGCGCCCTTTCAGCACATTAAGCGGATTGGTGTGAGCCACAAAATCGCGCACATATTGATTTTCGGGTTGCAGCACGATCTGCTCAGGCTTCCCGTGTTGAATCAATTGTCCAGACTCCATGATCGCAATGCGGTTGCCAATTTTCAGCGCTTCATCCAGATCGTGGCTAACAAATAAAATGGTCTTATTCAGCTGCTTTTGCAGTTGTAACAGCTCATCTTGCAGTTGGGCACGAATCAGCGGATCGAGCGCCGAAAACGGCTCATCCATCAATAGAATGTCGCTGTCCATCGCAAAAGCGCGCGCCAAGCCAACCCGCTGCTGCATCCCTCCGGAAAGTTCATGGGGAAATTTATCTTCCCATTCCGCCAGCCCAACCATCGCAAGCTGTTCACGCGCTTTTACGCGGCGCACTTTTTTGCTGATCCCTTGCATCTCCAAACCAAACGCCACGTTATCCAATACGTTCAGCCACGGCATAAGGGCAAAAGTTTGAAACACCATAGAAACGCGATGAGTGCGCAGATGACGCAGCGTTTCTTGATCGCACGTGGCTAAGTCCACCTGCTGCTCACCATCTTTCACCAGCAAGGCACCACGTGACACCGGATTTAGCCCATTCACAGCGCGCAGCAAACTTGACTTGCCCGAGCCCGAAAGGCCCATCAACACGCAGATTTCGCCCTCTTTGACGCTCATGCTGACGTTATTGACCCCCACCACTTGGCCGACTTCATCAATGATCTCTTGGCGTGATTTGCCTTGATCGAGCCTTTCAAACGCCAGTGCGGGGTCCGAACCAAAAACCACATCCAGATTTTTAATCGTAATGGCATCCATGGTTATGCCTCCTTTTGGTTAGGGGTTTTGCACAAGCGATCAAGGATGATCGCCACCAGGACAATCGCAAGGCCCGCTTCAAAACCTTGTGAAATGTTCACCGTGTTCAGCGCGCGCACCACCGGCTTACCGAGACCATCGGCACCGACCAGTGCGGCAATCACCACCATAGAGAGCGACAACATGATGCACTGCGTGATGCCCGCCATAATGTTGGGCAGCGCCGCTGGCAGTTCCACTTTGAGCAGCAGTTTCATCCGGCTGGCCCCAAACGCTTTGCCCGCTTCAATCAGCTCTTGCGGCACTTTGGTGATGCCTAAATAGGTCAGGCGGATCGGCGCGGCGATGGCAAAAATGATGGTGGAGATCAAGCCTGGTACGATACCAAGACCAAACAGCACCAAGGTCGGGATCAGATAGACAAACGTTGGCACGGTTTGCATCAGGTCAAGGATTGGCCGCAACAAGGTGTAAAGCCAAGGACGATGCGCCGCCATGATGCCAAGAGGTACGCCAATTAATACGGAAATCGTTGTCGCAGCAAAGACCAAGACAAAGGTTTCCAGCATTTCTTGCCAATAACCAAGGTTAAGGATCAGTAGCAAAGCAGCGACCACAAACAGCACCAAAGGCAGGCTGCGATGCAGCAGCCAAGCCAATAAGGCGGTGATGACTATCGGTAGCGCTGGTGGCATCCACTTAAAAATATCCACCACAAACAGAATAACCGTTTCTAGAAAGTAGGAGATGGCGTCAAAAACGCCGGCGGCGTTTAAGGTTAACCAGTCAACCCCCGTCTCCATCCATTGACCCAGAGGGATTTTGTTGTCAGTAATAAAATTCACAATTAAGCCTTTGTTATTTAATCGAAACAGGACAAGCAACGCGCTTACGCGTTGCTATCGAGGTAGTTCAGAAACCGCTTGCACGGCGTCTTCGCCTTGCAGGGTTTTCACCCCTTTTAGCCAGCGCTGCAGCTCGTTGGGATTGGCTTTTAGCCATTGCTGCGCCGCCACCGCCGGTTTCTGCTTCTGATTGAGGATCGCTTCCATCAACTGGTTTTCCATCTCCAGACTAAATTGCAAATTTTGCAGCAGTTGACCAACATTTGGGCACTGCGCTAGGTAGTTTGCACGTACATTGGTGTAAACATTGGCACCGCCGTAATTCGGCCCGAAATAGTCATCGCCACCGGCCAGATATTCCATCTCAACATTGCTGTTCATCGGGTGAGGTGCCCAGCCTAAATAGACAATCCACTGCTGACGACGTGCGGCGCGAGAGACTTGTGACACCATGCCCGCTTCGCTCGACTCCACTAGACGAAACGTTTTTAAATCAAAGGCATTGGCATCAATCATCGATTGGATCAAGCGGTTGCCATCATTGCCCGGTTCGATACCGTAGATGCGAGATTTGAACTTGTCGGCGTGCCTAGCGAGATCGGCGAAGTTTGTCACACCCGCATCATAAACGTACTTCGGCACCGCTAAGGTGTATTTGGCCCCTTGCAGGTTTGCGCGTACCGTTTCGACTGTGCCCGCTTGGCGGTACTTGGCGATGTCGCCTTCCATCGTCGGCATCCAGTTACCGAGAAACACGTCGATGTCGCCGTTGGCCATTGAAGAGTAAGTCACCGGAACCGAAAGAAGATCGGTTTTCGTCTCATAGCCGAGACCTTTGAGCAGCTCAGAGGTGACAGCGGTGGTGGCGGTGATATCGGTCCAACCCACATCGGCAAAACGCACCGTTTGACAGCTGTTGGCGTAGCTGTTGGCGGCAAAAAGCGTGAGGGCGGTAGTGGTGAGCAGTTTTGTCGTCATAGACATAATCGATTCCTTATCGTTTTTCTGACTTTTTCATTATTAAATGTGTTATTTGCTAATGACTTAGCGCATCGCTATGGCGCGTGTTGTAACGCTCTTTTCGGTGGATGCATTCGTTGACTCTCTTGCCAATTCGGCGCGAGCCACACCGGGACGTTGCCGGCTTCAAGCAGGGCTTTATCTAAAATCATGTCCGCAGCCCGCTCGGCGACCATAATGGTTGGCGCATTGAGGTTGCCATTGGGAATAGTGGGAAAAACTGACGAATCGACCACGCGCAATGCACTCAGGCCGCGCACTCGACACTGTTCATCCAGCACCGCCATCGGATCATCGTCCGCGCCCATTTTGCAACTGCAAGACGGGTGATAGGCGCTTTCCACATTTTCGCGCACCCAGTGATCGATCGCGTCATCGCTGACCACGTCCGCGCCCGGCTGAATCTCTTCACCGCGATAGGCATCGAGCGCTGGCTGAGCAAGAATTTCGCGCGTTAAGCGAATGCAGTCTCGCCAATCTTGGCGATCTTGCTCGGTCGAAATGTAGTTAAACTCAATCTTGGGTTTGTCGTTTGGATCTGCCGAGATGATTTCGACGCTGCCACGACTTTGTGGTTTGTTGGGGCCAACATGCACCTGAAAGCCATGGCCAGCAAAGGCTGCACGTCCATCGTAGCGCATCGCCGCAGGCAAAAAGTGATACTGAATGTTTGGCCACTTCAGCCCCTTGCGTGAGCGAATAAAGGCGCAAGATTCAAAATGGTTGGTCGCGCCCAACCCTTTGCGGGTCAGAATCCATTGCGCGCCGATCAGCCCTTTGCTCACCAAGCCAAGTTTGCTATTGAGGGTAATGGGCTCTTTGCAGTGATATTGAAAGTACACTTCCAGATGATCCTGCAAATTGCGCCCCACGCCGGGCAAATCATGCACTAAGGCGACCTTGGCACGCTCAAGTACCGCTTTCGGGCCGATGCCAGAAAGTTGCAGCAGTTGCACAGAGCCGATGGGGCCGGCGCTTAAAATCACTTCATTGCGCGCAAGGCACTGTGAGGTTTTGCCGGATTTCTCAAACACAACACCCACAGCACGTTTGTTTTCTAGCAGCACTTTTTGCGCCTTAACGCCTTTGATCAGAGTGAAATTGGCACGCTTTTTCGCTCGGCTTAAGTACGCATTAGAGGTGGAAGCTCGAACGCCATTTTTCACCGTCATGTGCATCGGTCCAAAGCCTTCTTGCTGGTAGCCGTTGTAATCCGATGTTTGCGGATAGCCCGCTTCAGCGCCTGCATCAATAAAGGCTTGATAGAGCGGGTTAAGCGTCATCTCGTTGCCCGCGCAGGTGCCAAGCGGCCCTTCCCCGCCGCGATACTGATCCGCGCCGCCAATCCAAGCTTCGGCACGGCGAAAATAAGGCAAACAGGCTTGATAGTTCCAACCAGCCGCGCCCTGCGCTTCCCACTCATCAAAATCGCAAGCATGGCCACGTACATACACCATGCCGTTGATAGAAGAGCTGCCGCCGAGCACTTTGCCTCGCGGGCAATGCAGCTGTCGCCCAGACAGGCCAGACTCCGCGACCGTTTCATATTGCCAAGCGTATTTCTCGCTGTTCATCGGATAAGACAGCGCAGTGGGCATCTGGATGAAAATGCTGTGATCAGAGCCGCCCGCTTCCAAAAGCAGCACTTGATGTTCACCACTTTCAGACAGCCTATCGGCCAAAACGCAGCCAGCCGATCCCGCACCGACGATGATGTAATCGTAGTGTTGTTGCATGGTTTTCTCTCTTATTTGCTGATTATTGGTACGGGCCGACGAAATCGCCCATCTCGACTAATACGCTTTTGGTTTGCGTGTAGTGACGCAGCGTTTCCGGGCCGTTTTCACGCCCAATCCCAGAATGTTTGTAGCCGCCAACCGGCATTTCAGCAGGCGAATCTCCCCAGGTATTGATCCAGCAGATCCCGGCTTGCAACTGATGAATCACTCGATGTGCTCGGCCAAGATTCTGGGTAAATACCCCAGCCGCCAAGCCATAATCGCTGTGATTGGCGCGGGCAATTACCTCTTCTTCCGTACGGAATTTCAAAACCGACATCACCGGGCCAAATATCTCCTGCTGCACGTGCGCCATCTCGTCTTGGCAGTCGATAAACACGGTTGGCGCAACAAAATTGCCTTTATCCAGACCATTTGCCATCAGCCGTTTCGCCGCCTGTGAGTAAGGTCGCGCCGCTCTGTTTCGCGCTTTCAATCGCCGCCATCACTTTATTCAGATGCTCGCCGGAGATCAGCGCGCCAATTTGCGTCTCCATCTTCATCGGATCGCCAACACGCAAACGCTCGGCGCGCGTTTTCAACTGAGCGACAAAATCGTCATAGAGCGACTCATGAACAAACACGCGTGTGCCGTGGGTACACACTTCCCCTTGGGTGTAGAAGTTGGCCACCATCGCCGCTGAGACAGCCTGTTCGAGCTTAGCGTCCTCAAAAATGATCAACGGGGATTTGCCACCGAGCTCCATCGTCACCGATTTCAGTGTCTTGGCGCTATCGGCCATCACAGCTCTGCCCGTAGTTGATTCACCCGTAAAGGAAACTTTGGCGATATCAGGATGGGCAGTGAGCATTTGCCCGACACGATAGTCGCCTTGAATTACGTTAAACACGCCATCTGGCAGGCCTGCTTGGGTAAATATTTCCGCCAGTTTCAGTGCCGAAAGTGGCGTTTCTTCGGAGGGTTTGAAAATCATCACGTTGCCTGCGGCAAGCGCTGGGGCCGATTTCCACATCGCAATCTGGATTGGGTAGTTCCAAGCACCAATGCCAGCGCAAATGCCGAGCGGCTCACGGCGGGTGTAGTAAAACTGATTGGCACTGAGTGACTGCTGCTCACCTTGCAGTGATACGGCCAGCCCCGCGTAGTATTCAATCACGTCGGCGCCGGTGGCGATGTCCACGGCAATGGCTTCTTGCAGCGGCTTACCACTGTCCAGTACTTCCAGTTTCGCCAGCGCGTCGTTGTGCTCACGCAGCAGTGCCACCGCTCGGTGCAAAATTCGGCAACGCTCTTGCACCGACATCGCCGACCAAATGGCAAAACCGCTTTTGGCGGCGGCGATCGCTAGCTCAAGATCGGCAGAAGTAGCCTGAGCGACGCGTGCCAGCGGCTCGCCCGTGGCCGGGTTGTAGGTGGTAAAATACTCGCTGGTTTCACGAGTTACGGCTTTACCGCCAATGTAATGTGATTTGTTATCCATCATGAAGGTCTGACTCGTCGTTATTGTTTTGTATAAAAAGTGAGTTGCTTGTCCAAATAATCGTTAATGATCACTTTGGCGGTTTCGCCACTGATCCCGTCGGGGTTGAGCGCCCCGCGTAACCAAATACCATCAATCAATGCCGCAATGCCGTGGGCGACCAGTTCCGCTTGATCGCGATTGAGCAGCGCTTTCAGTTCATGTTTGAGATGAGAGATCAAGCGCTTCTCATTGACTTGTTGCAGCCGCTTTAGCTGCTCGTCGTGCATGGAATAAGACCAAAACGCCAACCACGTTTTAGCCACTTTGTTTTCCACCTGATAGCCGGAAAAGTTTCCGTCGATGATGGCGTTGATCCTTTGGTGGTAGGCCTGTTTGGGTAGTGCGGCTAAACGCTCTACCACAGTGCGTGATAACTGACGAAGGATCTCCCGCATGGTCTCTTCCAACAAACCGTGCTTGCCACCGAAGTAGTGATTAATGATGCCTGTCGATACGCCCGCCTCTTTGCTAATCAGGGCAATACTGGCGGCGTGCAGACCCACGCGATCAATCACCGTCATGGTCGCATTCACCAGTTGCGGCTTACGTATTTGCGGCATCCCAACCTTCGGCATTTTGGCTCCTGATGTTTTTAATTGAACGTGCAGTTAAATTAAAATGCCATATTATTTATTCGTACACAAATGTTTATTTCACAAATAACCAACATGACCCTTCGTAAAGAGAAGCGATAAAGTCTTCGGTGATGGCCGAAACCTGATTTTCATCGCTCAACAAATCATCACAAAAGCCACTATAAAACACACCGATTGATGAAAATAGAAACAATAAACTGATATTTAACCAGCAATTACAGGCTGACTTAACCCCAAGAGCGTGGCGCAATCTTAGATTAAACCAAACACACTCAGTTTGAAGATTGAAAAAATCCCAATAATTATTTAGAGTACTAAATGTTATATCTCTAAATAACAACACAAGGAAAAAAATATGAACCCCATACTGGAAACCCGAGGCCTGTTTAAGGTATTCGGGGAGCAACCAGAGCAGGCCTTTACCCTGCTGGAAAAGGGTGTCGACAAGGACGGCATTTTGCAAAAGACAGGATTGACCATCGGCGTCAATGATGTGTCACTGTCGATTCAAGCCGGAGAAATTTTTGTCATTATGGGACTGTCTGGTTCTGGCAAGTCCACTCTTGTTCGCTTACTCAATCGCTTGATTGAACCCACCAAGGGCAGCGTATTGCTTAAGGGCAAAGATATCGCCCACATTTCTGAGCAAGAACTGCGTGAGGTGCGCCGCAAACACATCTCCATGGTGTTTCAAAACTTCGCTTTAATGCCACATATGACGGTGCTGGAAAACGCCGCCTTCGGCTTAGAGCTGGCCGGCATTACCGTTGAGGAGCGAGAAAGCACTGCGCTTGCCGCGCTCAACCGCGTCGGACTGGACGCCTATGCAGAGGCGTTTCCCGATGAGCTTTCCGGAGGGATGAAACAGCGCGTCGGTCTGGCACGTGCACTGGCGTGCGACCCCGATATCTTATTGATGGATGAAGCGTTTTCAGCGCTTGATCCTTTGATCCGCGCCGAAATGCAAGACGAACTTTTGCGTCTGCAAAATGACGATAAACGCACCATCGTATTTATCTCGCACGATCTGGATGAAGCGATGCGCATCGGCGATCGCATCGCCATCATGCAGCATGGGGATGTGGTGCAAGTCGGCACTCCTGATGAGATCCTCAACCATCCTGCCAACGACTACGTGGCTGCCTTCTTTCGTGGTGTAAATGTGGCGAGCGTTTTAACCGCCAAAGACATTGCGCGGAAAAAACCAGTGGCGGTGTTTAAGAAAAGTGAACACGACGGCCCAAGATCCGCCATGCAGATATTGCTCGATCAGGATCGTGATTACGGCATTGTGATTGATAAATCCAACCGCTTTTCCGGTGTGGTTTCACTCGACTCGCTGCGCCTTGCGCACAAAGAGCAACGCTCTTTGAGTAGCGCGCAGTTGCCAGACGCCATCACACTCACACCCGAACAATCAGTCAACGACATCTTGGGCCTTGTGGCCGGGGTGCCTTACGCCGTTCCCGTTGTCGATGAGCAAGGGCAGTATTTTGGTGTGGTCACCAAATCACGGCTGCTGCAAACCCTAGACAAGGAGTAGTAACAATGTCTAACGAATCAGAAACCAGTGACCCGTGGTCACAAACCAGCGCTGCGCCAAGCGATCCTTGGGGACAAGCAACGCCCGTGACCGACAACGCCGATTGGCTCAATAGTGATGCGCCGCCGCTCCCATCGTTTGATCCGCTTCATCCCTTCGATCAAGCCATTTTGCCCTTCGATCACTGGGTAGAAACCGGATTAAACTGGCTGGTGGATCATGGTCGCCCGCTGTTTCAAGCCGTACGCGTGCCGATCGATTTCATACTCTCCTCGTTTGAGACCGCACTGGTTTCCACACCAGCACCCATCATGCTGCTGATCTTGTTTTTGCTTGCTTGGCAATGCTCAAATATTCGCTTAGGCAGTGCCACACTTGCGTCACTGATCTTTATCGGTTTGATTGGCGCTTGGTCGCAAGCCATGACCACCTTAGCACTGGTCATGACGTCGGTATTTTTCTGCTTGTTGATTGGTTTGCCACTGGGGATCTGGCTCGCACGCAGCCAAACCGCCGCCAAAATTATTCGCCCACTGCTGGATGCGATGCAGACCACGCCTGCTTTTGTCTATCTGGTGCCGATCGTCATGCTGTTTGGTATTGGTAACGTGCCCGGCGTAGTGGTTACCATCATTTTTGCCCTGCCCCCTGTGGTGCGTTTGACGATTTTAGGCATTCAACAAGTGCCCGAAGAGCTAATTGAAGCAGGTCACGCCTTTGGTGCCAGCAAACGGCAAATGCTCTATCGCATTCAACTGCCTCTGGCGCTGCCCACCATTATGGCAGGGGTCAATCAAACTCTAATGTTGTCACTTTCTATGGTGGTGATTGCCTCCATGATCGCCGTTGGCGGCTTAGGCCAGATGGTGCTGCGTGGCATCGGCCGCTTAGATATGGGCTTAGCTGCAGTCGGCGGGGTCGGCATCGTCATTCTGGCGATTTTACTTGATCGCATCACACAAACCTTGGGGACAACGCGGGCAATAGCAAACTGCGCTGGTATCACACCGGACCAGCATCTCTGCTAACGCGACTCTTCAACTCCCGCAAGCCTTCACCTGAATTAAGCAAAATGGAGAAATAATATGCATTGCTCATGGAAGAAAACCCTCACCGTTACTGCTCTCACGTCACTGGTTGTGGCCAGCAGCGCGTGGGCAGAAAAACTGCCCGGTGCGGGGGTAACCGTACAGCCGGTTCAATCCACTGTTGCGGAAGAGACCTTTCAAACCTTGATCGTCAACCGTGCCCTTGAAGCGCTCGGTTACGATGTGTTACCAACCAAAGAAGTCGATTACAACGTCGCCTACACCTCGATCGCCAAAGGCGACGCCACCTTCCTCGCGGTTGGCTGGTTTCCGCTGCACAGTGACAAATACGCCATGGCCGGAGGAGACAAGGTATTCTATCGCCAAGGCCAATACATCAGCGGCGCGGCGCAAGGCTATTTGATTGATAAAGCCACAGCGGATAAATACAACATCAGCAACATTAGCCAATTGAAAGATCCGAAAATCGCTCGCCTATTTGATGCGAAACGACGATGGTAAGGCCGATCTGACCGGGTGTAATCCGGGCTGGGGCTGTGAAGGGGTTATCGAGGCGCAGCTTAGTGCTTACGGCCTGCGCGATACCGTCTCGCACAATCAAGGCAACTACGCCGCCATCATCGCCGATACCATTTCCCGCTATAAGCAAGGCTCGCCCATTCTTTACTACACTTGGACACCGTATTGGGTGAGCGGCGTTTTGGTTCCCGGTAAAGACGTCGTCTGGCTTGAAGTGCCTTTCTCGGCGCTGCCGGGTGAGCGAAAAGATGTCGATACCACGTTGCCAAATGGCAAAAACTACGGCTTTGAGATGAACAGCATGCGCATCGTCGCCAATAAAGCGTTTGCCGAGCAAAACCCAGCGGCGGCGAAGTTGTTTGCCATCATGCAAGTGAACATTAACGATGTGAGCGCGCAAAATATGATGATGAGCCAAGGCAAAAATCGTTCAGCCGACATTGAAGCGCATGCCGATGGCTGGATAAAAGCGCACCAAAAACAATTTGATGCTTGGGTTGAGGCGGCGAAAAAAGCAGCGATGTAGCAGAGAGTCTTTTTCGCCTCACAAAAATAGCCGCATTTTGCGGCTATTTTTATTGGCAATCAATTGATTTATTTAAAGATATCCGGTAATAAACAAGTGCTTATTTCGGTGTCTTTATAGGTTGTCGACGTGGTCAACTCATCCCCTTGCATCTCAATGTGCTTTATTCCCATAGCTCGCATATCAGATAAGCTATATATCCATCCTTGCGTCTTTTGGCTGAACTTACAATTGTTGGGAATAGTCTGCCCATAAACCGTGATATTTTGATCAACGCCTATTAAGTCAAAAAAAGCCGTTTCTTTTAATCTCAAACGGGTCAAATAGCCGGAAAACTCTTCCCACCGACTCGCAGGGACTGAGCGACGCCAAATTTCGTCGTCTTGCTTCGCCCCGCCATGCCAACCGAGCATGGCATCTTTCTTGATCAACACATGATTGGCTGCGGGCAGAATGTAGTTTGCACAGGCGGAAAAACAGAGCTGACTCACTTCCACATCCAAATTCAGTTCATGAACGAAATAGCCAAACTCGATGCCAGAACCCATTTCACCGCCCTCGCTGGTGATTCTTAACTTTTTGATTTGGCGTCCGTCGGTTTCGCACTAGGCGGATCGCCTCAAGGACAGCGTCTCCGGTGATCATCCCCTCGTAAACCAACGTATCCTCGGTCAGCAAAATCTTATTTTCATCTGGAATGATGGTGATTTGTGATGCGCACGCACTTAACAAAGAGGCAAAGGCGATGATTAACACTCTATACAGCATAGGTTTTTCCTATTTATCTTGATCTTAGACTCGAAACTGCCTCTTCTATACACCTGATTTACTAACTTTCATAGTCGGTATGCAATTCATATAGACGCAGTTAACAGTAAAAAACTGTCAACTCATAACAGAGTGGCATTGTCTACTTCCGACGTACTGAGTCATGACACATTTTCAATATTTTTCATTGAGTTATTGTCGGTTTAAAGATTTCTACATTCTTGCTTTCCTTGCTAGGTATGACATACTAGATTCTATATGCAACAGCACGCTTAACGAGGTGTAACTATGTTTAGAGAAACTGTCTTACGGATTGCTATTGCTTTGCGTTAGTAACAGCATTACTGCGCACTCTTTATACCCTGATATTGAGCTCAAAGAACTTCCCCTTTCAGCATTAACCAACAGCAAACTGCCCGATGTGCTTATCAGTGACAATGAGTTTACTTACCAACCCTATTTTCGGCCTTTCGACCTCGATCACTTTTTGGCTGAAACATTGCCCACGTGGCACGCTCTCAGTGAGCCATTTCAACATTGGGCAGGAGCAACCGGTGTTGACCCAAGAGTACTGCTGACAACACTCATTATTCTATTTCCAGAAAAAACACCCTCTGTAGAGGAGATAAAAACGCTCGCCAATCAGCTTTCACAAGGCTTTTATCACTACGAGTCACACCGTTCATTATCACACCAGCGCTACAACCCAGCGACGTTGGCCATCGCGCAGCAACTGCCAACAACCTCTGCTTGGCAAACTTGGTTAACTCAATATGAAGCGTGGTTTTATCTTCCTGCTCCTGAGCTCGAAATCCAAACCGCCCGCTCTGATTTCATCGCTCCCGATTCTATGCAATGGCCTTGGCGTCAAGGCTATTCGTGGGTACCAAACGGGCCACACTCTCACAGTGGAGCAGGGTATCCATTGTCGTCTATCGACGTCTCTTACGATTGGCCGCAATGGGGCGCACCAACGTACAGTGTGACCGCCGCCCACGATGGCTATGTTACCGTGCTATCGCGCTGTCAAGTGAGAGTAAGCAACCCTAACGGTTGGGAAACGAACTACTATCACATGGATGGCATTCAGGTCGGCAATAAGCAATGGGTAACGCGAGACACCAAACTGGGGGTTTATGCGAGTCAACGTTCTACTGCGCTGTGTGAAGGTGGCTCTTCTACCGGGCCTCACTTACATTTCTCTCTCTTGTACAAAGGGCGCTTTCAATCGATACAAGGCGTTCAGTTTGGCCCGTATCAGGTTCAGTCCGGCCGTTACAACTACGATAATGACTGCCGATATGCTTGGCTAAACGATACGCGTAACCAGCGCAAAATGTGTTTTTTCCAACGCGTTGATAATCCTGCTCGTTAAGCCGACCGAACTGAACCCATACACCACTAAGAACAAAACAAAGCGAGCCGAAGGCTCGCTTAATGACCTATTAAATCAATAGATTAATACAATATTTATACAATTCAGTTTTAGGGTAAATCGGTAACGCCACAGGGAATGCTGGCCCCATTTCTCAACATTTGAGTTTATAAAGAATACTCGAACAGCAGCGGATTAAACCTATTGGGTTGATGAGGTATCACTCGCCCTCGCCATGCTCGCTTTGTAATTGTATAGCCAGTAGCAAATCAGCCCCAGACATACGCCCCAGAAAGCGCTGCCAATCCCCAGTAAATTGATGCCAGATGCGGTGAACAGAAACGTAAACAATGCAGGCTCTCGGCAGTGGCTGTCTGTCATCGATACCGATAAGCAGTTCATTAAGGTGGGCATCACCGCTAGCCCTGCAATCGCAATCACCACGGCGGCAGGGACGGCGCTAAAAATGGAAACAAATGACATGCCCCAAATGCCCGCTAAAAGATAAAATACGCCCATCGAAATCCCCGCCATATAACGTGTTTTCGGGTTTTCATCCGCATTTGGCCCCATACAAATTGCGCCTGTGATGGCAGCCAAATTAAAAGCAAAACCACCAAACGGAGCCAATAACAGCCCGGCCAAACCTGTCGTTGTGATAATTTTGGAGGACTCGACTTGGTAGCCATTGGCTTTTAATACCGCAAATCCCGGCAAGTTTTGCGAGGCCATAGTAACAATAAACAAGGGTATTCCAACACTGACCAACGAGAAGAAATCAAAATCCGGAGCTATGAAGGTCGGCGTGGTCAACCCCATCGTGACCTCACTGACATCGAGTTTTCCCATAGCGACACAGAGCCCCAGCGCGACGAAAAAAATACTCGGGACCAGTAAGTTTCCTAGCCAAGTTCTTGCCACAATAAACATCGCTAACATCACCAAGACAATTTGTCCTTCTTCCATGAGCGATTCAAACAAGCCCAAGCCAAATTGCAATAATATTCCGGCCAACATCGCCGCTGCGATGGCAGTTGGGATTTGCTTTAGTACTTTTTCAACTATCCCGGCCAAGCCAACTAAGGTAATCAGCAGAGAGCTGAATAAAAACGCGGCGATGGCCTGATTCATGGTCAACCCGTCAAGGGAGGTAATTAACAATGCCGCGCCGGGTGTAGACCACGCGGTGACGATTGGTTTCTTGTAGAACCATGAGAGCAAAATCGTGCTGGCTCCCATACCTATCCCCAGCGCCCAAAACCAAGAAGCAATTTGCGCTTCATTCCCGCCAGCACTGCTTGCGGCTTGAAAAATTATCGCGGCCGCACTTGCGTAGCCAATAAAAACGGCAATAAAGCCGGTACTGACGTGAGAAAGTTTTAGCTTAGTCATGTTAATTCACCTCAATGTGCGTTATAACGTCCGTGCAATTTAATCTAGCATTTGTGCGCTATAACGCACAAGGAGTTTATCGAAAAAATATGCAAACCGAAATCAAAGTCGGCGATAACTTAAAACGCCTTCGACAAGAAAAAGGTTGGAGTTTAGATAAAGCCGCGCAAGCAACTGGCGTGAGTAAAGCCATGCTTGGGCAAATAGAACGCGGTGAATCGAGCCCGACCGTCGCCAAACTGTGGCAGATCGCCTCAGGATTTGATGTGTCGTTTTCCAGTTTTATCTCCGTGGGTTCGAACCATGAACTTACCAATCTTTTCAGAGATGCAAACGAGCTAAGGCGCGAGGAGTACAATGTTGGCTTCTTTGTCAGCTTGTTGTTCCCGTTTGAGCCAGCGCTGGGGTTTGAGGTATTCGAGCTCACCTTAGCGCCCAACTATCAGCATGAATCTGAACCGCACAATCTTGGTGTGACCGAGCACATTCTATGTATTGCTGGCGAAATGGCGGTGCTGTTTGATGGCGAATGGCACACATTGCGCCCGGGGCAAGCGGTGCGCTTTAATGCCAACCAAGCTCATGGCTACAAAAACATAGGTGAGACGAATGCCGTGTTCCACGACATTATTCACTACTCAGGAAGGAAGGTATAAGCCGCAACCGCGTTGAGCAGATGCCCCGCTCAACTAGAGAAAAAGCGAGCTCCGGGCTCGCTTCTCTCTCTGATGTTAAACTCGACAAGATTACAGTGACTCAGCCGATTACCGGACAATCGCGAACTCTTCGTTGGTCAGGCGGCGATTAGTATCGCTTCTGTTAACAGGTATTTGGACAAAAACATTTTAGGGTTGAGGCTTCGTTCAATTAATATTCATTTGGATAATGAGCCTCAAATTTTGAGATGAAAAATTTCTCGGGTAACCACAAACATTAATATCAAACCTTTTGCTTAACTATGGTAAATGGTCGTAAACTTTAAAAGTGTTGGCAATAACTATCGGAAAATTAAATGGTTAAGCAAGTTAAGTTGGATTGGTCTCAGGGGCTCAAGATTGAGAATGATTTTTTTCCTGAAGATAAATTGGGAAGGGTTAGGTACGCAACATTCCTTACAAAACTTCTTGCATCTCAAGGTTTTGATAAAGCAAGAGATACTGGTGATCAAAAGCGCAATTATGTGCTTAATCTAAATGCAGAATGGGGAGCAGGTAAAACATATTTTCTTAAACGTTGGTCTGAAGATATCAAAGAGCATTACCCCGTTGTGTACATAGATGCGTGGAAGAAAGATTACTCAGATGATCCTTTAATGACGGTAATTTCCTCCATCATCGAACAATTGAGAAAGCAAGCAGGAAAAGACAAAAATTCCATAGAGTTCAAAGTGCCTCGTAAGCTTATAGGTCTGTTGAAAGCTGCTGCACCAGGTGTAGGTCGAGGTTTATTTAAGAGATATGTAGGAATTGATCCTGTGGTAATTATGAATGCCGATGACGACAATGAAAATATCGGTAGTATTAAGGGGAAAGATGGCAAAGATTTAGTAGATGAAAATGGCCAACCTATTGATATGAGCTTTGCAGCTTCTGAAGCAGTTAAGTATTTAATAGATGAACATGATGCTAAAAGTGCAGCGATAGAAAGCCTAAAGACAAGTGTATTCGAATGGGTAACCGCAGTTGTTGGCCTTAAAAATAAAGAAACTACCAGCTTTCATTTTCATTGATGAACTAGATCGTTGTAGGCCTAGTTATGCTGTTGAAATGCTGGAAACAATCAAGCATATATTTGACATTGATGGCGTGGTTTTTGTAGTAGCTACTGACACTGAACAACTACAACATGCGGTAAAAGCTGTTTATGGCGAGGGATTTGACGCTAAAATCTATCTTAGTCGCTTCTTTAATAGTCGCTATAGTCTTAAAGCCCCGAATTTAGAAAATTTTCTAGAAGTGCACAGTGACGCTAGCAAGCTTTCTGGTGATTACTTGAGAGACTTGAACATTGAAGTACTTCCTTTTAATGTGGATGCAAAAGCAACTTTAAGAAATATATCGGTAATTCTTGACGCCTTTAAGGTATCTGCTCGTACTGCTATCCAAATTGCAGATAGAGTAGTGGCTACAATCTCAAATATGCCTAAAGGCTCTAAAATTGATATATTGATGCTAACAGCTTTACTTTGTATCAAAGAAAAGGACCATAATCTTTTTGACGAAATAATATGTGGCAAGTTTGCAAGAGTGGTGCAGAATGGGGATAGTAAGAAGACTATCTATTTGAATGACTTTCTAGAAACTTACATACCAGAAAGCTCTCATATGCGACATCTTGAAATGAACTTCGATCCACGGGAATATGCTCCTAATCTTAAGATTTATTCTTATCAGAACGCTGTAAAAAACCCCTATTCATCTGGTATTTATAGATTCTACTTACTTGATTATCTGAAAGAAATTTTCTCTTCTCACTTTAATTCATCTGGAGAATTTCATGCGGGAATGCATTTTTTAGGCGATAATCGCAGGAGTCCTACTCCAGAAACAGACACCTTTAGAGCAGATCTGTAAGACTCTCCACGAGGAGTACAAAAAATATCAGTATGATATAGACGCACAGAAATTGGGAGTGCCAGCACTTCTATGGGTTAAGTTCTTCTATATCAAAAATAAGTTCGAGTCGATAGATTTAGATGAATATAAGGACTTCGTTGAGCTAGCATCTCCACTAGACTGGATGGGTAAAGATGAGCTACCGGAAATAGACTAATACATAATATTTGTGTGTATCGGTCACTAAAATTGACCACGATTTTAGAGTTTTGCCCAATACTTTTCCTATTTCTAGGTATTAGGGGCCGATTGCTCTTAATCCACTACTACTCACCTGTCAAGTGGTAATGGAGTACAAGAAGTCTAATTAACTAATAGACATTAACTCATGTACTCGACAAGACAATTGAATTACTTATGAATGAGTTTTTACGTTAACTCATTAAGGAGCATCAACAAGCCAACCCTAACCCCACTACCTTGAGGCAAAAATGAATTGCAGAAGTCGATGTAGTGGGTAAGCGGTGTGTCGCCATGCGCTGTTTAGCGATGGTCTATCCAACATAAAATACTAAAAAAGCGAGCACCAAGCTCGCTTTTAACTATCTGTTTTTAATTTAAATTACAGCAATTCAACCGATTGCTGGGCAATCACGAATTCTTCGTTGGTTGGCACCACCAACGCTACCGCGTTGAGTAGTTTCTGATTTGGCAATCACGCCAGCCTTACCAAAACGAGCCTCTTCGTTACCTTTTTCATCTTCGACAAAACCAAGCAGTTTGAGGTTTTGCAGAATCTCGCGGCGGATCGGCAGTGAGTTTTCACCAATACCACCAGTGAAAATAATGCCATCAAAAGAATCAAGCGCTGCCAGATAAGAGGCAATGTACTTCGCCACACGGTAGGTAAACACTTGGAATGCCAATGTGGCCCCTTCGTGGCCTTGCTCCATCGCCTCTAAAATGCCACGAGCGTCGCTGGTTAGTCCGGACACACCCAAGAAGCCAGACGCTTTGTTGAGTGAGTTAAACACTTTCTCTTGCGACCAGCCTTTCTTTAGCAGGTATTCGATGATCCCAGGGTCCAAATCGCCGCAGCGTGTGCCCATCATCAGGCCAGACAATGGGGTAAAGCCCATCGAAGTATCCACCGATTTTCCGTTGTTAATCGCGCAAACAGAAGCGCCATTGCCAAGGTGCACAGAAATGAAACTCGATGCTTCGACCGGTTTATTGAGCATCTTGGCTGCTTCACGGCTAACGAAATAGTGGCTGGTGCCGTGGAAGCCGTAACGACGGATCCCAAAGTCAGTGTACAGCTCAGTCGCAATCGCCCCGGTGAAGGCACGTTTAGGCATGGTTTGGTGAAAAGCTGTATCAAACACCGCAAATTGCGGCAAAGCAGGGAAGGCCTCCATCGCGGCGCGAATACCAATCGCCCCCGCCGGATTGTGTAACGGCGCAAGATCGGCCAGTTTCTCAATTTCAGCGGTCACTTCTTCGTTGATCCGCACTGTCTTAGTGAACTTCTCGCCCCCATGGACGATACGGTGACCGACGGCGACGATATCTTGCGTAAGGCCTAATTCTTCAGTCAAACCAACCAACTTGCCAATAGCAAGTTTATGGTGGTTTCCTTCCCCTTCAATGGCAATTTCCGTTTTCTCGCCAGCGTATTTCCAGCTCATGCGAGCGTCGGCCAAGCCAAAGCACTCACCCAACCCACTTAACACCGCATCACCACTGACCGAGTCGATAACGGCAAATTTGAGAGAGGAACTACCTGAGTTGATCACTAGTACGAACGAATTAGACATGGAGTTTGTTTCCTGTTGTGGAGCGGAGCTGGGTACAACGCATTTGCGCGGTTCTCTTAATCTACAGGCCATTATTCAATAATTTTTTAATCTTTCAACTATCTTTTAGCCTATACGGTTCAAACGCTGATTTTTTGTTGATCTTGAACAGGTTTTGATTTTATTAGGGGCACGAAAAATATAAAACGCAGCGTCAGAAGTACGTAGCATCGCCACGAGATATGAGTTGATTGACAGAAAAAACAGAGAGAGAAAACGCCACTTGATGCACTAAGCGTTTCGGGGCAGTACTGCAACTTGCCGACAAAGTGGCCGACTACAAACGGAAAAAACCACAGACGAAAAAAAACCGGGTCGAAACCCGGTTTTCTACAATCTTATGCTTCTTCGCGACGGCTGCTGTTGCTGCGGCCATGGCCACGTTCGCCACGATAGTTACCACGGTGATCACCACCACGGTTACGGTCGAAACGACGCTCACCTTCACGGTTAGCACGGAAGCCACCTTCACGACGTGCACCACCTTCGCGTCCGCCTTCACGCTGACCACGGTAACCACCTTCACGGCGTGCACCGCCTTCACGACGACCGCGTGGCTCGCCGAAATCGTCAAAATCACACACTACCGCGCCCACTTCTTTCTGGCGGATACGCAGCTTGCGAAGTTTGCTGGCTGCTTGTGTGCTCATCGCTTTTGGCAACTGAACAAAGGTGTGCTCTTGCGCAAGTTTGATCGCGCCGATAGAACCTTTGCCTAGTCCAAGCTCGTTTGCGATTGCGCCAACGATATCTTTAACCTGAACGCCTTGCTCACGGCCAACTTGCAACTGGTAAGTATCCCAATCTTGGTTGTTGAAGCTCTCACGACGGCCTTCACGACCTTCGCGTCCGCCTTCACGACCACCTTCGCGGCGATCTTTGCGGCGTTGTTTTTCGCGCTCAACGGCTTCCACCATTGGATCTTCACCAACGTAGAACAGCGGGCGTTTACCTTGCTGACGCTTCAGCAAAATTGCCGCCAGTACTGAAGAATCGATTTCTAGCGTCTCTTCTAGCTTTTCAACCAGTTCAGCGAACTTGTCTAGCGCTTTGTGTTCTGTTTCCGCTGCCAACTCTGCCGCCAATTTGTTCAGGCGAGCGGCTGCAACTTGGTCACGCAGTGGCAGTTGGATCTCTTCCATAGAAGATTTCGTCACACGTTCGATTGTGCGTAGCATGCGGATCTGGTTAGTGCGAACCAAAAGAATCGCTTTACCTTTACGTCCAGCACGACCAGTACGGCCGATACGGTGGATGTATGATTCCACGTCGAACGGGATATCGTAGTTAAATACGTGTGTAATACGTGGAACATCAAGACCACGTGCCACAACGTCTGTTGCAACTAGGATATCGATCACGCCTTGTTTGATGTGATCAACAGTACGCTCACGCAGAGACTGAGGAATATCACCGTGCAGCGCCGCAGCTTTGAAGCCACGTGCACTTAGCCAATCAGCCAGACGCTCAGTATCTTGACGAGTACGAACGAATACGATCGACGCATCGGTCTCTTCAGTTTCAAGCAGACGAGACATCGCTTCGTCTTTCTCTACGCCTTTTACGACCCAGAATTGCTGAGAAACTTTGTCAACCGTGTGGTTTTTACCCGCAACGTCAACCGTTACTGGCTCACGCAGGAAACGCTCAACAATGTTTTTCAGCATTGGAGGCATGGTTGCAGAGAAAAGGACACGCTGCGCAGAAGATGGCGCGTGTTCCATGATTTCGGTCACGTCATCAACGAAACCCATGTTCAGCATTTCGTCTGCTTCATCAAGAACGAAAGTGTGAACTTCACCGAGGTCCAGACGCTCACGATTGATCAGGTCTTGAACACGGCCTGGTGTACCTACGATAACGTGAGCACCATTTTTCAGAGCGCGCATTTGATCAACGATAGATGCACCACCGTAGATCTCGAGAACTTTAAGTCCCTTGATGTTTTGGCCGAGGTTTTTCATCTCTGCCGCAACTTGGATAGCCAACTCACGAGTTGGTGCTAACACGATAGCCTGTGGCTTACGCTGTGCTAGGTCAAGTTTGTTTAGCAGAGGAAGAGAAAACGCAGCGGTTTTACCTGTACCTGTTTGTGCTTTACCTAGTGCATCTACGCCCTGAAGTAGATGTGGGATAGCGGCTGCTTGGATTGGTGTTGGAGAAACAAAGCCCATTCCTTCTAGAGCAGAAAGGATAGAATCATTCAGCTCTAAATCGCTGAATTGAATAACAGAATCTTGCATGGGGATCCTACTGTATTTAATGTAAAAATGGGTCCCACAAGCTCTTCTCATTCGATACTGATTCATCCGGTTTTAGCTTCCTTTTGCAGGAAACAGCACAGTACAAAAACGCTACAAGCCATTGGGGACGACTTAAGGGACGCGGATTATTCCTTAAAAGCATAAAAAAAGCCAGAAAAAATTGAATTTCATCACAAATATTTCTTAGCAGTGGTAGAATTAGGCCGCCTAATCCCTTCAGCCCAAGTAAACACAAGGGCTGAGCTCAATCATTTATTGGTCAAATTGTAGATGATGGACGGTGAAACAGCCTGTTTTTGGTAGTAATAAAGCCGTGCAATGATTATAGTGTGCCCAATTCAAAACATAAGCTAAGAAAAGATGTTTCAAGATAATCCACTACTCGCCCAACTTAAGCAGCAAATTCAAGAAAATCTGCCTAAGAAAGAGGGAACCATCAAGGCAACCGAAAAAGGTTTCGGTTTTCTCGAAGTCGACAGCAAAACCAGTTTCTTCATCCCGCCGGCTTACATGAAAAAATGTATGCACGGTGACAAAGTGATTGCCATCATCCGCACGGAAAATGAGCGAGAAGTCGCCGAGCCTCAAGAGTTGGTGGAACAATCTGTCAACCGTTTTATCGGTCGTATCAAAATGTTCAAGGGCAAGCTCAACGTCGCGCCTGATCATCCGCAATTGAAGAAAATGTCACTGAAAGCCAAAGTGAAAAAAGGGCTAAAAAGTGACGACTTCGCCGAGGGAGATTGGGTAGTTGCACATCTTGTTCGTCATCCATTAAAAGACGAAAACGGCTTCTTTGTTGAGATCTCGGAAAAAATCACCGATGCCAATGACAAAATCGCTCCGTGGTGGGTTACGTTGGCCGAAAATGATCTACCAAATTCAGAGCCTGCGGGCATTGAACACTGGGAAATCAAAGACGATGCGGATCTGCAACGCATCGATATGACGCACGTGCCGTTTGTTACGATTGATGGCGAGTCAACCAAAGATATGGACGATGCCTTATACGCGAAGAAAAACGCCGCTGGTGATTTTGAGCTGACCATCGCAATCGCTGACCCAACTGCGTACATTACGCCAGACGATGAGATGGACAAAGTCGCGCGCGAACGCGGTTTCACCATTTACCTGCCCGGACGCAACATTCCGATGTTGCCACGTGATCTGGCCGACGAGTTGTGTTCGTTGATCGAAGGTGAAATTCGTCCTGCCCTTTGCTGCACGGTTACCGTGTCGAAAGATGGCGTGATCGGCGATGACATTCGTTTCTTTGCTGCCAATATTAAATCGCATGCTCGTCTGGCCTACGACAACGTCTCTGATTGGTTAGAAAACGGCGTATCGGAAAAGTGGCAGCCAAGCGAAGAAATCGCAACCATCGTTCGCGACTTGTACGACTTTTCTCTGGCACGCGCACAGTGGCGTGAAAAACACGCGGTCGTCTTCCCTGACAGACCGGATTACCGCTTCGAACTCAGTGAAGATAACGATGTAATCGCGATTCATGCCGACTCACGCCGCAGCGCCAACCGTTTGGTTGAAGAGTCGATGATCACCGCCAACATCTGTGCAGGTAGAACCTTGCAAGCGCACTTTGGTACAGGCGTATTCAACTGCCATTCTGGCTTCAAAGCAGAAAAACTGGCGGATGCGGTTGAACTGGTTAACCCCGACGGCACCTTACCTTTCACCAGCGAATCGTTAGCCACTTTACAAGGCTTTGCTGCGCTGCGTCGCTGGTTATGTCAGCAAGAAAGCACTTACCTCGACAACCGTATTCGCAAGTTCCAGACCTACAGTGAAGTGAGCAACCAACCGCTGCCTCACTACGCAATGGGGCTAGATATTTACGCGACTTGGACCTCTCCTATCCGTAAGTATGGCGATATGATCAACCACCGTATGCTTAAAGCACTGATCCTTAATAAAGAACCTGTGCAAAAACCTGATGATACCGTCGGTGATGAATTAGCGCTGCATCGTAAACACCACAAGATTGCGGAGCGCAATGTCGCAGATTGGCTTTACGCTCGCACTCTGGCAAATGAGCCAGCGAAAGAAACCCGCTTCCATGCGGAAATCTTTGATATCAACCGCGCGGGTATGCGTGTTCGTCTGCTGGAAAATGGCGCAGCTGCCTTTATTCCCGGTGCACTGATTGTCGACAATAGAGAGCGCATTGAGTGCAATGGTGATGCGGGGACAATCTCCATCGATAAAGAGTTGGTGTACAAACTGGGCGATGTATTGGAAGTGGTGCTCACCGAAGTCAACCAAGAAAACCGCAGTTTGGTGGCCAAACCAACCGCCGTGTTTGCCGAATTGCCAGTCGCTGAAGCGATACAAGGTGAATAAATGATAACAAGCGCTCAATTTGGGCGCTTTTTATTTTCCTCAATCCCAGTAAAATCACCTCGAAAAGAAAAAACGATTGAAGGGCACGACTCTAACTGTCCATTCAGTGATCAACGACCAAACAGCGATTTCGATTTTATGCCAGCAATAGAGCTTCTGACCTTTACTCACTTCGCGCCGCGCAAGCAAGAGCGCTACCCGACAGCGCAAAACGGTCTGTTTTGTGTCGAGAAAGGGAAATTGCAGCTTCATCCACAAGCTGGAGAAGCCTGTTTATTGGCAGAAGGCGAGTTTGCCTTTTATCACTCCGACCAATTTAAAGAAGCGTTGGCACTGCCCGGAGAGCAAGGCTTTTCCGCTGTCGTCCTGATCTTCACCCCAGCCCTGCTACAAAAATTTCGCAATAGCTACCCACTTGTCAGCGCAACCACCAACCAAGCTGAATTTCTGACGAAGTTTGGCGCAACCGCGCCAGCTCTCCAACAGTTGAAGCAACTGCTAATCGAGTCCGTATCGCGCAAAAGCCCTCAACTGGCACAGGAACATTTAGCGCTGGCACTCTTGAGTTTGATGGTTGACGCTCAGCCTCAATTGCTGGGGTCTATCTTCGCGGCTACTCAGTTTAGTGAAACACAAAAGATCATCTGCTATATCGAAGAGAACCTCGATCACGAGATCTCGTTAGAATCACTGGCGCAGCATATGGGCATGTCTATCGCGACCTTAAAGCGCCGCTTAGCCGCAGAGGAGATGTCTTTTTCGCAACTGTTGAAAATCAAACGTATTAGTTATGCGACCAACCAACTGCGCAACAGCCACAAATCCATCAATGAGATTGCAACGGAATCAGGCTTTAAAAGCGCCGCCCATTTCAGCACCGCCTTTAAAGCACTTCAGCACATGACACCTAAAGAATTTCGTGCCAAGGTTTCTGGGAAATCGTGATTAATGGGAGAGTTGGAAAGGGATTACCAAAAACAGCCAGCCGGATCGTGCTCTATCTCATAGAGAATATCCTCAAGATGCGCACTTTGCGTTAAAGCCGAATACGGCTCCCAATAGTAGTTTTCACCATCGAATCGAGCGATAAAAAACAGCCAGTGCTGCTGCCCTTCATCAAAAAGAATCTGGGCTACAGGAGAGGTGTACTCACTGTGTCGGGAGTCTAGAAGATAGCTCGCTTTGTGCAACTCAACCCCAGTTTCAAGCGGCACATAGAGACATTTGCCAAGCTCCACTGGCACATTGGCGTTACGCTTGGTACACAACTCTTCAACTTCTTTATAGAGACGATTGGTGGCTATTTGCGTGACTGACATAGTTTTCTCCCGCGCCCAATACGAGTAATGAGTATACGCAAACTCTACGCTTATCTCACCAGAAAACCAGTCTGTGACCATGCTTTCACAGGATATGCCAGCCCTTTCACAAAAGTGTAACCTGAACGAAATATCATAGGCGGCTAAAATACGCTTATATTGGAGTACCTTATGATTCGCTTAGCGGTCTCTACCTTTTTGGCTTTTGCCCTATCCTTTCCATCCGCTTACGCCAAAGAGCTCAATATTTCAGGTTCAACCTCTGTCGCACGCGTGATGGATGTGTTGGCTGAAGAATTTAACAAAACTCATACCGAAACTTTTGTTGCCGTACAAGGCATCGGTTCCAGTGCGGGCATCACCATGGTCAACAAAGGGGTGGTGAAACTGGGCATGAGCTCACGCTACCTTACTGAAATGGAGAAAGGTGAAGACCTGAATGTCGATCTGATTGCTTATGACGGTTTGGCGCTGGTCGTCAATATCTCCAATCCAATCAATAACCTAACACAGCAACAAATCTTCGATATTTATCAAGGTAAGCTGACCAACTGGAAACAAGTGGGCGGTGAAGATAAACGAATTGCTGCGGTAACACGCGAAGCGTCGTCCGGTTCACGCTACAGTTTCGAAAGCCTTTTGGGTCTGACTAAAATCATTAAAGACCGATTAGTCTCCGATATCAGCACCAGCAATCTGGTAGTAAATAGTAACAGCATGGTGAAAACCATCGTCAACCACAACCCACAAGCTATCGGCTTCGTTTCTTTGGGGTCAGTGGATCGCTCAGTAAAAGCCATTACTATTGATGGTATTGATGCGAATGCGAAAAACATCGCGACTAACCGCTATCTTTTATCGCGGCCATTTTTGATTTTGTACAAAAGTGACAACCTAGATCAATCGGAGAAAGAGTTTATCCGCTTTATCAAGTCCGAGAGAGGCCAAGCGATTATTCAAGAGTACGGTTACATTCCGGCAAAAGAGCGTGATTGACCGATAGCCTAAGATCTGAAAGGCCTGCGATTGCAGGCCTTTTTAATACCACTTAGCGGGTTAATGACTTACTTGGCGCGGCGTGCGGCCACGGCATCAGCCAACTGACGAAGAACGTTTTCGGTATCTTGCCAGCCGATACACGCATCGGTAATCGACTGACCGTAAGTCGGTGCTTTGCCATCCACCAAATCTTGGCGTCCTTCAACGAGGTGTGACTCGATCATCACGCCGAAGATCGCATCTTCGCCACTGGCAAGCTGCTCAGACACATCATCGGCCACCAGCATTTGACGCTTAAACTGCTTCGAGCTGTTTGCGTGGCTGAAGTCAATCATCACTTTTTGTGGAAGACCAGCAGCGGCGAGTTTCCTCTTTCACCGCAGCAACGTGTGATGCACTGTAGTTTGGCTCTTTACCACCGCGTAAAATGATGTGGCAATCTGGGTTACCTGCCGTTTCAACAATCGCAGAATGGCCGTATTTAGTGACCGAAAGAAAATGGTGTGAAGCACTCGCAGAGCGAATCGCATCACTGGCAATTTTGATATTGCCGTCGGTGCCATTTTTGAAGCCAACCGGGCAAGAGAGACCTGACGCCAACTCGCGGTGCACCTGAGATTCTGTGGTACGTGCCCCAATCGCGCCCCAACTGATCAAATCAGCGACGTATTGCGGGGTGATCATGTCTAGGAATTCGCTGGCTGTAGGTAGCCCCATGTCCGTGAGATCCAACAACAGCTTACGCCCCATACGCAGGCCATCATTCAGCTTGTACGTATCGTTTAGGTATGGGTCGTTGATAAGCCCTTTCCAGCCAACCGTCGTGCGTGGTTTTTCAAAGTAGACACGCATCACGATTTCCAGTTTATCGCTCAGCTCATCACGCAGTGCTTTGAGTTTCTTACCGTACTCCACCGCAGCGACAGGATCGTGAATCGAACATGGGCCAACGATCACCAGCAGACGATCATCCTCACCGTTCAAAATATTGTGAATCGCATTGCGAGATTCAAAAGTGGTCGAAGACGCGGTTTCAGTGGCCGGATACTTCTCTAGAACCGCCACAGGTGGTAACAGTTCTTTGACTCGATTTATTCTTACATCATCAGTTTGAAACATTGCGTACTTCTTCCTATTCACTCTTTTCTGGCTGAAATCGCAGAAGGAACGGATCCTCTGCACAGCCCGTTTTTTCTGGGTATGGGGGTAACTTATCGGCTTAAAACGGAGACTGCAATCATTTTTTTTACCAAAAGGCAAACTTTTCAATAATTTTACGCTTTACATTGATTGTAAATATTTAATTACACCCTCTTGGAGTACACTCCTATGCAATGATCAAGAGAGACAAAACAAAGATTCCTATTCGTCCTATATATGAGACATATCACATAATTTCACATTCTCGCATGGGGTTTGCAACATTTTGTCACTAGAATGAAGCGACTTGACTCTCTTGCGTTGACCACGTTGTCATCACGTTTAATGACAAGTTAATCAAGTTCCCATACCGTCTTAGCCTGAGAACAGAAGGAATAATTATGAAAAAATTAGCTATCACTATTTCCGCCGTGCTAGCTAGCAGTGGTTTTTTCTCAGCTACCGCTACAGCCGCCCTCTCTGATGTATACGTGGGTGGTAAACTTGGCTACGTTGCTCTTGAGGATGCCTGCTACGCATCCAGCCCTTGTGATTACAAATCCTTTGGTTTAGGGGCTTACTCTGGCTACAACTTTACCGACAACATCGCTGCCGAAGTGGGCATTGATATGTTGGGTAAATTTGAAACCACGTTTTCAGATTGGCGCTATGTCAAAGACCGTCTATCGGCAATTTCTGTTGCGCCAAAGCTCAACTTGCCTGTCAATGAAAAGCTCGATGCTTTTGCTAAGCTAGGTGCGGCCTACATGCGCTTTGGTGATGAGAATGACATTGTTGCCACAGGCTCACTGGGTCTTGAATACCAACTGTCAGAAACGCTAAAAGCGCGCGCTGAATATCAACGCTTTCAAGATATGAGTGACGATATCGTACAAGACATGGACACTAACGTGTTCAGTTTGGGTGTCACTTACCTGTTTGGCCAATCAAGTGCAGCGCCCGCTGCCACCAGCGAACCTGTGGTAGAGCCACGCCCTGTCGAACAAGAGCAACCTGCCGCTGTTGAACCCGTTGCTCAAACTCAGCCAGAGGAAGTGGTTCAGGAAGTGAAAGAAGAAGTGAAGCCTGAGCCAAAACCGGAGTGGGTGACTAAATTCACGAATCAGAAGTACAACCAAGAGCTGTTTGCAACCGGAAGTTCCACACTTTCCACTGCTGGCAAAAAATCGTTAGATCCTCTTTTGGAAGTGTTACTTGCTTACCCAACCGCGAACGCGGAAATTGTCGGTCACACCGACTCAACCGGTTCAGAGACAGTTAACCAACGCATTTCGGAGAAACGCGCTCAAGCGGTAGCAGATTATCTCATCCAGGGTGGCGTGAAAGCAGAGCAACTGACCGTAGTCGGTGCGGGTGAATCAAGCCCTATTGCTTCAAACGACACGGCCGAAGGGCGCGCGCAAAACCGCCGTGTAGAAGTCACGATTCCAAGCTTTGAGTATCAAGAGCTTAAAAAAACAAATTAAGGCGCACTGAGCCTCAATAGCCCAAGGGGAGCGAATCGCTCCCCTTGCTTTTTGTCTCTACCCTTGCTGCATGCCTGTATAAAGGTTGATGATATCCCCTTGATTTCATTTCCATAGCAGAAGCTTTGGCAGAAATTGACTATCTTTACAGCAACGCGTTTTTTTGTTCACAACTAAACGATTGGCTTCAAAGAAATGATAGTTGTTATCATTTAGATTAATTCCAAGCAAGATGCATAAGGAACAAAACAATGAACACAGAGATCGCTGCATGGCTAGCCCGAGATCCTGATCCAATCAGTAAAGCCGAGTTACAAACCCTCATTGATAATCACCGAGATGAAGAAACTGGCCGATCGCTTTCGCGGTCGACTCGAATTTGGCACCGCTGGCCTACGTGGCAAAGTCGGCGCTGGGCCAAATCGTATGAACCGCTTAGTCATCCAAGAAACGGCCGCGGGGCTTGGTCACTACCTGATGCAAACCATCGACAACGCACAATCGCGCGGCGTGGTGATCGGCTATGATGGCCGCACCGATTCGAAACAATTTGCTCACGATACCGCGGCGGTGTTAAGTGCGCTTGGGTTTAGAGTCTACCTCACGTATAAAGTCGCTCCGACTCCGGTGGTCGCCTATGGAGTAAAACATTTCCACGCGGCGGCGGCCGTGGTGGTGACAGCGAGCCACAACCCACCCGAATACAATGGCTTCAAAGTATATTGGGAAAACGGCGCGCAAATCATTCCCCCACATGATGCAGGCATTGCCACGCAAATCGACCTCGCCGCGGCGCGCCCGATTCCTTACCAAGCGTTAGAACAAGCCGAACAAAATGGTTCATTGATATGGCTGACGGAAGAGTATTACCAAAGCTACCGTGAAACCATGAATAACCATCCGTTGCTGGAGAAAAGCGCGCCCAATAACCTTGTACTGGCTTACACTGCTATGCACGGTGTTGGCGCAGAAATGGCCGAAACGCTGCTTCGAGACGCAGGGTTTACCGAGGTCCACAGCGTTGCCGAGCAACGTGAACCAGACGGCACATTCCCGACGGTCAACTTCCCCAACCCAGAAGAGGCTGGAGCGATGGATCGGGTGATCGATTTAGCCACATCGGTCAATGCCGAGATTGCGTGCGCCAACGATCCAGACGCTGACCGTTTTGCCGTTGCCGCAAGACGAAGTGATGGTCGCTACCAGATGCTCAGTGGCGACCAAGTCGGTGCGTTGTTTGCGGACTATCTGCTTAGCCGCGGCGATGCGAGTAAACAGTTGGTCGGCAATACCATAGTTTCATCTCGCCTGTTGTCTGCCATCGCCAAACATCATGGCGCAAGCTACTACCAAACGCTAACTGGTTTCAAATGGCTGACTAACGTAGCGATGAACCTGCAAAGCGAAAACCAGCAGTTTCTTTTTGCTTATGAAGAAGCGCTAGGATACACAATCGGCAACAAAGTTTGGGATAAAGACGGCTTGTCTGCGCTGGTGGCGTTTGCCCAACTCACCGCCAGATTAAGCGCACAACACATGACCATTTGGGATAAGTTGGAAAGCCTCTATCGTCAACATGGTTTCTATTGCAATGCGCAGCGCAGTATTGCCCTCTCTCCCGATTCACCGCCGATTGGCGACAAGCTAAGAGCACTACCGCCCAAAACGATTGGCGGGCAGAAGGTCGTCGTGACTGAAGATCTCAAAGCTTCTTTGCGTTTTGTCTCAGGTGGCATCACAGAGGCAATCAATCTGCCTGCTAGTGATGTACTTATCTATCATCTGGAAGACAAATCGCGTGTGATTGTCCGCCCTTCAGGCACGGAACCAAAACTGAAGTGCTATTACGAAGTGATTGGCGATTTCCCGGCAGAAATGGATTACGCCACTGCTCAGCGTCATACCGAAGAGAAAATGAACGCCCTGATCAACGCTCATCAAGCAAGTCTGTAACCTGATTGTTTCACGCCAAGCAGAAGCTTGGCGTGTTAACCATTCCCGTGTGCACGTTAAATACGTTTTTGCAGAAAATACTTACTAATGCCTTCGGCTGGAAATCCGCGATATTCACCCACTTTTTCAAAACCCAGTTTGAGGTAAAAACCCAGAGCTTGAAAACTGAAGGTGTCGAGATAAAGATCCGTTATCCCTTTGGGTTTGACTTCCGCTTCTAAACGTTGCATCAGTTGCGTACCAAGACCGCCCTTGCGATGGTTTTCATCCAGCCAGAGAAACTCAACAAACACCGTGTTCGCAAATAAGTTGCCTGTCAAACCGCCGACCATTTTGCCTTCTTCATCGCGCACAAAGCAGCCAATTCGCGTTACGTCACCTGAAGGTAAATGCTGCAAGTTATAGGCACGAATGCCGCTACGAATCGTTTCAAAATCCTCCGGCTGGAGATCAAAAGTGAATTCCGTTGTCATCGTCATGGTGACGCACTCCTCTGGCTAAGAAAAAGCCAGCAGTTGCTGGCTTTAGAAATGATGCATAACCCTATCACGAGTTGAAATTGGATAACATCCAAAGAGATAAGAAAACAAATACCAGCCCCATGAGCTTGTGTTGATAGAGGCGGAAGGTATCGCTTTCCAGCAAACGCTTACCCAGCGTTCCGGCTAATATCACTAAGCCGAGATTGAACAGTAAACCCAGTAAATTGAGCAGCAGCCCAGAGCCAGCATCTGCTCACCAGAGCTGGCGCTGATGTTGGCCGACACAAACTGTGGCAAAAACATCACAAAGAAAACGAGCGCTTTCGGGTTGAGTAAATTACTCATTAAAGCGCGCTGATAGTAAGTGGCCGCCATCGCTTTGGCGTCGTAGTTTTCCGGTGCCTGCGCAGGCATGCTTGTGAGGCAATCCCAACCCATTTTCAGCAAATAGGCACCACCGAGCAGATGCAGCGCTTTTAAGGCAAGTGGGCTCATGGCAATTAAAGCCGACACGCCCATCGCCGCAAGCAGAGTGAGAATCATGCCAGAGGTCGCATTTCCCAAGCTGGCAAAAAGGCCCACTCTTTTCCCGTAGCTCATACTTGAGCTGGCGATCAACAACATGTCGGGGCCAGGCAGCAGTAGCAGAGCAATGACCGCCGTCAGGTAAACAGGCAATATAGCGAAATCGATCATTTGTTTAGTGAATAGTTGTCAACAAAGCGGCGGATTCTATCTTAAGCTATGCCAGCAAGCCATATTTACGGCTGATCATTTAATATCAAGCCAACTATATGACTAATAAATATCCGAAGTACGGAGAATCAAACCAATTTACCCGCGGTGATATCATCCAGAGCAATTTTGTACAAAAATGGCGTTTCGAACTCGGGTAGACTGGACGAAGATGCTGTAGCGAATCACCACACGATGAAAAATGATAATAAAGAAATCGCCCATTTTCAGATTGCCGCCGAACTCGGGGGCTTAGAACTGCTCGATGCCAAGTACGAGAAACAGAATTTTTCTCGGCACAGCCACGAAGGCTACACCATTGGCGTGATTGAAAAAGGCGCGCAGCGATTTTTCCGTACCGGAGGAAACCACATTGCACCGCAAGACAGCATTATTCTGGTCAATGCCGATGAAGTGCATAACGGCCACTCAGCTACCGAAGGGGCTGGGAATACAAAGCGATGTATCCGGTGCCGGAGCAGTTTGCCAGACTGAGTGACGAGCTCAATTCGCCCAACTTGGCGCAGCCTTACTTCCCGCAACCCGTGGTGTACGATCCTGAATTGGCAATGCAGCTACGGCTGGTGTTTGACACTTTAGCCAATTCAGACAATCGGTTGCTGCGCGAGACATTGGTGTACGGCACCTTGATCAAACTGGCGGCCAAACACAGCAGTGTACGCCAGCCACCACGAACGCCAGTCTCTGCTCAGCGCCAGCTCTCGCTGGTCAAAGAGTTCCTTGATGATTTCCCGCAAGCCGATGTCTCTTTGGAAGAACTGGCGAAACTTGGCGGCATCAGCCCTTTTCACCTGGTGCGGGAGTTTCAAAAAAACTACGGTTTTCCACCACACGCCTATCAGATCCAGCAGCGTTTGCGCCTTGCCAAGCGGTTATTAAGAGGTGGGCAGCGCATCTTGGACGTGGCGCAAGAGTGCGGTTTTCATGACCAAAGCCATTTCCACCGTCATTTTAAAAAAGCCATGGGCGTGACGCCGGGGCAGTATGTCAAGCATTTGGATCGCTTGGCAAATGGCTAGCCGTCGCGTCTTCTCTCAGCAAAAAAATACAACACTTTGCCCACACGTCTCGCTAAAGTGAGAAAAAACAGCAAAGAGCACACTATGGATATCAGTTTGACCTCACAACAACACGACTCAAAAGCGAGACGATTCTGGCAAGGTACGATTGCTATGATGCCACTGAGCATCGCCGTTCTTCCTTGGGGGCTGCTTGCCGGTTCCTTTGCCATTGATTCAGGGTTACATCCTTTGGAAGGACAAGCCCTGTCGGCGATTTTATTCGCCGGCTCGGCGCAACTGGTCGCGATGGGCATGATCAAAGCGGGCGCAGGGCTGACGACCATGCTACTCACCACCTTTTTCATCACCTCTCGCCACTTTCTCTACAGCGTGTCGATGCGCAGTAAAGTAGCTCCGCTGCCGCTAAGGTGGCGTTTGTCACTGGGTTTCTTGCTAACCGATGAGCTGTTTGCCCTCGTTGGGCATCAAAGCGAAAAGCAGTTTGATCGCTGGTACGCGCTGGGTGCAGGGCTTAGTTTTTATCTCTTCTGGAATCTCGCGACCTTTGCTGGCATTTTGGCGGGCAGCTTCCTACCTCAGCTCAATGAACTGGGTTTAGAGTTTGCCGTCGCCGCCACCTTTATTGCCATCGTCGTCCCCGGGATCAAAAATCTGCCGGTCTTGCTCAGCGTCGTAACGGCCCTGCTGCTTTCGGTGGCATTGCACTTTTTTAAGGTCGAAGGCGCTTTGATGATTGCCAGTATCGGCGCGATGGCTGCCGGCTATTTGGCTGAAGAGCTTGGAGGTAAAAAACGATGATTTTATTGACTATTTTAGCCATGACAGCGTTAGTGTTTGCCAGTCGCTATCTGTTTCTCGAACCCAATCTGCCTTTGAAATTAGGCCAGCGTACGCAGCGCTTTTTGAGCTACGCCAGCCCAGCGGTTTTAACCGCCATCTGGGCTCCAATTGTCTTCTCCCCCGAGGGAGAGCTTCATTTGTCGCCGCAAAATCCGTACATTTTAGCCGCGCTGCTGGCGGCCTTCATCGCATGGAAAAGCAAGAACGTGCTGCTGACGACTATCGTCAGTATGGCGGTATTTCTGCTGCTAAAGCTGCTGGTATTCTAGCTCGCCAGCCATTCGATTTCGATCAAGGTATGCTCACCACATTTAAGGCGGCCCAAGAAAACGTCGCCTTTGTGCACCACTCCGACACCTTGCGGCGTTCCGGTCATGACGATGTCGCCATCTTGTAATGTCACGTAGCCTTTCAGTTCAGCTAAGATGGCCTGCGGAGAGTAGAGCATCTGATTGACATGCCCCTTTTGTACTCGGACGCAGTTGATAAATAGCTCAAGGTTGAGATCGCCGATATCCAATCCGGCAAGCGAAACAAAACGGCTCATAACCGCAGAACCATCGAACGCTTTCGCCCGCTCCCACGGCAGACCTTTCCCTTTTAGATAACTTTGCATCTCTCGCTTAGTAAGATCCAAACCGATGCCAACGCCCGTATATTGGCCATCTTCCACCACAAAACAGATCTCAGCTTCATAGTGCAACGGCTCTTGATGGAATGAACTCAGGGAGGGAGTGACCGAAGTGGCGGGCTTGTGAAATAAGACCATCTGTTCAGGCAGCGCGTTATCTAACTCTTTAATGTGTTCGACATAATTTCGCCCGACACAGAGCACTTTACTTGGCTGCAACTTTTTGTTTCCTAAATAGATAGGATGCATTTTTCTTCCCTGAATGAACTCAAAGAATGGATTCTAAACCAGCCACTGATAAAGTGCTCAGAATTCAATCACAGAATGACAGAAAATGAGATCTGCTCTCCATTAGCCCAGTTGGCCAATCACTCGCTCACACAACTTTTTCAAGGTGAGCAATTCATCCCAAGAGAGGTCAAACTTGCATTGCATCTCTCGCGGAATCGACAACGCTTGCTGTTTCAACGCTTGCCCCATCTCTGTCAGGTAGAGCTCTCGAACTCTTTCATCATCCTTACCGCGCCGCCGCTCTACGATGCCTTTGCTCTCCAAGCGTTTGAGTAGCGGCGTTAAGGTGCCCGAATCGAGATACAATTTTGCACCGAGATCTTTCACGTTGATGCCGTTTTTCTGCCAGAGCACTAACATCACCAAATATTGAGAATAGGTGAGATCGAGCTTCTCAAGTAACGGACGGTAAGCTCGAATGACCGCATTCGCGGCGCTGTAGAGCGGAAAACAGATCTGATTTTCCAGCAAAATGGCATCTTCTATACTGCTCTGGCAATTGGAGTGGGAGTGGGACTGAGACATAGAATCATCCTTGCAAATAAATTGCGCACAATATACTTGCAAACAACTCAGAGATCGATATAAGATTGCAAGCAATTAAATTGCACGCAATCAAAAAAACAAAGGAAAGACGATGACGACACTGTATAAAACATCCGCAACCGCTTCTGCTGGCCGAAATGGCGTGGTCAGCACCGACGACAAACTGCTTGAGCTGAATTTAAGCTATCCAAAAGAGATGGGCGGCAGCGGCACAGCCACCAATCCAGAACAGCTATTTGCAGCTGGTTACGCTGCCTGTTTTTCCAATGCGATTTTACACGTCGCGCGCGAGGGTAAAGTCGCTTTGAAACACGCTCCGGTAACGGCAACGGTTGGCATTGGTCCAAATGATCGCGGTGGATTTGCTTTAACGGTAGCCTTGAATGCCACGCTGGATCTCCCTCAGCAAGAAGCCAATCAACTCGTTAGCCTTGCGCATCAAGTCTGCCCTTACTCCAATGCCGTACGTGGCAATATTGATGTCAAAGTGAGCGTCAACGATCAGCCACTGTAACTAAATCGGCCAGCAGAAACGCTGGCCTTTTCTTCTGCTCGTCTCTTTTTAATCTTTCTCTATACGCTTCGTATAAAAACCAATCAATTCATAGATTTGAAATATATTCACAACCGAATTGTCATCAATCAGCCATCGATTGTTCATTTTCAACCCGTACCTTAGCCACATAAACAAAACGGGCAAGTAAGCCCATTGATTACAAATAAGGTAACAAGTAATGAAAAAGGCAGCTCTAGCAACAGCAATTCTTTCAGCAGTGGTAACAGGTTCTTCATTTGCTGCAACGGTATACAGCAATGAAGGCACCGAACTAAAGATTGGTGGCCGCGTTGAATTCCGTGGCGACTTCATCGGCAGTAAAGGCGCTGAAATCGACGGTACGATGAAAGACAGCACTCGTGCTCGTCTTAACCTTAAAGGCAGCACCGATTTGGGCAACGGCCTAGAAGCATTCGGTTTCTATGAAGCTGAGCAAGGTACAGGCAAAAGCACCTTTGACAACCGCTACATGTATGCTGGTGTGAAATCTGACGCAGGTTCGTTCTCTGTCGGCCGCCAAAACATGGCTGCAGTGATTATCTCTGACCTAACGGACATGACTGAGTTTCTCTGGTGTACAACAGTACATCGACTCATCATCAGACAAAACAGACAGCACTTTTGCTTACCGTGGCACTTTTGATGCGCTGCAAATTCAAGCCACTTACTCAGCAAAAAGTGCAGACAACAGCGACCTTATGGGTATCAGCGGTTTGTTTTCCCTACCGATGGGTCTAGACCTTGGTCTGGCTTATTCATCTGGTGACCTCGGTAAAGGCGCAGGCAGCGAAAACCAAATCCTAGCAGGTGCAGGTTACACGCTCGACAAATTGTACCTCGGTGCCACTTACTCAACTGGTGATATCGATGATAAAGCGAAGAAAGAATTCACAGCCTACGAACTTGTCGCGCAGTACAAAGTCAGCAAACCTTTTAGCCTCGCGCTGCTCTACAGCTTCGCAGAAGAAGACAACAACGGCACGAAGTCTGACGCAACTAAAGGTATTGAGTTGGCTGGTTACTACAAACTAAACAGCAACTTCCGCACTTACGCCTCTTACTACATGAACCAAATGGATGAAGTAAAAGACGCAGCCGGTAAAGTCACCCAAGGTGAAGACACGCTTCGCTTAGGTGTACGCTACGATTTCTAATTGTCCTTAACACTTAGAGTCTTTAAGCCGGTCCAGTCACCGGCTTTTTTTGTTTTCGAGCAACGATGGACCATTTGGTGCATAACAACTTGCCCTCGCTGTGCACCAAAGGGGATATTTGAGCCTGATCTTGGTGCAATCAACGGCATATCAAAATGGCTCGATCTATAAATATCAATAAGTTACAAATTGGCACGCATCATGCTTTTATTAGAGTACAAATGCATGGCAGCGTTTGTGCTTCTCGTTCTTAGCCTCTTAATCAGAGGTAACGTCCTTTAAATCGGCATTTGCCCCCTTCACTGGGGGCTTTTTTTATCTCGCATTTGGTAGCGAAACGTTGGCTTAGCCGGCGAGAAAACGTATGATTCTCAAACTTTTACCAACACCAATTTTCTATGCAATCTCAACATCACCCTATTCGAGGCGCGAGTTGGATGTTAACCGCAGGGCTCGCTTTTGCTTTGGTTAACAGCCTCGCACAAATTGCCAGTATTCATTTTTCCATTCCGTCTACCACCGTTGCTCTGTTGCAATACGGTATTGCGCTGATTGTGATTCTTCCGTATCTCAGAACCCTCGGTATCCGCCGTTCACTGCGAACCTCGCACTTTGGTTGGCATGCAGTGCGGGTTTTTCTCTCCGTGATTGGCATCCAATTGTGGCTGTGGGCGCTTGCCTACCCGGTGCCAATTTGGCAAGGCATTGCGCTTTTGATGACATCACCTCTGTTTGCCACTATTGGCTCGGGCCTGTTTCTCAAAGAAAAAGTCGGTATCGCTCGCTGGGCCGCCACATTAATGGGGTTTGTTGGCGCGATGATCATTCTTGAGCCATGGACTGATGATTTCAGTTGGGCGACCTTATTGCCTGTCGGTGCAGCCTTCTTCTGGGCATGTTATTCACTGATGGTGAAAAAGCTCTCAGTGAATGATCCCCCTTCCACCATGGTGGTCTACTTACTGCTTTTGATCACCCCGTTTAACATTATGCTGGCCTTGCCCGATTTTACCCTGCCGAGCAACACCACCATCTGGCTGGTACTTTTTGCCGCAGGCTGCATGACCGCACTGGCACAGTGGGCGGTGGTGAAAGCGTATGACAGCGCTGATGCTTCCTTTGTGCAACCGTTCGACCACGCAAAGTTGCCGCTCAATGTCTTGGCGGGTTGGCTGGTATTCGGCTGGGTTCCACCAGGTCGGCTTTGGGTTGGTGCGGCGATCATCATCGCTTCCGTTGCTTTTATCACCCATTGGGAAAGTAAGAAAAACAGACGGTGAGAAATCGATACTAACAAAGCCGTTGCTAACAAAACTGAAAGTAAGAAAGCCGAAAGTTAGAAAAGCCGATAATTTCCACTAGGCTGAAAGAAAAGGCAGACAAGTTCGTTCTTATTCACAAGAAACTGATTAAATTAAAGCGAATAGCCAAATTAAGGAAACACTCGTGAGTAAACCGATCAAAATCACTTTGTATAAATGGGCCGGAAGTTGGGGCCCTTTTAAAGTCAATATTCCTTGTGGCGAGTGCACCTTAACCAAAGACATTCTCACTGACACCTTTGCCAACGAATTGGCAGACGTACCCGTTGAGCTCGAGGTCAAGGATTGGCTTTCTCACTGGTGGGAGCCGCTAAAACGGGGCGCTTGGCACGCACCGATTCTGCTGGTTGAAGGCAAAGTAGTCAGTCAGGGAGAGGCGCTCAACCGTGGCGTATTGGTTCAGTCGGTCATCGCCGAATGGTCTAAGCGCGATACACTCAAAGGCAACATCGTCTACGGCAAAGCGACCTGCCCTTACTGCGTAAAAGCCAAAAAACTGCTGGATGACGCAGGCATAAAATACCTCTATCACGATGTGGTCAAAGAGAGTGCGGCTCTGTATCGCATGATCCCTGAGGTAAAAGCCATCATCGGAGAGAAAACGCCTGTGACCGTCCCACAAATATGGCTGGAAGGCCATTACATCGGTGGCTACGATCAACTGCAACTCTGGCTAGAGCAACGTGGTTTAACCTCGTTGCCAGACAATGTGCTGGATATGAGTCACCAATCGGCTCACTAAAATCCTAACTGAGCGAAAATAAAAAACCTGGCTAAAGCCAGGTTTTTTTGAAATTTTATTACAAATCGATGATCTTATTTTGCCATTTTTTTAAACATACGGCTGATCAAAGAGGCTTTCTTCTTGGTGCTTTTTCCGTACAAAGCGTTGTGCATCGCTTGTTTTGCCATCATTTGACCAATGTACGCGCCACCTAGTTCGTTACCCATTTTGCTTCTCCTCAGTTTTCTTTTCTCTCATTTACGCTGTAATTTTACTTCATATTTAACCAATAACAAGCGTTAGATCACATTTATTTCGTAATTTTATTTCATGAGATGATAAAAAGATCTTATCGAAATAAGAAAAAGAGGGCAGCGTTGCCGCTATCAACAAAAAACGCCGCGGTGAACAACACGGCGGCGTTTTAACACAAAGAGAAAGGAGGTTAGCTGCGTTTGGGCTGCTGGTATGTTTTGCCTGCCGCTTGGTAAGTCTCCTTCGCTTTCACTTCAAACATGCAGTCAAAGAACCAAGCCGCAAATTTCACCAAGTGCTCGCCTTCGTTCATGATGTGTTCTAGGTACTCGGTTTCTTCTCCCGCGTCATTCTCTTGGTAAGAAACATGATAGACACGTCGCTCCCCCTCGACTTCAGCCAAAACAAATTGACCAGTGAGAGATTGCGCTGCCTGCGAAATTTCTTCATCGTCCGACGCTTTTAGCAATTCCAGCGCTTTAGGTAGGTTTTCTTGCTGGCAAAGCGCTTTCACCAGTTGTTCAAATTCGTTCTGTTGCATCAGTATGCCCTTGTGAAGATTTGCGCGCATTGTAGTAATGCCGCTCGGTAGAATCAAGCTCACACTTGTTGTACTTCGCGAGCAACAATAATGCGGCTATTAAAAAGCAGTACCGCAAAGCAACCACTTGCCACCATCAGATAGAACAGCCCTAACTGTGTTTGCGTGGCAATGCAGTGCTCCACCAAAAAGCCGCCCAACAACGCGGCAACCGACATCTGTACCGAGCCAGAGAGCGCAGACACCGCGCCTGCCTTTTGTTTGTGTGGCGCTAGCAGCAAGCTGATCGACAAGGGAAATGACAAGCCTTGAGCAAAACTCATCAAGGTGAAAGCGCCCACAAGACTCGCCACACTCAGCGGTAAGCTCATGAGTGCAAGCCCCGCGAGCACAATCAGGGTAAAACTGAATCCAAGCACCATCCGGATAGTAAAACGGCGCAGCAGAATATTCACTGCGACACTGCCACAAAGAAGCCCGACGGAGGGAACGATCATCAAGCTACCGTAATCTGCAGCCGATAAACCAAGTTGATTTTGCATCATAAAGGGGAAAATCGATAAGCTGACTAAACTCGCGAGGTAACTCATCCAGTTAAAACTTGCACTGCCCAAAACTTGCGGACTGCTCAACAGTTCACGGTAGGTCGCAATTAGGCTCAGTGGACGAAAGCGTGTTTTCGCATACGGTAAAGTTTCCGGTAAGACAAAATAACCCAGCGTGAAGATAGCCAATAGGTAACAGAGCACGAACACAAACACCGCTTGCCAACTAATATGAAAGGCTATCCAACCACCAAACACCGGGGCGATGATCGGCATAATTGACGCGGTTACCGAAATGTACGATAGCGCTTTGGTCAGTTGATCACCTTCGTAGCTGTCTCGCAATACAGAGCGCCCGAGTACCGATGCACTCCCTGCGCCCAATCCTTGCAACAAGCGGCCAAATTCCAACGCTTCCATACTGGATGAAAAAGCGATGCAGACTAAGGTACCCAAGAGATATATCCCTTGACCAACAATAAATACCGGACGGCGGCCAATCGCGTCCGAGAGCGGCCCGTAGAAGAGTTGCGAGAAGCCAAAACCGAGTAAAAATAGTGTCACCAGTTGCTGCACATTGGCTTGCGCCAAGCCGAGTTCAGCACTGATCATCGGCAGCGAAGGCATGTAGATAGCCACTCCAACCTGCCCAGTTGCAATAATCATCATCGCCAAAAGTAGTGGTGTTTTACGCAGCCGATTTTGCACTTTACTTCCTTCTCCCCTTAAGCTCATCGCCGCAGTGTATATTGCTTATGATTTGATGATAATCTAGGAAACTGGAAAGAAATTAATTCCTAGAGAGAATGAATAATGGATTGGATTCAAAGCGTACAGAGTTACATCAGAGTGGTGGAGGAAGGCAGCTTTAACGCTGCAGCGAGAAAGCAGAACACCACCAGTTCGGCGATCAGTAAGCGTATTCAATGGCTTGAAGATAAAATTGGCGTGCAACTGCTAAAGCGCACCACGCGCTCGATCAGCCAAACCGAAGCTGGCGCACTGTTTTATCAACGAGCAAAAGTGCAAATGGAGAGTTGGCAATCGGTGTTAGACGAAACACGTTCCGTCAACCAAAGCCCAGCAGGTCTGTTGAAAATTGGCGCAACCTTGGCGGTAGGCTCTAAGTTTCTCGTTCATTATCTAGATGATTTTCTTGAGAAATATCCAGACATCAAAATTCAGCTCTTTACCACGTTACCCGGCCAACTCCCTGAGTTGAGTTTGGATCTGTTTATCAGCCGCGAACTAGAACAGTTAAACTCGCTCAGCTTTATTGCCACCCCACTCTTTGAGCACAAAGCGACATTTTACGCCGCCCCTGCGTATCTAGCCAAACATGGCACCCCGACCTGTGCAGACGATTTGTTGCAACATAACATACTCATTTGGGGAGAAAAACCGAGCCGGGAGGTGAAAATCAACAAAGGAAAACGCCTTACTCTCTCCGGTAATTTCTCCACGACTAACCCAGAAGCGCTTTTCCATGGCGCCAAACGAGGCATGGGCATTTTGCTAAGTAACAACGTAATGATCAAAGACGAATTAAAACAAGGCACACTGGTGCGGGTTTTACCTGAAATCACTGCCGACGAATCAACGGTCTATGCTTACTATCCAAAACTCGACTACCAGCACACGCGCACAAAACTGTTTATCGACTATCTAAAAGAGCGTTTGGAGCAAGAAAGGGCCAGTTGACATGCATTTTTACCTAATGGAAAAACAGTAGCTTAGCGGCTAGGCAGACAATCAACGTTGCAAACTCAGCCAACCTGAACAATATTTAACACGATGCATAAAGTAATGATTTTGCAATTCTATGCACCAATAATAACTCGTGAAAACTATTCAGGCAGAGATAACGTCAGATGAAAGGTTCAACCTTGGAAGCTTGCATTGAACTCGATACCCTCATCCAGGCTTTGTCCCTCGATGGGAATGAGTTGCTGCACCAAGTCACTGTAGAACTGCAAAGAAAGTTTGCGGCTTACTCAACTTGCATCTTGCAGGTTGATTTGCATAGTGGCCACACCAGTATCAAGTCATGTGCCAAACGCGACTCGGATTCTGATCTTGCACGCGTGACGCCTGAATCGTTAGAGAAAGTCGCATTAGCCATTACTGAGTATTGTCTTAGCCACGCGAGTTGTTACTGCTCTGCCCCTCATTCAGCGACACTCACCGCGATGGGAATCAAAACCTTTGTCGGGATTCCGCTTCACGCACCCAATGGTGACATTCTGGGTATGTTGATCTCCGTGTATGACTCACCGCCTGAGGAGACGGTTAATCTGATCAAGCACCATCAAGTGTACGCAAAATTAGCGGCGCAAAGCATGCGTGAACAGTGGCTCACAGCTCGATCTGATCAACTGGTTAATCAACTCAGCTACGAAGTTTCTCATGACAATCTCACTGGCTTGGAGAATCGCAGTAGTTTGAGTGATACCTTGGAGATGCTAACCGAACAGACTGAGAGCCCGTTTTCTTTAGTCTATTTAGATATTGATAACTTCAAATTGATCAATGATATTCACGGTAACTACGTCGGCGACCAAATTCTTAAATTTACTGCCAATGCCATTCGTCAGGTCTTGCCACCACCGAGGTTGGCCTATCGAATTTCTGGCGATGAGTTTGCTCTTATTACTTTCGCAGTACAGGCAGAAGATGTCTGCCAACAAATTTTGCACAGCCTCTCATCTGGGTATCAAGATAAATGTAACCATGTCAGTTTTGATGTCAGTATGGGCATAGCAAAAGCAGTCAACAAACGAGTGATGAGCGGTGAAGAAACTGATCCTCAACGCTACCTTGGCGATGAAAGAGTGTAAGAAGAATCCTCAAGAACGGATACGCAGTTACGATACACATCTCAGTGCGCACTACCACCGTAAATCACAATTGATTGAAGCTATCCGCGAGCAACTCTCCTTACCTGTCGAACAAAGCGAGGAATTTTATGTCGTGGTTCAGCCCATTGTTAATGTCAATAACAAACGCTGGGACTATTTTGAAGTGCTCGCTCGCTGGAACAGCGCTGAGTATGGGGCAGTATCACCCGTTGAATTTATCGATGCTGCAGAACAGTCTGGCTTAATTACTCAGTTAAGCGAACGCATTATTGAGTTGGCGTGTCAAAGTAAAGTGTGGCTGGAAAATGAGCTAGGCTATCGAGTCAAACTCGGAGTTAACTGTTCAGCTTATGAGCTGGTCAACGACCAACGCTATTTGGCTTTTCTCGATTCGATGATGCGCAAGTATCACCACCATCCGAAAGATTTTGTTATCGAGCTAACTGAAACGGTCTTACTGACTCAATCTGGAAAAGAGCTACTTTTGCTTGATGCACTACGGCAGAAAGGCTTTCAAATCGCACTGGATGACTTTGGTACGGGCTATTCTAGCTTGAATTACATCTATAGCTACCCTATTGATGCCATAAAAATTGATGCCAGTTTTGTGCGCAATATGCTCAGCAACCAAACCGCCGAACGTGTTGTTTGGTTGATTATTCAATTAGCTAGCCAACTCAATGTCGATCTGGTCGCCGAAGGGGTTGAAGAAGAAAGTGAGTTGAACAAACTGATTGAGATGGGCTGTGAGCGAATTCAGGGCTACTACTATTCCAAACCGCAAAAACCTCAGGAAATTATTGCTAGATTGCAGGCACAGAACGCACGCAGCGCCTAAACAGAAAATCGTTTCAAACAGATCAAAGCGGGTTCACTTTGATCTGTTTGTTTGATCGTAATTGGATCATATCGCTTGTGAGGTCTGCTCATGCAAAATTGAATCCACTTCTTTCACCGTTGCTAAGAAAGATTTCATCTCCTTACTTGGCACCGAACTGGCCATTGGGATATTGGCTTTCATCGCATCAACCGGGCGATTATGCTCCAACAATTCATAGTGAAGATGTGGCCCAGTCACACGCCCCGTGTTACCAGACAAACCAATTTTTTGCCCACGCGACACTTTTTGCCCTTTTCGCACCAAGATCTTACTTAAATGCAAATAACGAGTTTTGTATTTGCTGCCGTGTTCAACCACTACATAGTTGCCGGCAAATGGATGATTACGCACCATGATGACAGTCCCATCGCCTGTCGACATCACTGGGGTACCAATTGGCGTGGCAAAATCGGTTCCGTTATGCGGGGCCACACGCCCAGTAACAGGATGCAAGCGACGTGGATTAAACTGCGAGCTCAAACGCCAATTGCGGGCGACGGGATAACGCTGGAAGGCGCGTTGCAAACTCTGCCCTTTGGCGTCGTAGAACTGCCCATCGGTGTGCAGATAAGCGCTGATTTCACGCCCACGGTTGTAAATTTTGATCGCTTCTAGCTGGCGCTTGCCACTGTCAATACCATCGATGTACTGCATCCGCCGCACGACTTCAAACTTGTCACCAGCGCGTAGATCTCGCGTGAAATTCAACTTCTCTCTTAACAAAGACACTACTTGATCAATTTCTGTACTACTTAATCCCAGGCGATTGGCCGAAGTAGAAAAGCTGCCATCAATCGTTTCCTGTCAGCGGTTGCTGACGCCACTCGCCGGGAAGGTTAACCTGCTCAAAATCGAAAGTTCCGTCACTGTTGCGTACATAAACCGCTTTGTCTGCGATGCTGAACTCCAACTCCATTTTATTGAGCACGCCAGTCTCTTCATTTCTCCAGAATCTCAGCGTATTACCGGGTTTTAAGGTATCAAGTGCCAGATAGTTTAAATCGGTTTCCATCACTTTCATCATCTCAGCGTAGCCAAAACCAAGCTGGGTAAAAATAGTGCTGAGGTTATCACCACTTTTTATCTGGTATTCAAAACTGGGAGGAATCAACCAACCGTCTGACTTGTTGACGAACAGCGACTCAACCACTTGGCTCGTCTCAGGTAAATTGAGATCAATCGTGCGAGTGAGGTTGGATTGGGGTAATGACGCGGCAATACCGATAATTGCCACCAGCGGTAGAGAGAAGATTATCCACTTCTTACCACTACTGCGTTGAGAAACACGTCTATTAATTACTTGGGAAGACACGGTCTTACTATCTCCTGCTAAACAGGCTTTACAGCTTATGCATTTCTTATTGAGAAATCACCATGAAATTGCCATTTTTAGCACAAAAAGTCGTTTAAAAATGATTATTTAGATTGTTTGAGTTTATTTCCCACTCGTTCATATCGCTGTGTCACTCTGTCAAGCGGCTGTTCTATATAGGATTTTTGCGCCGCATGTTGCAAAAACGTCACTTCGATATACTTATTGTCGCCAAGTTTTGATTGTTCAAGCTCGATACGATCACCAAGAAGAATGGAGTCAGTCATAATGACTCGTCGTGGCTGCGGGTCATATTTAAACAACCCCAAATAGTAAAAACGACCACTTCCCTGATTACTGACCATAAATGGCGCACTAAACCAGATCTCTTCATCTGAACGGAGATCCCGCTTAAATTGGGTAAATAGTGTCACGCGGCCTCTTTCCGCCCCTGCGTCATACTGACCAGAAGCGAGCCGATTGGCGCTGTCATACTCATCAATAAAAGCAAACGCTCTGCTTTCGGGCACATTGAGAGTCAAAGGATTGGGCGTCGAGATCCCAAGCCAAGCGTAAAGCAGCGCATCACGTTCCATCTGTTGATGGGAAAACTTTGCCATGATGTCGTCGTCAGTGAGGCTAAAGCGGTACATGCCCGCTACAATCACTACCGCTAACATCGCGATTGGTACGAGTAAAATCAAAGGGATCGGCAGTCGGCGTCTTTTCATCTTTCTACTGGGCAAAACTGAGTTAAGCAGACCTTAAAGATATTTTTCTCCATGATCAAGATAGCAACATAAAGTTGAAAGAGGACGGAACATGCTTTGACTCGTTTCTGTCACGTGGAATGACTTTTCACTCAAATTTTTATATAAAAGTTAAAATTTACTTGAGAAGGATCAACCACCCACAGCTCGTACCACTTTAACTTAGCGCACGCAGCGCTATAATCACCACCTTAGTCTTTGAGAGAGATGACCGTGATTTCAAGATTGCCTCGTTGGGTTGAATTTGGTGCCTTCTTACTGGCACTGTTGGCTGGCTGCGTGAACGCTATTGGTCTAATGGGATTTCAACACCAAGCAATTTCACACCTCTCCGGTACGGTGACGTTGCTCGGCAGCAGCTTTATCACAAACACCAGCGATACTTTTCACTTGGTGCTGATTATCGTCAGCTTTTTATTAGGCTCCACCTTCAGCGGCTTTTTTATCGAAAGCAGCGCATTAAAACTCGGCCGTCGCTACGGTGTGGCGCTCTGTATTGAAGGTTTTTTATTAATCATGTCACTCGGTTTTTTGGTGAATGGTCATATTTACGGCCAATATTTAGCCTCTGCTGCTTGTGGATTGCAAAACGCCATGATCACCACCTTCAGCGGCGCGGTGGTGCGCACCACGCATATGACAGGGGTGATAACCGATCTCGGTATCATGATTGGCGAAAGCTTACGCGGTCAGCAGTTTGATAAGCGCAAAGCCAAATTGTTCCTATGCATATTCTGCGGCTTTCTCCTCGGCGGCTCAGTTGGCGCTGTTAGCTTCCTTCATTATCAACTTTACGCATTAATTTTCCCCGCCAGTCTGGCTATTACCATCGCGTTCGCCTACTGGATCTACCTATACATAAATCGAAACAAGGTTCTTTGACAGAGTTATCGATTATTTTTTGGCTTCTTCACACAGACGAAATCACAAATTTTTGCATTAATTGAAGCTCTCCACACTCAAAATGATACAATTTCCTAACATTTGACACATAGTCAATACAATACTCTGATTTCATATCGCACATCGGATGTTACGCCTGAATATTTAGGGTATTTTGTTGAATAGTATTGCATCGAGGTGCGTTTGCGAGTACTCTCGCGAACTCTGTGATTAAACACAGACGTTTAGTGAATATCTATTCTCCAGAAATGGAAGTATTGACTAGTAGTAACATGAGAAACGTATGACAGAAAACACCAACACTGCCACGCTAACCAACGGTGAAGTGGCCGGAAAAAACAACTTTTGGAAATTTTTCATTCCTTCGCTTATTGGCCTACTTCTTTTTATGGCTCCAATCAGCTATCAAGGTGATCTCACTATCCCTGTGGCGATTTTAGCCAAGCTAGTGCCGGCTTTATTGGGCGATCATCTTGTCGCTCTCGTGACGGCAATTATCGCTTTTATGGCTGTGGCCTCTCTTGCTACCAAACTTTTCCAGCCAGCGAAAATCGTCAACAATACGTTTCTCAACGGACTGTTCAACCCAAGCTCTCTGTGGCTAGTCGTTCGCCTTTTGGGTGGCGCAGCCGTGGTGATGACTTTCTTTCAAGTTGGACCAAAAGCAATCTGGGAAGAAAATACTGGTGGTTTAGTCCTAACTGGCCTTCTGCCTACTCTGTTTGCGGTATTTATCTTTGCGGGCATGCTACTGCCACTACTGCTCAACTTCGGTTTGCTGGAGCTGTTTGGCGCTCTTTTGAGCAAAGTGATGCGTCCTATATTTAACCTACCAGGTCGCAGTGCCATTGATTGTATGGCTTCTTGGCTTGGCGATGGTAGTGTGGGAATACTGCTCACGAGTAAGCAGTATGAAAGTAAGTTTTACACTCAGCGCGAAGCTGCGGTTGTAGGCACCACTTTTTCAGCGGTATCGATCACCTTCAGTTTGGTCGTGATTGCCCAAGTGAAACTGGAACACCTGTTTTTGCCATTCTACGGTTCTATCTGTCTCGCAGGCATTGTTGCCGCTATCATCATTCCTCGCTTACCACCACTGAGCATGAAGAAAGATCGCTATATTGATGGTAGTGAACCGCACGCTGACGCCAATGCCGTGCCAGCAGGCCATACCTCATTTAGCTGGGGCATGGAACTGGCTCTAGATCGAGCTGGCAAAGTGACGTCGGTAAAATCTGTGGTTGCTGAAGGTATTCGCAACGCGGTGGATATGGTGTTTGGAGTGCTACCCGTCGTTATGGGATTAGGCACCATGGCATTGATCATTGCTGAATACACACCTGTATTTTCTGTTCTTGGTCAACCGTTCATTCCTTTCCTAGAGCTACTGGGTGTCCCAGAAGCCGTTGCCGCCTCTGAAACCATTGTTGTTGGTTTTGCCGATATGTTCATCCCAGCCATTTTGGCGGCTTCTATTGATAACGAGATGACTCGATTTATCATCGCAGCCATGTCGGTCACCCAACTGATTTATATGTCTGAAGTGGGCGCGCTACTGCTCGGCAGCAAGATTCCGGTCAATATCGTTGAGCTATTCGTAATTTTTATTCTACGCACACTGATCACTCTGCCAATTATTGCTGGCGTGGCGCATCTCATTTTCTAGCCCGTACTACCTTAGAGAAAGCCTCGTTTCATACGAGGCTTTCTTGCATTTGAGACATTAATGCATCTCATATTTGTGACACTTCTTTAATATCAATCCGCTAATATTCAATCGGATGCAAAAGAAAGCCATCAAAGTCACAAAAAGAGGACTGACATCTACAAATATTTGCCTAGCTTGGAAAAAAGTAACAAATTGTACTTAGGTATACGGCGCAAACGCCGATATTACTTCTACAATTATTAAAAATTACAAAGCTTGCTGGAATTAAGTTAGGGGATTTATATGAAATTCAGTCATAAAGTTGTAGCAGCCTCTTCTGCGCTGCTGTTAGTGACTATATCCTTGCTGTCACTTAAGCAAATTTACACTGTTCGCAGCACCATCGAAGAACACGTAACTAAAAGCCTAGATGAGATGATAAGCAGTGTGCGCAATACCGTGGTTTCAGAGATGGAAGCACGTAAGATGCTGGCTCAGTCCACCACCGAAGTGATCGAGATTTCGCCATCCGATAAAGCCTACGTCAAAACCATCCTTGAGAAACCAAAATTGAAATCCAGCTTTCTTGCGGTGGGTTTCGGTTATGAAAAAGATGGTTTCGTGGTAGAAAATGACGATGGTTGGGAAGCAGGTCCGGATTACGATCCTCGTAAGCGTCCTTGGTACATCGATGCCAAAAACAAAAATCAGCTCATCGTCACCGCCCCCTATGTGGATGTGTCGAGCAAAACTGTGATTATTTCGGTCGGTACGCCAGTAAAAGAGAATGGCCGTTTCGTCGCCGCCATGTTCTATGACATGAAACTGACAAATTTGGCTAATCTAGTTAACCAAGTTAACCTGTTTGATGCAGGTTATCTGTTCCTCGTCGCCGCCGATGGCACCACTATTGCTCACCCAGAGCAAAAGAACAACGGCGAGAAGTTATCGAGTTACTTGCCACAAGTACAGCTCAAAGAAGGCTCGCAAGAGTTTGAGCTCAACGGCACTCGCTATCTGGTTGAGTTTAGCAAGATCCCAAGTGAAAACTGGTATATCGGTGCAATTGTCGATCAAGACATCGCTTTCTCTGCGGTTAACTCACTGCGCAACAACTCGATGATTTATGCGGTGATAGCCTTAATCCTTAGCTTGACCGCGCTTACCATGCTGATCCGTTTCTTAATGCGCCCGCTGGATGCATTAAACGCAGCCATCCAAGATATGGCTTCGGGCAACGGAGATCTGACTCATCGCCTTGATACCAATACCGATCAAGAGTTTTCACAACTTGCAGCAGGCTTCAATACCTTTACCGCCAATCTGCAAAAGCAAATTATTGAGTCCAAAGAGATCGGCGTAGAAATTCGCCACGGTACGGAGCTGACGGCAAGCGGTGCTCGAGGTTCGGCAGAAGCCATGAGTGAGCAATTGCAAGAGCTGGAACAACTGGCCACTGCCATGAATGAGATGGCGGTCACCGCAACCGAAGTGGCGAACAATGCCCAAGGTGCAGCCGCCGCCGCTCAAGAAGCCGACGACGCCACACAACAAGGCGCTAACGTGGTCAATCAGTCAACCGATTCTATCAACCTGCTGTCGCAACGTATTGATATGGCCGTTGAAGAGGTGCAGGGATTGGAGTCCGCGACTGCCAATATCGAAACCATTTTGAAAGTCATCAACGACATTGCCGACCAGACCAACTTGCTGGCACTTAACGCCGCAATTGAAGCGGCCCGAGCAGGTGAATCCGGGCGTGGTTTTGCCGTGGTTGCCGATGAAGTTCGTACCTTGGCACAAAGAACTCAACAGTCTACGACCGAGATTCGCAATATGATTGAGCAACTGCAATCGGGCGCATCTTCTGTCGCTGGTGCAATGAAAGAGAGTAAAAGCAGCGCAGTTGATGCAGTAGAAAAAGCCAGCTTGGCACGTAACTCTCTACAACGTATCCGTGATGCGATTCAGCGAATCACCGATATGAATATGCAAATTGCCTCCGCTGCTGAGCAACAGAGTTTGGTTGCGGAAGAGATCAACAACAACACCGTCAACATCAAAGATCTCTCTACACAGGTAGCAGGTGAAGCGCGAAATGCCAACCAAGCGATGCAAGTACAGACGGACAACGTGCGTAAATTAGACGATATTCTCAACCGTTTTACTGTCTAACTAACGATAGAAAAAGCGAAGGGTTCCCCCTTCGTTTTTTTACGGACAAAAAATACTTTATAAATTAGATATTACTAAATAAATAACTGGATGAACGGTACTTTATTAACTATAAAATTATAAGTAGTTGGTTACTTAACCAAACTGAGGGACACAGGATGAAATTTAGCCATAAAATTGTTGCAGCCTCTTCATTACTGCTGCTCGTGACTGTTTCTTTGCTAACCGCAAAGCAATATTTTACTGTTCAGGACGAACTGACCAAACAAGTCGAAGCCAGTGTCACTGAAATTGTTGATGGGGTTCGCAATACGGTTGCGGCTGAAATTAACGGCAGAAAAGCCATCGCCGCCTACTCAACCAGTATGATGGAAACCGACCTCTCACCAAAACACATTTCCGACGTCATTACCCGCCCAGTGGTTAAAAATACCTTCCTGCTCGCGGGGTTGGGGTTTGAAAAAGATGGCTCGAACATTAACAACGACCCAAACTGGAACCCAGGGCCAACTTGGGATCCTCGTGTTCGCCCTTGGTATAAAGATGCGAAGAATGCCGGAAAACTGATCATTACCGCACCGTATGCCGACTCGGCGACGAATGAAATTCTTGTCTCCATCGCGACGCCGGTACGCGACAACGGCAAGTTTATTGGCGCGATTTTTTACGACGTGAGTTTAGCGGGTTTGGCCGAATTGGTGAACCAAGTAAAACTGTTTGATGCAGGTTACGTATTCATCGTCGCAAAAGACGGCACCACCATCGCTCACCCAGAGACAAAGAAAAACGGCAAACCCATGTCGGAATACATGCCAAACGTGCAAATTACCGACAAACCGCAGAAAGTTGAGTTGAATGGTACGTCTTATACTCTTGATTTTTCTGCTGTTCCTGGGGAAGACTGGTATGTAGGCGTGGTACTCGATGAAAGCATTGCTTACCAATCGATCAGCCAATTACGCAACAGCTCCATCATCTATACCTTGATTGCACTGATTATCAGTATCGCAGTTTTGCTGGTGTTGATCCGCTCTTTGATGCGTCCACTTGATGACCTCAATACAGCGATTCAAGATGTTGCTTCTGGCGATGGAGACTTAACTCAACGTCTAGATACCAATACAGACCAAGAGTTCTCAAAACTGGCCAGTGGTTTTAATGCCTTTACGGGCAATTTGCAGCAGCTCATTAAGCAGTCTAAAGCGATTGGAGCTGAAATCTTACATGGGTCAGAAAACACCTCCGTCGGTTTACAAGAGTCTGCTGCTGCGATGCAAGAGCAATTGCGTGAGCTCGAACAACTTGCCACCGCGATGCATGAGATGGCGACCACCGCTTCTGATGTCGCTTCTAACGCACAAGGTGCAGCTTCTGCGGCGAAAGATGCCGATGACGCCACTGTCGATGGCACGGCCATTGTCAACGACACAACTCAAGCGATCGATGAACTCTCTACCCGCATTGACGAAGCGGTCACAGAGGTACAAGTGCTCGAGTCGGCCACGTCGAATATCGAAACCATTCTAAAAGTGATCAATGACATTGCCGATCAAACCAATTTGCTGGCTCTAAACGCGGCAATTGAAGCGGCACGTGCAGGCGAATCTGGACGTGGGTTTGCCGTGGTTGCAGATGAAGTGCGCACCCTAGCTCAGCGCACTCAGGAATCAACAACCGAAATTCGCAGCATGATTGAGAAGCTGCAAAGCAGCGCGAATTCAGTGGCAAGTGCGATGAATCAAAGTAAAGACACTGCGATCAACGCCGTGGCAAGAGCGCAAGAAGCCAATAGCGCACTTGAGCGTATTCGCGGCGCCATTCAGCAAATTAGCGATATGAATATTCAAATTGCTTCAGCCGCTGAAGAGCAAAGCTTAGTTGCAGAGGAGATCAACAACAACACGGTGAAGATCAAAGATCTCTCCGTACAGGTATCTGAACTCGCAGAGAGCGCCAACATTGCGATGCAAGTTCAGGTAGAAAACGTCCGTGAACAAGACACGATCTTGAACAAATTCATCGTTTAACTCTTTTACTCACCATAAAAGGCGGCGAAGCTTAAGCTTCGCCGTTTTCTTACCACATCATCAAGCTGGTTTTCGCGTCGATGGTGAAATCAACTCGGCCTCTACTTGAACTGTAACGTTTTCCAGTCAGCACATCCGTTAAGGACGCGTTGCTAGGGATAGAAACCGACTGTTTGCGACTCGACTTATTAATCACCACAAAGCCTTCTTGACCACGACGAAATAGCAGCATGTCGTCATTGCCCTCCAACACCTCCATCTCTTCGCCGTGGAATCGGTTGTGAAATGCAATCATTTTCGCCATTTTGGCATCGCGCCAAACGTTCAGCCAGCGCGGTTTCTCCTAAAGCATTTTTCATTTCACTGGTGTCGAGATCGGTATAAATCAACGGGCTACCACCATCACGGCCAAGGATATAAGCGTAAGCCAACCATTCGGATGTCTCATCCATCACCAAATTGGTAAACACATCGTTATTGGGAATATCGTGGGTTACTACAAAGGTTATCGCCCTGCGTTTAGACAGTGCTTGGCCAAAACAGTAAGGATCGATCAGGCTTTTGAAACTGCCCTTTTCTGAGAAAGCCTTGAATAGCGTACTAAAGAGCGGAAAGTCGTATGCCCCCAAACGCGTTTCTTGCAAATAAGGCTGTAGGAAAAGTTCATACTCCTCCTGAGTCGCCCCTCCATCGGTAATGATCTCACCAAAAATATGCATCCCCTCAGTAATTTCATCCGTCCAAACTTGTTTAATATGCTCCAAGGTCATGTGCTTGGCTGCATCAATGCGAAAACCTTTCACACCAAGTTTTTTCAATGCTCGAAGGTAGTTACGCTGCTGTTCAATCACATGCTCATGTACGCGCAACGTCGGCAGACCCGGATCGCTTGGGCCACCGGAGATCCGCCCGTTTTGCACCTGCCATTTATCTTTCCAGTCTTGGATGCCGAACGCTTCAACAAAGTCATTCTCGGTGAATAACGGCTCCGAAAGATCACCAAACAGGCGCTGCTTTTCAAAGTACTCAGCGTTGCTGATGTACTCTTCCAGCACAGATTTAGCTGGATAGCTCAAGTCGCGACGTTGCTTGGCTTCGTTGGCCATATGGTTAAAGACGACATCGGCGTAAACGCGAACGCCAACCGCTTCAAGAGCTTGAACCATATTGCGGAAATCTTCGGTGTTGCCGAGAAAGTTGTCGATAACACGATAGTCTTGTGGCTGATACCGTTGCCACCATTTTGCGGATTTGGCGCTACGCAGCGGTGGTGATACCAGCACCGAGGCATAACCCATTTGATTGATCTTTTCTGCTTGAGCGCCAATCTCATCATAGCGCCAGTCGAAAGCGTGCAAAATCACGTTGCCTTTTCGTTTTTGCTCGTTGTTTAAGCAAGCCATTTTCACTCTCCTTTCACGTTGCACCTTGCGACACTGCGTATCGCCATATCGCTTCGGTGCGCCTGAAGAAAATTATAGAGCGAACTGGCTATTCGCCATCCACCTAGTGAATGTACAAACGGGAGGAAACACAGGGCGTAGAAATTGGCCAAGTAGCCAACTATCATCCTTCCTACAGTCATGGAGAAACGAGAGCATATAGAAAAAGAATTCTATCTTACTGTTTTAAAACAACAAAACAGGAAATTCACGTTTCATTTTGGAAAGACAATCTAATGATAAGTATTTGAAATTAGGCTTGAGAGCAAAATAACACTGAGATGCATCACATCAAATTTGTGAACTTAATCCAAGTAAATCATCAATCCAGAGTATTAATCTCCATGATTCATTGCGCCAGTAAGCATTGATATTTACTAGTCAGGGCTTGTAACGCCTCTTCCAGATCAGGCTCCGGCTTACCCAGATGAGTCACGAGTGTCATGAAGTAGCAATCCAATAGTAAAGGAATTTTGTCTCTCAACGTGTCAGGCAAACTCATCGTCGCAAACAAAGTTTGGTTGAACGATTGATAGTAGTCCATATCCCACAGCACTTCTTTGAGCAGTGCGCGGCTCAAATTAACATTGGCAAAATAGTAGCTGTAATAGACTCGCGCAAACTGTATACCGAGCTCAAAAGGATCGAGCGATGGATTCGACACACCCTGCTGCGCAAGCAGCGACAACTGCTTCATCATACCTTCGCGTAAAATAGCCAGTTTAGTCGCAAAATGGCTAAACACGGTTCCATCGGCAACACCCGCTTCTCTTGCAATCTGCCGTGTTGAGGTTTCTTGATACCCCTGTGTTTCAAATAGTTGCCACGCAGCGGCTAGGATACGCTCTCTTGTCTGATCTCGCTTACTCATGCTTTATCCATCTCAAACTCTTTAGGAAAGATGATACCTTTCCTGACCAGAGTTGACAAACTGAGCGCGCTCAATTATAAAATGAGCACGCTCACTTTATTGGAAAAGTTTTATGCAACCTCTAATCAAAAACCTGATCTTAAAGATTGTTCAATGGGTTATATTTTTACCTGGGATCTTTCTCTTCTCTTATGTTATGCGTCCGATTTTGATGTTAATACTGGTGCCCGGCGGCTTGATATTACTGGCGCTAATTGGCGGTGCAGAAGTGAGAAGAGAAATAAAACTACTGTTTAAGGAGCTACTATGACGCAGATACACTCTGTCCCTATACCGAGCCAGAGTTCATTGTTTGGCCGTCAACAGAAAAGAGGGTTTAGTGACGCTTTGCGCTTCGAAATCGCAGACACCAACCGCACACCAAGCGAAGTCTATGTCGATGTTTTTGGCCATTTGCCAAAGAGTGTCGAAAAGCTCATGGCGCTGAGAAATGCGCTGGTAAAACCGTTTGGTTTTGCTATATCGGCGGGTAAAGTTGCGCTGAATGCACAACAACTTCGAGAAGGCGAAGGTATCGGTTTGCATCACGTCGAGTCACTCACCGCAGACGAGATCATCTGTACCACGGAAGATAAGCACATGCGTGTCTCTCTTTCCATCGTCAAACATGCGCCCGGAAAGTTTACGCTCTCGACTTTAGTCAATACCCACACTTGGATTGGTTATCTTTACCTGCTGGCGATCATTCCTTTTCACAAAGTGATCGCTTTAGGTAGTCTGCGTTCGATGCTCAATCGTGTTACAAATGCAGTGCACTCTTAACAATCGGTTGTGCGAAGTAGCGCCTAAGGACGTGGCTCTGACTCCGCGATCTTCTTATCGGCTCTTAAATGCAGCAGATGATTGCGGTAAAACTCGTCCTCAACACAACCATGTTGCCGTGCTTTTTTGTAGATTGATGCGACAAAAATGTCCGCCAGCGAGAAGTGATGACCGATGGCATAGCCTGAATCACAGCACAGAGCTGCACGCAATTTCTCTAGGCAGCGCATAATCCACTGCCCACGCAAGACCCGCTTTTCTCTATCGCCCAGCTCAGGCCGCCAAAAGGCCAACACCGTTCTATTTTGTGGTGAGTGAATACTGGCATTAACGTACTCGCATACTCGTCGGACATGGGCTCTTTCACTGCGTGTTCGCCCGAGCAAAAGCCAATTGTCGCCACATTCTTCAAGGTACTCAATAATCGCCATGGACTCTGAGAAAATCTCGCCATCCACTGACAATGCCGGCACGTAGCCAAAAGGATTGATATTGAGATAACTGCCAGCAAGCGCATCGTTGCTCACTTCTACCCGCTGGTAGGCGATTTGCTTGTAATTCAGCACCCATTCCACTCGCTCCGAGCTGTTGGAGCCTTTCGCACTGTAGAGAATAACATCCATATTTTGCCCTAAAACGCTCTGTTCAATCAGGAGATGACTAGCGAAGCTTAACTCATATCACGTCCGATACAGCACCTTCACCACATGCCAGCCAAATTTGGTTTTTACCAGATGTGGTGTGAGCACTTCGCCGCTGAAACACACTTTGTCAAACTGAGGAACCATCTGGCCGCGTTTAAACTCACCCAAATCACCACCGCGTTTACCGGATGGGCAAAGGGAGTGCTTTTTAGCGAGTACGTGAAACTTTGCCCCTTTTTTTAGTTGCGCAATGATCTCTTCCGCTTGTTCTTTGTGTTTCACCAAAATGTGCAACGCCGCTGCTGTTTGGGCCATGCTATTCCCCTCAAAAATGTCAAAGTGCGCAAGTTTACCTGAAGTCCTCAATCGGGTCATTAATTGCTGATGAGATAGCTCTATCGCACTTTCGTCGTCGATATCCCTTGAAGGTGAGCCATTATGCAGTAAGATTGACAGTAAAAAATAACGTTAAGCAAGGTAACAGTATGGCTAAAGCCCCTAGTAAGGCAAATCAATCGCAGGGAATGCTGGTGTTTAAGCTGACACTAAAGCAGAATTTCGCTATTGGTACGCTCAAAGTTCGGGAGATCGTGCCATATTTGCCCACCACGCAAATTCCTTATTCACACCGCCACGTCATCGGCACTGTGACGATTCGTAACCTGACCGTTCCAGTCATCGATATGTCGGCGGCGATTGGTTTTCGCCCGATTGATAAGTCGGAATACAAAAATAGCTATTTGATCGTCACGGACTGTCTGCGCACCGTCGTGGCCTTCATGGTTCGTTCGATTGAGAAGATCATCGACTGCGATTGGCGCTCCATCGAGACGCCACCCGCCAGTGCCGGACACAATGTGTTTGTCACCGGTATCACCCGTTACAACAATGAAATTGTGCAGATGCTGGACGTCGAACTGCTGCTATCAAAAATTTACCCGCAGTATGAAAACACGAAGATTCCAATGCTCACCGACATTGAACGCGAACGACTCAAAGCACTAAGCATCTTGCTGGTAGATGACTCGTCGATTGCCCGCAAGCAGTTAAGCGATGCGTTGGACAGCATCAATATCTCTTACCAAATCTGCAAAAACGGCGCAGATGCACTGGAATTAATGCGCCGTGAAGCCGAACGGGGTCGTCCGGTTGACTTGCTGGTCAGCGACATTGAAATGCCGGGTTTGGATGGCTACGAAACTGGCGTTTGAAGTACAAAACGATCCGGCGCTTAATCGCTCCTATCGTATTTTGCACACCTCACTATCGAGTGAAATTTGTGTCGATCGTGCCCATCAAGTTGGCGCGCATGAGGCACTGGAAAAATTCAATGCTGGTGAATTGGTGGAAGCCATGCTGCGCGGTGCGCGAGCGCTTGAAAAATCCAAAGAGGCGGTATAATCCGCCTCCTCTTTCCTTAACTTGCATTCATCACTGTCGTTTCGGCATCGGATAGCTTTTACTCACAAACTCCGTCTCTTCCACTTGGTTAACTTGGTTGGTGTACGAGGCAAGCGCGTACATCACATTGGCCAGTAAATTGCCATAGCGAAACAGGATTGGCGCAGGCGACTTCAGGCCACTGTGTTCAATCGCAACCAAGGCCCTCACTACTTTTTTTGCCTGACAACGGCACAGGTGCAATTGCGACGACACCGGATGACCACCCGGCAGCACAAATCCAGCGAAACCACCGGACAAGGCTTCACGCAGCGCGTCATAGTCGGCAGTCAACGCCTCAACATCCTCTTCGCTGATCGCTAACTTGCCACGTACTGAACCGTTAAGGTGATAGATGTTCGCTTGCAGTCGGCTCAGCACCTGTCGCACCAGTGGGTCGAGCGGCTGCATGCTCAGGACGAGGCCAACTCGGCAGCAGAGTTCATCTGCGGCAATTTCAAAATCACACACCGGACTCTGTTCATAAATAAACGGATAACAGAGCTCTGCCATAACTTTACTGACGGGTTTCACAAGGTCTCTCCAACCGATAAAAAAGGGAGTCAGTATAACTAACTCCCTTAAAATCATGAATATTTACCAGCGTTGAGCTTAGCCATTAGAGATCTGGCGGTGCCCTTCTTGCAAATGAACAAAATCGACCAAATCCTCACCAGACACTTGATATGCTTGACCAAAGCCTTTGACAAACAAACCCCGTTCAGCTTTTAAATTGAACAAGACAAAATCTTCCAGTTGGCTCAAGCCTGCAACAATTTCACCAAAGCGCTCTTGCATCTGACCAATCACCTGCTGCCAAAGTTGGCTATCGCGCTCCACCACACTGGCAACCGCATCAAACGTCAGGCGTTTACGCGCAAACAGCTGCTTTGCAGAGTCTTCATCTTCGATCATCATCAAAGAGACTTGTGGATTCTCTAGGAGATTGCGGGCATGACGCGCGATTTGCGAAATCAGCACAAAGTAGCCTTCTTGGTTTTGTACAAAAGGCGCGTAGCTGACATTTGGGCGGCCATCTTTATCCACTGTCGCCAGTTGCAAGGTTTGACGCTCTTGACGAAACTCTTTGATCTCCGGCTCTAAGCGGCCTTGTAGTCGTTCTTGTTTTACCTGCTGATCCATGACTTTCTCCTCACTCTTATTCTGTTACTTTGCAAACTCAGCTTGCATCGCTTTAAAACGCTCCACTTGCTGTGGAATCAGCTCACGCTTCTCATCACGGCCAAGGTAGATTTTAAAAATATTTTCCCCGCTCTGGGAGAAAAAACCAAAATAGTGGCTCTCACGCCCCATAAAAGGCTTACTCACTAAACCAACCGCTTTAACGTTGTCCAGCTTGAGATGACCATGCAGCTCACCTTGGCGTCCCATCAGGTTGTAGTAGCCTCTGGCTTCTTTTCCCTTGGGAAACGGCGCTTTCACCTCAAATATCGAACCAAAAGCGTGCACTATCGTCGTCACCGGGCCGAAATCGACCAGACTTTCTAATACAGGTTGAGCCATTTCACCCGGTAGCATTACCGCCATGTCGCTTGGCAAGGCACTGACCACATCCAGCTCTGACACATTGAGGCGTTCGGCCATTGCCCCCGGCAACAGCGTTGGTTCTTGTTGCAACAGTTCTGCGACTTTTGCTTGTAGTTCGTTCATTTTGCTTCCAAAAGTTCTTGGTTTATTCAATAAATTGCGCTGTTGTTACAGCGCAATATCGTAAATCTGCTGTTGCTGCTGATACTCAGAGCTTAGTACTTGGATGCAAGCTTGAGCGAGTGTCACCGCCCAAAAGCTGCCGGCTAACGTTAGCACCAGACTCTGCCCATTCAGCTCAATTAACCCTTTTTGCTGCCAAACTTCAAACAGTGGACGCAGATACTCAAACGTATCTATTCCAGCAAAATCAGCTAGCTGGCAGGCTTGCAGCACACCGCGATCAAAACCCGATTTTAACGCTGAAAAAATTGGCTCTAAGTGGTGCTGCTTTGTCACCAGCATCAAGGGCACACGTTGCTGTCTCATCGCTTCGAGATAGCGATCAAGCTGGCGCTCTTGCATCAAACCATAACCACCAATCGAGCCACCCGCTCCACAACCAATTGGCAACACTTCAGCGTAGGTTTTTGCCAGACTGTTGTACAAACTGCGCTCGCGATTATCCGTTGCCCAATGATTTACACTGAGCTGCTTGAGGTGATGTGCTTGCATAAACTCAACACCCAATTGATACATAGACGCTTTCTCTGCGGTGGTCGCGGGTGCGGGCAAACGGCCTTTTTCCACTAAGTTAAGCATTGGTGCACTGCCACCAACGACCAGTTGATACAGATCTAAACCATGCGCACCGGTTGAGATGAAATCCTGCAGATCTTGCTGCAACACTTGCTCAGTTTGATGCGGTAAACCGTAAAGCAGATCAACAATGATGGGCGCTTCATCGTAACCAGCCAGCTCACTAATGCGAGAAAGCACTTGCTCTCTGTCATCCAAGCGTTTGGCGCTGCGTCTTACTAAAGTATCAAAGCTCTGCACGCCAAAGGAGAAACGGTTAAAACCTCCTTTTAGCGCACTTTGATACATCTCATCGCTAAAACGGTTAATTCGGCCTTCTAAAGTGATTTCACAGTCAGCCGCCAATGGAAAGCGGCTGCGCAACATTGCGCCGAGCTGCTCGACCTGTTCCGGCGATAAGTCTGTTGGCGTTCCGCCGCCAACATAGACAGCATGAAACACGCCGTTTTGCGTCCAAGGCTGTGCCGCTTTGAGTTCAACTTCGGCCATCAAGGCGGCGAAATAGCTATCGACCAACTGACGGCTAGCCGCATTTTGGAAGAAATTACAAAAGGTACAGCGCACGCGACAAAATGGAATGTGCACATAAAGGCAACGCTTTTGCTTGGTGCTCTCTTGCTGAGACATCAGCCGCTGGAACGTCGGACTTATTTTGTCCGCGGCTAGGGGGCGACTTCCTCCGCCGGCGTGCGCAGCGTGTTTTTGTGCAAATGCAAAGCGCAGTGGATCGGGGATGTTCGCGCCAAGAATCGATTGATCGTACTTCTCTAAATTAAGCGTCATCGTTACTCGCTTATTACTCACCAGGTGAAGCTTGGTGAGTCTAATTCTTTAAACTGGGCAAATGATAAAATCAGACAAATGATAATGCAATTGATAATTGATATTATTTGTATTGTAGGTAATAATCTCGCCCAGTTAGCTTGATTGGACAGTATGAACATTGTGAATTTACCTAGATATGTCTTCGCAGGAATGGCGTCTCTCGTGCTGCACGCTGCCATACTTTTTGTTGCAGATGAGAAGCAAGCCTTTGCTGCAACCGCTGGAAATCAATCGTCTTCCGTGGCGGTGAATCTTGTTGCGGTTAAGCCTCAGCCACCGGCAGCAAAAGTTGAGCCGCAACATCCACCCGTCGAAAAAAAACCAGTGATCGAAGAGGCAAAAAAGCCTCAGCCAGCACCCATTCAACGAGAAAAAGTGCACAAGCCAGTCAAGAAAGAGGCTATCAAACCGCCAGCAGAAACGCAGCCTGTCAAAACAAAACAGACGCCAACAGTGGCAACGGACAAGGCTGAAACTCAAGCAGAGCAGACAGAAGTACCGCCCAAAAAAGAAAAGCAAACCGTGGCTGAAGATCCACAACCGAGCAGTAAACCGACACCAGCGCAGAGCGCGCAAGGAGCGAGCAGTTTACCGGTACTGGTCGACAGACCAAGTTATCTCGAAAGGCCCGTGCCACCGAAGTATCCTCGTCTTGCACAAAAAAGAGGCATCGAAGGCACCGCGATGGTTGAGATTTGGCTCGATGAAAAAGGCGAGCAGATCAAATCGGTGCTGATCGCCTCCAGCGGCACAGAGATGCTAGATAACGCCGCGTTAAAAGCGACCAAAGCGTGGCGCTTCTCTCCACACGTTGAGAACGGCAGAAGAATGCCTTCTCGCATCAGAGTTCCCGTTCGTTTTTCATTGGATTAACTATGCAACATATACATGAACTACAGAGCCAACTTGGGCTAATGGCTTGGCCGCTAATCATTTGTTCCACCGTGATGGTGATGATCCTTATCGAGCGTTCCATTCAAGTCGTGCTGAGTCTTGGGGTTGGCAAACGTGCCATTCGCCGTGAGTTGCACACTATTTCGCCCACCAATAACCTGCACATTGAACAGTTGGCCGAACGCCTAGCATTGAAGCGTCCACTGCTTTACAAAGGGGTCGCCATGTTACTGGCGCATCACGCGTTTGCGAAATCCTTACGAGAAGATGCCGCTGGAATGTGGCTACAAGAAAAACGCCATCAACTTCACTCTGGCTTACGCTTGCTCACTCTGATCGGCGTGCTCAGCCCTTTAATTGGCCTGCTCGGCACCGTACTGGGGTTGATTGAGATGTTTAAAGGCGTCGCTGCTTCCAGCGGTAATATCACTCCCAACGATCTCGCCGATGGTCTTGGCCTCGCAATGCGCACCACCGCTGCTGGCCTATTGATTGCCCTGCCCGCAATTGCAGGGGCGCAGCTACTTGGGCTTTGGGCAGATAGAGTGATGGCGAAACTGGAGCACACGCTCAACTACGTCAACTTGTGGCTGGAAGGCGTTGCCGTACAGCACGTTTCTCCACAGGGTCTGCGCACAGCAACCGAACTGACGACGGAGCTGAAATGATCAAAGCGCCGCCACCCGACAACTCGCATGGCTTGACGCCCGATCTCACTCCGCTGCTCGACATCATCTTCATTGTGATGGTGTTTTTGATGCTAACCGCGGCTGTCAAGCTCGATTCCATTGATGTTGACTTGCCGAGCAGCGATTCCAACGCCGTCGCGCCAGTCGAAAAGCAGTCGTTGACCATCAATATTCTAGCTGACGAGCCACACTGGGCGATCAATGGCCAACGTTACATCGATTGGGACAACTTTACGCTCGCTTTAATTGAAGAAAGCAAAAACTCAGACAAACCCGTGGTGATTGGCGCAGATAAAACCGCCGACATTCAACATCTGGTGAGGCTGCTCGGATTTCTTCAAGAGAGCGGCATTAAAGCAACACAGCTTCTTACCGAACCACCGCAATAAGAGATTTCATCTATGAAAAAGCAACTGACAACCATCGCTGCGAGCATCGCTCTGCTTGGCACAGTGATGGTGAGCCAAACCGCCACCGCAGAGGAACGCCTCATCAGCGCAGGCAGCGCCGTAACTGAACTGGTTTTTGCGCTCCACGCTGAAAAAAGTTTAGTCGGCGTCGATGTGACGAGTCATCTACCCGATTCGGTATCACTGCCCAAAATTGGCTATCACCGCAGCCTTTCCGCTGAAGGATTACTGGCGCTAAACCCAACCACGCTCGTCGGCTCCGATGAAATGGGCCCAGCACCTGTGCTAGCACAGCTTAAATCCACCGGTGTGGATGTGAAAGTGGTCAACACCGACGCTGATGTCGACGGCTTGATGCAGCGTATCGACGATATTGCTCAACTACTTGATCGTAAAGAAGCAGCTTCTCAGTTGAAACAGATCGTGGCCCAGCAAGTAACTAAGCTCAACAGTAATCAACCGGCCGAAAGCAGTAAAAAGAAAGTGCTGTTTCTTTTGATCCACGATGGTCGCGCACCCAGTGTGGCTGGTAATGACACTACGCCAGATGCCATCATCAAGCTCGCTGGTGCCATCAACCCCGCCGCGCAACAATTAAACTCATACAAACCGCTGTCAACAGAGGCCATGGTCGAAATGCAGCCCGATGTGATTTTGGTGAGCGGCCGAAGCTATGAAAAATTAGGCGGGCCGGATGCAATCATCAAGATGTTACCGCTACTTGCTGCAACCCCAGCAGGCATCAATAAACAGATCGTCACCATCGATGGGTCAGCCCTTGTGGGTGGCTTAGGTCTAAAAAGCTTAGCCGAAGCTGAGCGTCTTAATCAGCTTCTCTATACCAACTAGTGATCACCATGTTACGCCGTCTTTCTCTTGCCCAAGTGCTGTGCTTTTTTAGCTTGCTGTTAGTTGCAACCGCCGTCTCTTCAGTGACCGTCGGGCCGATGAACATCAGCGCCAATGACACTTTCCACAGCTTACTTAATTTAGGCGACTTACCAGCGCACATCGACATCGTGATCCGCGAGATCCGCCTGCCACGCACCTTGCTCTGTATGTTGGTCGGCGCGATCCTCGCGTTGTGTGGCGTAGTAATGCAAGGCTTGTTTCGTAACCCATTAGCCGAACCCGGTATCATCGGCGTCTCGGCCGGTGCCGCGCTCGGCGGCGCCGTAGCCATTGTCGGCCTTTCTCAAGTCAGTCACCTATATCCGCAGTTGATGAACTTGGCGATTTTGCCGCTGTTTAGCTTTCTCGGCGGTGCGGGCGCAACATGGCTTGTCTATCGTATTGGCGCGAGCAAGTTCGGTACGTCAGTCACCATCATGCTACTTGCGGGTGTCGCCATCAGTGCCATTTCTGGTGCGGTAATTGGCTATCTCAATTTTCTCGCCGACGATCAAACCTTACGCGATCTCTCGTTATGGTCGATGGGATCTCTCGCCGCCGCCAGTTGGTCATCCATCATGCTGGCCCTGGTCACTATGCTGATTCTTTATGGTTACTTTGCCCGCAAAGCGATGCCACTCAACGCGCTGTTACTCGGAGAGGCCGAGGCGAGACACCTTGGCATTGAGGTGCAATCACTCAAACGAGGGTTGATCACCTTGGCGGCTGTGGGCGTCGGCGTAACGGTCAGCATTTGTGGCGCGGTCGGTTTTATCGGTTTGGTCATCCCTCATCTTGGCCGAATGCTCGCCGGGCCGGACCATCGCAAGCTGATCCCTATTTCGGCGATGCTTGGCGCGTTGCTGCTGACAGTTGCCGATATGATTGCACGCATCGCAGTAGCCCCCGCAGAACTGCCTGTCGGTATTGTCACAGCGGCGATTGGCGCTCCTTTCTTCATCTATCTGTTACTGCAACAAAAAGGAAAAATGCTGTGAGTGGACATGTCGTGCTAAGTGGTCGACAACTGGAGGTCAAATTTGGCTCTCGAGTGGTGCTAAACAAAGTCGATATTGATTTTCGAGCTGGCGAAGTGACCGCATTGCTCGGTCCAAATGGCGCAGGCAAAAGTACCTTGCTCAAGCTGTTATGCCGCGAAATTTCATCGCAAAATGAGATCGAATATTTCGGCAAAGCGGCTTCACAATGGCAGCCCGCCGAATTGTCCCGCCATCTCGGCCTTTTACCGCAAAGCAGCGCACTCACCTTTCCTTTTCTGGCACGTGAAGTGGTCGAGCTGGGCGCGATCCCCTTAAGTTTGCCGCAGCATAAAGTCAGCCAACTGGCCCAAGATTACATGCAAAAGACCGATGTATTGCATCTTGCCGAAAGCGTCTACCCTTCGCTATCGGGCGGCGAAAAGCAAAGGCTCCATTTAGCGAGGGTGCTGACACAATTACACCAAGCGGGGAAAGATAAAATCTTGATGTTGGATGAGCCGACTTCGGCACTCGATCTTGCCCACCAGCACAACACGTTGGCAATTGCGCGTCAGTTGGCCAAAGAGGAAAATGCGGCCGTCATCGTGGTCTTGCACGATCTAAACCTCGCTGCACAATATTCGGATCGTTTGGTCATCTTACATCAAGGGAGAATTGCGGTAGACGCTGCGCCATGGCAAGCGTTAACGCCAGACATAATTGAAAATGTCTATGGCTACAAAGCACTGATAGCTCAGCATCCGACTCTGGGCTTCCCACTGGTCCATGCCGCAGCATAACGCGTAAACGTGAAAATAAAAAAGCTCCGAAACTCGGAGCTTTTTTATTCCACTAACTTAGCTGAATCAATGACTTACCTATCAGCCATTCCAGCTCTTTCTCACTGCCCTCACCAAACTGGCTATCCACCATTTTATACAAACGATCGATGCCATTGGCGGCGAAATCATGGGCACGCTCTGCCGCCACGATGTGGTGAAACAGCAGACGGAGGATGGCACGGAATTGGTCATTTTCCAGTGCGGCTATCCAGCTATGAGAAAACTCACCCAGTCCTTTATCGAAATCAAGGTGCTCCACAAACAACTTAAAAATCCGCCCATCCAGCGCCGAGGTAAAGTCCGTTTTCTTTGGAAAATGGTGGCTTATCCCCGTACGTGAAATGCCTGTCTGTTGGCTAAGAGTGGTGTAGGACATTTTGTCGTACCCCAATCTCAGAAGTTGGTCAACAACCGCATCCATGATTTTCTGGATAGTGATTTCGGTATCTTCTTTACTACGCTTTGGCATATTTTCAGCTCTACTCTTTGTAAATACATCCTGCTCTACGTATGGAGCAGGAATGGTCATCGCGACTAGGGATCCGGCCCTTAGACTGCACACCGAAAATAAAATTACCTACTTTTTATGACGGTACTCTGCAATAAATGCCAGAGGCATGCCTAAGAGCAAATCCAAATCACAGAATATGCAACCAAATTAACAACAAATATTGTTATCAAATTGGATTTTCTATCTGCTTGGATAATCTTTTAATAGCGATAGATTATGTAAAATTTATTTATCACGAGATACTGTAATAAAATTCTCAAAGGTGCAACTAACGCGACGGGTTTACTGTACTACTAAACGGTTAAATCGGTTCAAAAATTGACAAAGATCACGTCATCCATTAACAAAAGCTAAAATGATAAGCGGGTTATGCTCACTGCGCTTAATCTGACTAGATAGAAACCGAGTGAGTCCGCTATAATCCCTTTTTTAAGTGAGGATTCGTTATGAGCATTGAGAAAGAAGAAAACGCCGTGTGTGAGGCCTGTGGCTGCGCTGGTGAGATTGGTTTCATTATTAAAGAAGGCGATGACGTTGCCGACGTCACTATTTATGCAAGTTCAAAAGAGTTACTGGAAGCAGAATTTGCGCGTTATTTAGAGTTGGCAAAGTCGGTGAATGAAAACGTTGAATTTAATACCAGCGAACTCAATTCTGAATCGACCGAATTAAAAGCGCGCTTTAAGTTTGAAGTGAGTGCAGAAAAACTGATTTTTGAATTAAAAAGTCGTTCTTTAGCGCGATAATACTAATTTGTTTAAATTATATGCAAACGAGTCTCTATGAGGCTCGTTTTTATATCTGGCTATTTATTAAGGCCGTTTTTCCTAAAGTAATAAAGAGCAACTTGGCGAATAGATTCTAATCAATTTGCCGCTACCTTCACCTTTCTCACCTGAGTAGAGTACACTGATACCTCGCTACTGTTCTCAAACTAGGATGTTGTCGTGACCCGATCTGTTCTGCTCTCTTTTTTATTGCTCTTGCCCTTGTCTCTTCAAGCGCAAGCACTCGACCATTACCAGATCCTCAATCATCTGGATAACTACGGCAATTTAGACCTGCGAAACAAACCCTACACCTCGCTGCCAGACGGATTGAAAGTCAAAGGCAACCTCAACATCGGTAAAACAGCGATCAAAGCACTGCCACGAGATCTCGATCTTCAAGGCAGCTTGGATGCGCGAAACAGCACGCTCACGACCGTCTATGCCGGTACTTCAATAAAAGGCTATGCCAACTTACTTGGTAGCCAAATCAAAAACTGGCCAGCAGGGGTGAAACTTGGCGGTTACCTGAATTTGACCGATACGCCGCTGGAAAAGCTGCCCAACGGCTTGGTCGTCAAAGGTGACCTCAGCGTTATTCGCACACCGCTAAAAAGCCTACCGGAAGGGATCGTGGTAGAAGGGAATCTGTATATCGGCGGATCGGCCTTAAGCGAGTTTCCCAATAAAATGACCATCAAAGGCAACATTTTCCTCGGGGGTAACCGCATATCCAAATGGCCACAAGAGCTAAACCTTGGTGGCGCAGTGGCTCGCTAAAACAAATTATGACGTTGATGAGAAATTAAAAAAACAAAAGCCGACCAATTGGACGACTTTTGTTTTGAACGGTTAAAAGCTTATCTGCAATCCGCTTGTAACTGATTGTTGACCGGGTTAGCGTAGCTCGCCACCAAATAGTCTCTGGCGCCCTCTGGGAGTTGATGCAATTTCTCGCTTAGCTGACGACGCACTGCTTGCGCAATCTCCGCACTTTCTTGGCCAGCGGCCAGACGGTTGATCGGATAGACGTGGTAGTTGGCATGAATTTGACGATCAATCTCTTGCGCCAATGCTTCTGGCGTTTCAAAAGCACCTTGAATCACATCACCAAACGCGACATGCACTCGACCTTTGTAGCCAACAATTCCCTGTATGATGCTTTCGATATCCTCAAACTCACCTTTCTCATAGCGGCCATGCGTCGCTTTCTCGTACAACTCTTTCGCCTTGGCGATGTCGCACGGATCGTTCTCGTATGAGATGGAAACAGGAACAATTTTCAGCGCAGTCATGTAGTCAGCAAAGGCGATTTTTTGCTTGCGGCCTTCAACATGAAACATCTTTAAAATAGCGGGATCGGTAAAATCATTGCCATCTTTTGCTCGGCCCTCTTTCTGCGCGATCCAAATCGAGTTACCGCTATCAAGAGAAAACTTGATATAGGAAGAGAGCTGGCCCAGCACTTTCATCATTTCACGCGGCGCTTTGACCGAACGTTTTACGATAAAGCTCTTGTTTAACTTCATCAGCTCCGTGGCACACGGCTTTTTCAGTAGGTTATCACCTATAGCGATACGTACTGTTTTGTGTCCGTTGGTAAATAGCCCATAGTTGACCAAAGCCGGGTCCATCGCAATATCACGGTGGTTGGAGACAAACAGATAGGCACTGTTGCGGTCAAGTTTATCGAGCCCGCTATACGTCACCCCGTCGGTGGTGCTCTCTAAAGTATCTTCCAGATAGCGTTTCACCACTAACTGGATGGCTTCAACAGAATCCAGCGTACGCCACTTGCGCTTCAGATAGAGACGCAGAAACGGTTTTACTAGTCCTTTGAACCAAGGACTACGCTGCGGAAAACGATGTTGCAATATCGCACTGATAAATTCATCGTCTTGGATCAAGCGCTCTATTACCGCAGGGATCTCTTCGTCATTGTAAGGACGAATCTCTGCATAAGGATCGATATGGTCAGTCATTATTCTTTTCGTGTTTTAAAAAAGCTGGCACATTCTACGCATTGTTATTCGCGTACGCAGCTACCTTAGCCATAGTTTGAGGAAGGTCATACCAGTCAAATCACAAATATGACAATTTGTTGCGCTCTGGGTTCATCGAAGTGCCGAAAATACCCAATCTCCGGGGCAGCAGTTGGCTTTTGCCTTAAGAGGCGGTAATCTTGGCGCCCCAAGATTTGAGGTACCTAAAATGAACTACGCGATCGAGTTTAAAAGCGAGCACCACCGCCACCTATTCGCCACGGCGAGAAAGCGCACTTTGAAACATCAACTGGTGATTGTGCGCACTGGTCTTGCGCTGGTGAAACTCGGTAAGCAAGAGTTTGCGGTCAAACCTGAGCAAGCATTTTGGATCCCACAAAACTGCTTAACCGCGCTGACGATTCTGCCACATACACAGCTAGAGCGGTGCGATCTTTCTCTTAGACTCAAAGAATTGTTTCCAAGCAGTTCAGGCTACGTGGCACTCACCCCCTTGATGAGTGCACTGTGCGACAAACTTGCCGTGACACCCGCTCACTCCGCTGCCCAAAACGAATTGCTCGCCGTGCTCAAACGTGAGATCACCGAACTTGAGCCATCTTCTTTGCCCAACCCGCTCAACGACGCGATAAATCATTGGGAAAAAGCGAGCAAAGCACTGCCAAATGAAGTCTATCTGGCTTTATTGGTGCGTGAAGCGCTCAAACGCCAGCAATCCGGTGTGAGTAAAGATGCGATTGTCGATGCATTGTTTGCGGGAAATCTAGCGCAGTGCGATCAAGCTTGTGAAGCCATCGCAGGGCGGATTCTCTAAGCGAGAAATTGGGGACTTACAATACGACACCGCCGCGTAATCGCGGCGGTAAGTGAAAAAGGACGAAAGGGAGCACGAAACGCTTAAAAAGGCAGTTCGATTTGCATCATCACATCCCCTTCCGAGGTATCGTGCCAGCGGTAATCAAAGCGCATTCGCGGATGACCTGCTTTTTTGTCGCCAAAACCAATACTAAAAAGCACACCATGGCTACGCAACCACTCTTCTGTTGTCATATTTTGCGCTTCTTTTTGGTACTCCTCCGGCAACCAAAAACCAATACCAAAATGATTACTGGCTAAATGTTGGCTGATCACAGGGCTGTCTTCAGATTTAAGTGCCCATTCATCCCAATAATCTTTTTGTTGTGTGGTCTGTTGATCATCCAAATGAAGTATCACTGCATCGCTTTCATCCTCATCGATGCTCTGGCATGCCTCATACATCTCATCTTCTAACATCACCGAACGCTCTTCGGGAAGAACGCATGAAGCGTAAGCATGATGAGATAGCAGCAGATAAAAACTTGCGATAACCAGATTCTTCAACATGCTCATCAGACCTCTACTCAGAAGCGGGTATTGTCTTATACAGACACTTTTTAATCAATAATTTTGTGACCGATGCTGTAGTTAGCGTATGTAAACTTTCACCATTTTCAGCCGCCCGACGAATATCGGTACTTCTGATTTTTACCTTCTCAGGGCAAGCCATCACTGACCAGCGCTTGAGTATTTCTTGCGCTTTATGGAAGTCAGCAAACTTAAAAAAGTTATCTGGTCCAATCACAAAGGTAATATCGGCATCAGGATACTTTTCTTGAATTTTTTCTAATAGGGCAAAAGTGGTGACGCTTTGACCCGGCTGGTATAACTCTTGCTCAAATGAGGAACGCTGAATGTTCGAGAGCGACAGATCCTCAATAAATGCATCAAGCAGTTCGCACCGAGTTGGGTAATCGAGCATGGTTTTGCCCCACGCATGGGCAATCGCCGGTTCTAATAGGACTAAGTCAAAATGGGACAGAGACTCGATCACACTTTTGTGACCCAAACTGGGGGGATTAAACGCACTCCCAAATACAGCGATTTTCAGCATAAATGGTATTTACTCAGGCTTTGGAGTTTTCTCTTCAAATGAATCGGGTATGATACTACCAGTCTTGATTATTTTGTATTACTCATCTGGATTTACCCCTTCAGGTGTACTTCAGATGACTTAAGCTTGCAGGAAAAGGAAACCGAAATGGAACAACTCATCCGCGATGAAATGCGTGTTCTCCCAACAATTGACCCGCATTTTGAAATTGAACGTCGCGTTTCTTTCATCAAACGAAAACTGCTTGAATCCGGATGCAAAGCGCTGGTTCTTGGTATCAGCGGCGGTGTCGATTCCACGACTTGCGGCCGTTTGGCACAGTTAGCCGTCAATGAGTTAAATGCAGAGAGCGGCACTAACGCCTATCAATTTATCGCCGTACGACTTCCTTATGGTGAGCAAAAAGACGAAGACGAAGCGCAGTTGGCACTCTCTTTTATCCAGCCAACTCATTCCGTTTCCGTCAACATCAAACAAGGCGTCGACGGCTTACACGCGGCGTCACACCGAGCGCTAGAAGGCACGGGCTTAATTCCGAGCGATGCGGCCAAAGTGGACTTTGTTAAAGGTAACGTCAAAGCGCGTGCTCGCATGGTGGCGCAATACGAAATCGCCGGTTACGTTGGCGGTTTGGTGTTAGGGACGGATCACTCGGCAGAGAACATTACGGGTTTTTATACCAAATTTGGCGATGGCGCTTGCGATATGGCTCCTCTATTTGGCTTAAGTAAACGTCAGGTGCGACAAGTCGCCGCAACCTTGGGCGCGCCAGAATTGCTGGTGAAAAAGACGCCAACAGCGGATTTGGAAGAGCTGGCACCACAGAAGGCCGACGAAGATGCATTGAATCTGACGTATGAGCAGATTGACGATTTCCTCGAAGGCAAACCCGTCAGCCAAGCAGTGTCTGAGCGACTGATTGCGATCTATAAAGCAACCCAACATAAACGTCAGCCTATTCCAACCATCTACGACTGAATAAGTCGCTGACATGACACCATGTAAAAAGCCAGTTGCACAGCACAACTGGCTTTTTGTTTACTGCGGATGAGATAAGTTGCGCGACGTTAGCCGAGCTGGAAAGTCACATCCGACTCTGGTACGCAGCAACACGCTAGCGCTTTACCGTCACGTTTCTCTTCCTCCGACAGTGCAGGCACGTCCGGCTGATGCACACGCCCTGCAGTGACCGTCACTTTGCATGCGCCACAAAATCCGGCGCGGCAACTGTAGCTCATCTCCAATCCTGCGTTTTCCACTTGTTCGAGCAAAGGCTGCTGGTTGTTGCCGTCAAATTCGTGCTCACCGAAGCGGATGGTCACGTTTTGCAGCGGTTTATTGGTTGCAGCAGAAACGCCAAAAGCTTCTTGATGGTAATGGTTTTCAGGCAAGCCTTTTTTCAGCAATAGACTCTTAGCTTTTTGCATAAAGCCATCTGGCCCGCACACAAACACCTGACGCGTCTCAACCGCTGGGATCTGTTTGATGTGCGATAAGCTCAGCCGTCCTTTGAGCCCGAACCAATCCACTGGCGCTTGAGTTAAGGCGATTTTTACACTCAGGCCCGGATGCTGCGCTTTCAGCTGCTCTAACTCGTCACGGCACGGAATGTCTTCAACACTGCGGCACTGATGGTAAAAAGCCACATCGTCCATCGCTTGATGATCAGCCAAATAACGCAACATGGAGAGCATCGGAGTCACACCGCTTCCGGCAGAGAGCAAAAGTAACGGGCTGTGTTTATCGGTGAGATGAAACTGACCATCAGGCGTTTGCGCACTGAGCACATCACCGACGGAAAGATGCTCTGCCAACCAGTTCGATACGCGCCCACCTTCAATACGCTTGACCGATATAGCATAACGCCCAGGTCGAGATGGACTCGACGAGAGCGTATAGCGGCGCGCAATCCGGGCTCCATCAATTTCAATTTCAATCGGCAGGTGCTGGCCGGGTTGGTAGATAGGCAATTGCCCCGACTTTGGCTCCAACCAAAAGGTGATAAAATCACGCGCTATGGTCTCTTTCTCAACACAAGTCAGTTCAATGCGCGCTGGCGAGTTGTCCGAGTAGAACTCTCTCTCTTTGCTTTCGAGCACTTCTACGCGATCGCCCGCGCGGATCATCCCTTCATTACGCGCGACTAAGTTCTGGCCAAAAAACACGCCGCCACGCTCATTGGCTCTAAATTGCAGCAAGGTTTTTAGCGGCTCTTTACTCTGGCGAAACTGACCTTTTTCCACATCTACTGTGGTCAATACGCAGCGCTCACACGGCTTGACAGCCTCAAATTCCACCTCGCCAATACGAATGCGTTTCCAACCGTCCTCGGCAAACGCATCGGTATTGCTCACCACTAAATTAGTGCGAAATTGATCCATCAGATGATGTTCAGGACTACGACGATTCAGCTCCGCCAAAGACGCTTCACTGATGACAAGCAAGGGATAACCATCGGCAAAACTGACGTTGTGCCCTACTTTTTCACGCACTCGGTTCGACTGTTCACCGCAAAACAACAGTTCGACACGCTGCTGCAACACATCACTAAACCAGTCATCCGCTTCATCGGTGGTGGTATAGGCAATAAACTGATCTTTCCACACCTGCGCGGGTGCTTCTTGCATTTTAAAATCGCGGTAGCGAATCGTCAGTGATGGTTTGCCAACAGAGCTAAACACCACACCGTCAGCCACAAGCGCGGAAGAAATGGTCACCAATTGAGGATACTTGCGCGCCGTCACCATGCCACCATCGGCGGTTGCCAGCATAAAGCGGCGGTCAAAACTCAGCCCCTGCTTCTCGACCCAAGCACTGGAGAGGGACAGCCCACCGACCGACTTCACCGGAAACACGTTAATTTGTTTGAGAATGGCTTGTGACATGGGCTTCGCTTCCTTGTTATTTTGCGTGAAGCATATGATAAACAATTGATATCCATGTTAAAACGTTTTTAATTTGCAGAATGGCAAACTGTAACCGCAATGAAAAAGCGGATGAAATGACAGACGCTTTCCTATATCATCCTGTCGCCTAAACGGTAGCGTTTGCGCAAACTGTTTAGGCTCCTTTCGGATCACAACTTTTGGTGGGAGCAACAATGACAACACTTACGATTACTCGTCCTGACGACTGGCACGTTCACCTACGCGATGGCGAGGTTTTAGCCGATACCGTTCGCGATATTAGCCGCTATAACGGTCGCGCGCTGGTGATGCCCAATACCGTTCCTCCTGTTACCACCACCGAAATGGCGCACGCTTACCGCGAGCGTATTATGGCGCACCAACCCGCCGCTCAGTTTGAACCACTGATGACGCTCTATCTCACCGACAACACCACCGCTGAAGAAATTCACCGTGCGAAGGCAAGTGGTATCATCGTCGCGGCGAAACTCTATCCAGCTGGCGCAACGACAAACTCCGACTCTGGTGTGACCGACGTAAAGAAAATTTACCCAACGCTGCAAGCGATGCAAGACGCCGGTATGCTGCTGCTGGTACACGGCGAAGTGACTCATCACGATGTCGACATTTTCGACCGCGAAAAGACTTTCCTTAAAACGGTTTTAGCACCGATTGTGAATGACTTCCCTGGTCTAAAAATCGTTTTAGAGCACATCACCACCTCAGACGCGGTCGACTTTGTCAACCAAGCGGGTGACAACGTGGCGGCAACCATTACCGCTCATCACTTGCTTTACAACCGTAATCACATGCTGGTTGGTGGCATCAAACCGCATTTTTACTGCTTGCCAGTACTAAAACGCAACACTCACCAACTGGCGCTACGCAAAGCGGCCACCAGCGGCAGCAAAAAGTTTTTCCTAGGGACCGATTCAGCCCCGCACGCTAAAGGGGCGAAAGAGTCCGCGTGTGGCTGCGCCGGCTCTTACACTGCGCACGCTGCACTTGAGCTCTATGCCGAAGTGTTTGAACAAGAAGGAAAACTGGAGAATTTAGAAGCATTTGCCAGTTACAACGGCGCTGATTTCTACGCCCTACCACGCAATGCGGACACCGTTACTCTCATCAAGCAAGCGTGGTCCGTTCCCGCTTCTATGCCATTTGGCGGTGATGAAGTAGTGCCTATTCGTGCTAACGAAAAGGTAGAATGGACCGTACAATAATCGGTTAACAACAAAAATTGCAATCAAGGCCGCTGATTTTAGCGGCTTTTTTATTCCTTTCACATTTCATCATCTACGCTTATAAGTGATACTCAGAGCGGCAAACCAACCGTCTCTAATAACGTATAACAATGATTGACGGCGCGATATGCATCTAGATTTAGATATAAGAACTTTGTCCATTATTACCGTGTTGGTCTCGACCGCCTACGGTATTGGCATGCTTATGCTAAAAGCGATTCAAACGACTCATATTCGCGGATTACAAACGCTCGTATTCGCTATCTTTTTGATTGCGTTTGGTTTTCTGGCGCTCAGTTTTGGCAACTCAACCACTTTCTGGTTGTCAAAGATTCTCGCCAACAGTGCGATAGGATTGGGGTATGCCTTAATCGTCACCGGGCTCAGCCAGTTCCGCCAGGCCTCATCCAACAACACCGCCATCGCGTTGGCTGGCTTTCCTGTATTGGTACTGTATCTGATTTTTTACTCTGAATTCCAGATGTCGACCAACGCGAGAATCATGGTGTTGAGTATGTACATTTCTCTTTGTTGCGCGCTCAGCGCCTATGTAGTCGCTCGCGGGGAAGCGAAAGATCATCCCATCGCAGTACGGCTACTTTCAGCCGCCTTTTCGCTGATGTCATTGTGGATGCTATTTCGCGCCGGATTCACCTATCACAGTGCAGAGATAGCCGATTTTATGCTCGCAAGTGATGTACATCAGATCTCCTTTCTCCTTTCCATCGCACTGATTCTGGCACTTGGTTTTACCTTCCCACTAATGGTTAACGCACGCTTGGTCATCAACATTTATAATACCTCTCTGCTTGATCCTCTCACTAACCTCTACAATCGACGAGCGATGGAAGATATGGTGCCACGAGAGCTATCGCGAGTAGAAAGGACCCACTCTGAACTATCGATTATTTTGCTGGATATAGACCATTTTAAACAAGTTAACGACCAATATGGCCATCAAGTCGGAGATGTTACCTTGTCAGGAATTGGACAACTGCTCAACACACATTTGCGTGGGCAAGATTTGTCATTTCGTATCGGTGGAGAAGAGTTCTTAATTCTGCTGCCCGACACCAACTTAGACAGTGCATTAGTGGTGGCCGAAAAGCTGCGGCAAATCATGTCTGAGACACAATTTTCCGCCAAACAGCAAGAGCCTTGTACCGCCAGTTTTGGTGTCGCGCAATTGCTGCAACACGACGAATGGGATAGTTTGCTTAACCGAGCTGATGCGGCCTTGTATCTGGCAAAACGCAAAGGCCGCAACCGAGTCTGTTTGGTATCCGATATTTAAACCCGCAAAATAGCAAACTGTCCGATTATCCAGCAAACTGAGCGCGAACTTTTTGCACACCAGTAACAATCGCGACCACCAATAGCCCCGCAAGCACTCCAATCATACCGTTAAATAGTGCCGGGAGCAGCGCATTGGCCAAAGTGTATGCCGAAAAATTCATTAACACAGGTTCAACCAGATGATGGATGGCCGGAACGTTGTGCACCACGATGCCGCCACCGACAAGGAACATGGCTGCCGTTCCCACTATCGTCAGCCCTTTCATTAGCTTAGGTGCAAAGCGAATCAACCCTTGGCCAAGAGTGTTACCAATCCCCTTGCCTTGCGATCGGCGTTCGAGATAAAGACCAAGATCATCAAGCTTGACGATCGCTGCAACAAGGCCGTAGACACCGATAGTCATGACAAAAGCGATCAAGCTCACCACCAATATTTGCGCGCTGGTACTTTGCCCTTGCACCGTCCCCAGCGCTATCACGATAATTTCCGCCGAGAGGATAAAATCGGTTCGTACCGCCCCTGCAATCTTCTGTTTTTCATAGGCAGCAATATCGGTAATCGCTTGTTCCGTTGCGATTTCCTTCTCTTTTGATGGTTCGGCATGATGCCACTTTTCAAGGATTTTCTCCGCGCCTTCAAAGCAGAGAAACAGACCACCGAGAAGAAGCAGCGGCATGATTAACCAAGGGACAAAAGCACTGATCAACAGCGCCGCAGGAACCAAAATGCATTTGTTTCTAAACGAACCCTTGGCAACCGCCCAGACAACCGGAATTTCCCGCTCTGCGCTCACCCCAGACACTTGCTGGGCATTAAGTGCCAAATCATCCCCTAACACACCAGCCGTCTTTTTCGCCGCCACTTTAGACATGACGGCCACATCATCCAACACGGTGGCAATGTCATCCAATAAGGTTAATAAACTCGCCCCTGCCATTTTGTTGTCTCGTTATATAAATTACTGTATTTCAAAATGTAACAGCGGCCTCGACTCTTGCAAAGCGATAATTCAGATCGCGATGGGAAGCGCCTTCACTCGGTTGTTTTCGGCTCAGAGTCGATCTACCCTTGGCTTTTCATCCACAGGTACGCCTAAAGGGAATGCCATGCAAACAAGACAAACTTACCCAATCGGAACACCGGGACAAAAATGGGGAGAAGAGGAGCGCCTGGCTTGGCGAGCTCAAACTCACATTCAACGTGAATACCAAAGTGAAGTGGTGCCAAAGATTCAAGCTTTGGCCGAGCAGTTTGACGTCGCACAATATGGCGCGCTCTCTTACGACCCTGCCCGTTACCCGCTTTTTTACCTCAAGAGCAAACATTGGGACGAATCAAAGCCAACGGTACTGATTACCGGGGGGGTACACGGCTATGAGACCAGCGGTGTGCATGGCGCTTTGCAGTTTATGGCAACCGAGGGCAAACGCTACGAATCTCACTTCAATCTGGTGTGTGCACCTTGTATCAGCCCTTGGGGCTATGAAGTGATCAACCGTTGGAACCCGAATGCAATCGACCCGAATCGATCTTTCTATCCTAATAGCCCAGCAGAAGAATCGGCCAATTTGCTCAGTTTGGTGGCGGAGTTAGGCGATGTGCTGGTGCATTTCGATCTACACGAAACAACCGACAGCGACGAAAGCGAATTTCGCCCAGCGCTGGCAGCGCGTGATGGCCAAGAATTTGAACCCGGTAACATTCCGGATGGTTTTTACACCGTCGGCGACAGCGAAAACCCGCAGCCAGAGTTTCAAGCAGCGGTCATTGCTTGCGTGGCGAAAGTGACGCACATTGCACCAGCAGATGAAAATGGCGAGATCATTGGCTCTAGCGTGGTGCAACATGGCGTGATCAACTACCCAATGGCGAAACTGGGCCTTTGCGGCGGCATCACGCAATGCCGTTTCGGCACCACCACGGAAGTCTATCCTGACAGCCCTAAAGTCACCGCCCAAGAGTGCAACGACGCACAAGTGGCAGCGATTGTCGGCGGTTTGGATTACGTGCTGAGCACGCTTTAGATCCAAGCTCCGCTTGGTTACAGCAAACGGCTTTTATACTGCTCCGGGGTTAGCCCGGAGTATTTTTTAAACATCGAAATGAATGGGCTCGCCTGATTGTAACCCAGTGTCAGCGCCACCTCTTTTACCGTTTGCCCTTTGCGCAACAGTTCCATCGAGTAAAGATAACGCACGCGCAGCCGCCACTCGGTAAAGCTCATCCCTAATTCACTCTGACAATGCCGTGCAAGTGTACGCTCTGTGGTGTGTACGCGCTCCGCCCAAGCAGAAAGCGGCGTACCGTCGGTCGGATTTTCCTCCACATACGCCAGCACAGGCGCCAGATATTTATTATTCGACGAGGGCAAAAAGTGGTGTTCGGTTTTTTGCGTCGCAAGCTGGTCGAGCAATACCTGTACCAAACGTTTGTCAGCATCACTTTGCGCCACACTGATATCACGAGCGCGAAAATCTTCAATGATCGCCGACACAATAGGCGTAATCTTGATCAAGCTGGTTTTGGCGGGAAATTGGTCAGTCAAACTGCTAGAGATATTCATTGAGCAATATTCAAGCGGGCGACGATTGTAACTCTTGTGTGTCACGGCCGGAGGTACCCAAATGGCTAAATGCGGCGGCGCAAGAAAGCGGGTGCCTTGCGCTTCCATTTCCAGAATGCCGCCACTGATCAGCTGCACTTGCCCCCACGGATGACTGTGCGCACGCGTCTCGGTATTGGACAGAAATGCCTCAAAGTTCATGAATACGTCGGATGGTGCCCGCTCTATCGATAAAGAAGGATGAAGGTTTCGCGTCTTTTTTTTCAAACTTGTCTTCCTGTCACGCGCAATGTCTGATTGGAGATACATATAATTATACAGACCTGCCAAACTCTAATTCAACTTACATAGTGCGAGCAGGATCTCATGGTGTATCTTCTTCCGTTATTCACAGTATTCATCTGGGGTGGCAATTCGATTGTCAATAAACTCGCTGCTTCCACCATCGAACCCAGTGCGATGAGCTTCTACCGCTGGTTTGTGGCGATGATGATTTTAACGCCATTTTGTCTGCCGGGAGTCATTCGCCAGTGGGCGACCATCAAGCCTCACCTTACTAAACTGGCGTTTCTGGCAATGTTAGGGATGGTGCTCAATCAGTCGCTCGGTTACTACGCTGGGCTTACCACATCGGCATCGAACATGTCCCTTATCACTTCGCTGGTGCCGCTGCTGAGCGTATTTTTAAGTCTGCCCTTGCTTGGTAAAAAGATTTCACCACTGAGTCTGGTTGGCGGAGTCATCTCACTGGCAGGCTTAGCGTTGATGCTCGGCGAGGGCGATCCAAGCTACTTTTTCCACCAACCGATCACACCGGGAGATGGCTTAATGGTGCTCGCGGCTATCGTCTACGCCGCCTATTGCGTGCTGCTCAAGCGCTGGAAAATGCCGATGTCTAATTGGACACTGATTTACATGCAAGGCTTGTTTGCCGTGGCTATGCTCACACCGCTTTGGCTGACCAGCGAACAGTTGCAACCGTCATCGGCTGCGTTACCACTGATTTTGTACGCTGGCATTGCTGCGTCGATTCTTGCTCCTTGGATGTGGGTTAAGGCTATCGACACCATCGGGGCCGATTCCAGCGCCATGTTCATGAATCTGCTTCCGGTGGTTTCTGTGACATTGGCGACCACTTTATTGGATGAACAGATCTATCTCTACCATTTCACGGGGGGATTGATGGTGGTCAGCGGCGTCATTCTATCGCAGATTAAACGGCGTAAAAAAAGTGTCCCCGGGCCGGAAGAAGCGACCGCTGCCAGTATCTCTTAGCCCAAGAAGCACTCTATTGCGCTACTCACGTTAAACTGATTGCTAATAAGTAACATCTTTGTTATCTAGGGTCTGGTATTTTGCCAATAAAGGATTGCTCAATGAGTCGTGGTCAACGCAATATTACTCTTCGTTTTCTCGCTGAACCGGGTGACGTCAACTTCGGTGGCAAAGTCCACGGCGGCGCCGTGATGAAATGGATCGATTTGGCTGCTTACGCCTGTTTCTGCCGCTTGGAGTGGTAAGTATTGCATTACAGCCTATGCGGGGGGCATTCGCTTTGTCGCCCCGATCCACGTCGGCAATCTGGTCGAAGTCAGCGCAAAAGTGATCTACACGGGAACCACATCCATGCACATTGCCATCGATGTGCAAGCCAGCGATCCTAAAGATCTAAAAAATCGCTTAACCACTCACTGTATTGTGATCATGGTTGCCGTCGACGAAGAAGGGACACCGACGCCTATTCAAAAGTGGGTGCCAGAAACCGATGAAGACAAAGCGCTGGAACAATCTGCGATTAGGTTGATGAACATGCGCAAAGAGATCGGTGAAGAGATGGAGGCACACGTTAAGTATCTCAAATAACGAACTCCATAAGCTCTGCGCGTAGCCGTCGTGCAGAGCCTGCTCCCAACTTCTACGAATACACTGCTCTTGTTACATCATCCTGAAACCAATCTGTCATAAATTCTTCATTCATCTTTGCTCTAATCGCAATATTCCAACGACCAGTACAGGCTCATCAATTGAAACTTCAGGAAACGACACTGAGTGAAACTACCCTTTCCAATCTAAAATCTGTCGAATACCAGTGGGTTAGAACCATGTATGTGGAAGGTTATAACAATGATGAGATTAACCACTACATTCGCACTTGCTTTGGTGGTGACTCTACGTTTGCCGATCTGTTTCGCAAAGTCGCGCTGCAGCAAGAAAGCCTTTATACCTTGCTGCAATACTTAGGCTGCGCCCCATCCAGTCGAGAGTTTTAACCCCCTCTTTTCCCATTCTTCCAGACTCGCGGTTATTTTTGTGAACTGATACGCATCAGGTGTTCATGCATCTGGGAGAATTATCGCTAAATGGGTAGTCTTCTCACGTCTGAAACATAATTTACAGATATAAAAAAGCCTGAGTCTAGACTCAGGCATCTGGTTACAAAAACTGTTAGTTTTTAAGCGTAAGGAACAAAGCTAACAGCCAGCTATGCGTAACGCCAGAAATGCCTTTGCTACTGATCGGCGGCCAAACCAAGAGTGTAGACAAAGGACAAATAAATGAGCGACCTGTTACGGTCGCTCTTATTCTTATACTTTCCAGTTAATGCCTTAGCGATTAACCTTTCACACCACCGGCAGTTAAACCACCAACCAGCCAGCGCTGTGCGAGTAAGAAAACGATCGTGATTGGCAGTGCAGACAACACAGCAGCAGCGGCAAAGTCGCCCCACAGGTAGTTTTGTGGGTAAAGATACTGCTGCATTCCAACCGCTAATGTGTACGAGTTTACATCAGAAAGCAGTAATGATGCCACAGGAACTTCACCTACTACACCGATAAACGACAGAATAAACACCACCGCGAGGATTGGCACAGACAATGGCAGAAGCACCAAACGGAATGCTTGCCAAGGTGTCGCGCCATCTAACGCCGCCGCTTCTTCTAGCGAGTTATCGATAGTTTCAAAGTACCCTTTGATCGTCCAAACGTGCAGCGCAATACCACCTAAGTAAGAGAAAATCAAACCGCCATGCGTATTCAAACCAAGGAAAGGAATGTACTGACCTAGCTTGTCGAACAGAGCATAAAGTGCGACCAGAGCCAATACCGCCGGGAACATCTGGAAAATCATCATCGCTTTTAGGATGGTGTCTTTGCCTTTAAAGCGCAGACGTGCAAACGCATAAGCCGACGTAGTCGAGAGTGTTACAATCAGCACCGACGTGATGCCCGCCACTTTCACCGAGTTCCATAGCCAAGTGAGTACCGGAAATGGTGGTGGCGTGACACTGCCATCCGCATTGGTCACGGCAAAGCCGAGTGCCAACTTCCAGTGCTCGAGTGATGGGTTATCTGGGATCAAGCTACCTGTTGCAAAGTTACCTTCACGGAATGAGATCGCGACGATCATCAACAGCGGGAAGATAATCATTGAGAGGAAAACCCACAGAGCAATATGCGTCGCCCAGACACGGTATTTAAGAGAGTTACCTTGTACCATTGCCATTTTTACTGCTCCTTAGTTCTGAGATAGCTTAGTGAAACGCAAGTTAAGCAGTGCTAATGCGCCAACCAGTAAGAAAATCAACGTTGCGATGGCACTCGCCAAACCGAAGTCTTGACCGCCGCCGCCTTCAAACGCGATGCGGTAGGTGTAGCTAACCAAGAGGTCAGTGTAACCTGCGGGTTCTGAAGTACCGATCATGTTCGGGCCACCAGAGGTCAATAGCTGAATCATCACAAAGTTGTTGAAGTTAAACGCGAAGCTAGCAATCAGCAGTGGCGTTAGCGGTTTGATCATCAGTGGCAATGTGACGCGAGTGAAGTTATGCACAAAGTTCGCCCCGTCAATCGCAGACGCTTCGTAAAGATCTTCAGGAATCGCTTTAAGTAGGCCCATACACAGGATCATCATGTAAGGAAAGCCAAGCCAAGTGTTGACGATCAACACCATACTTTTCGCCATGATCGGATCTGAGAACCAACTCGGGCTGATACCGAACAGGGCGTTCAGTACCATGTTGATCTCACCAAAGCTTTGGTTAAACAAACCTTTAAAGATCAAGATGGAGATAAACGCAGGTACAGCGTAAGGCAGAATCAGCAGAACACGATAAATTGCACGACCTTTCAGCTCTTCCCACTGCACCACGCTAGCCAATACCAAGCCAATCATCAGAGTAAGAACGACGGTCAGAATTGAGAACACCACGGTCCAGATAAAGATACTGATGAAAGGTTCTTTAATGCCCTCGTCTTTCCATACACGCTCAAAGTTATCAGTGCCGATTTGCACTACAAAGCCCGGAGAAACCGTACTGCCAACAAACTCGCCTTGCTCGTTGATCGCTTGATAGAAACCAACATCCATATTCGGTTTAAGCAGCTCGCCAGTTTGGTTGTTTTTTAGTGTCTCACCATCGGCTTGCATGGTGTACAGCGGCACAACCCCAGCAAACTTGCGCAGGCCACTCATGCGGATCTCTTCACCGCCAGGGAGATGTAGATCGATGCTGTTGAGCGCGCTACGGTTACTCACGATGGTTTTGATCGGCTCAATTTCGCCAATCGGCGTTTCTACTGGCGTCAGACTCAGCTCAGAAGGCGCAGCGCCCATCACGAAATCGTCCGTTGAAAGTGACGCGTCACCATCTTTAATTACAATGCGATAACCTGCATCGGTTTTGTATAGGGTGAATGGATAACTTTCACCGCTTTGGAACGTGCGATCGAGCAAAACAGTTTGCGCGCGATCCAAAGAAAGTTGGTTTTTAGCACTGTAGTTGGTAAACGCGAGACCGACGGTGTACGCCAACGGGAAAAGAATGAATAGAATCATTCCGGCGATACCAGGGTAAATATAACGGTGTGCGTACGTCTTTTTACTACCAAAAATATACAATGCTAACGCAGTAAGAATGATAGTGAGCATTGCAAACGCAACCTCACCTCGGGAATACATCAGAATTGTTGCGTATCCATTTAGAATGCCGATGGTGCCAAGAAGTGCCCACTTGATAAGCACTTTTTTACTGCCCGGCACACTGGTTGCTGGAGCTGTCATAGCATCTGTACCTTGAACTGACTGCATAGGAAACCTGCTAGCGATATAAAAACATAAAAGAGAAAAGTGAGGAGGAGTTACCCCCTCCTCAAAAGGGTATTTATTTAGTCATTTGTTTTTCTGCGTCTGCCAGTGCTGCATCCACAGTTTGGCGACCATCAACAACGTTGACGATAGAGTTCTTCGCCGCACCCCAGAATGCACTCATCTGAGGGATGTTTGGCATGATTTCGCCGTTCATTGCGTTGTCCATGGTTGCAGCGATACGAGCATCTGCATCCAATTCACGTTGGAAAGAGTTCAACGCAACCGCGCCTAGTGGTTTATCGTTGTTCACCATACGCAGACCATCGTTGGTTAGCAGGTAGTTTTCGATAAACTCAACCGCGAGGTCTTTGTTTGGCGATGCAGTTGAGATACCAGCGGTCAGAACGCCAACAAACGGTTTAGAAGACTGGCCATTGAATTTCGGCAAAGTGGTGACACCGTAATTGATGCCCGATTTCTCCACGTTACCCCAAGACCAAGGACCGTTGATGGTCATAGCTGTTTTGCCTTGGTTAAACGCTGATTCAGACACGGAGTAATCCATATCCGCAGAGATAACACCTTTCTCAACCAGTGACTTGACGAACTTCATCGCGTCTTTCACGCCGTCTTTTGCGATACCTGCGTCTTTCACGTCGTAACCTTCAGAGGTGTACTTGAACGCGTAACCGCCATCAGCCGCCATCAGCGGCCAAGTGAAGTACGGTTCTTTTAGGTTCCACATGATGGCTGATTTGCCTTGTTTTTTCAGTTTCGCGTCCAGCGCTTCCACTTCTTCCCAGCTCTTAGGCGGGTTTGGCACCAAATCTTTGTTGTAGATAAGTGACAGTGCTTCAACTGCCACTGGGTAACCGATCAGTTTGCCGTCGTATTTCACTGCATCCCATGCGAAATCAACGATGCCTTCTTTGATTTTTTGCGAAGGTTTGATTTCAACCAGAAGACCCGCTTCTGCGTAACCGCCAAAACGGTCGTGCGCCCAAAATACGATATCAGGACCATCGCCAGTCGCTGCCGTTTGTGGGAATTTGTCCTGCAGGCCGTCTGGGTGTGCGACGGTCACTTTAATGCCCGTTTCCGCTTCAAATTTCTTACCAACTTCAGCAAGACCGTTATAGCCTTTGTCGCCGTTGATCCAAATTGTCAGTTGTCCTTCTTCGATGGCAGCATTCGCACCAAAAGAACCCAGTGCAACAAGAGTACCTAGTGCGACAGCGCTTAGAGCATTTTTCATGTTCGTATCCTTTTTATATTTTGATGTAGGGCTACTCCACAGAGGGTGAGCCGTATTTCGACATGTATCATCTGAAAAATACCGTTATGACTCATCCTCCTATCCTCTACGCCCTCGATATTATGGCGCATTTTCGTGATCTGCATCGTTACCGTGCCGCGACCTAAATCACAAAATAGTTACTTGATGTGATCGAATTCATATTTGCAACATTGATTATTGTGATGTTTGACCACTCTGCGTTGGCAGACAAGTTTATCGCTCCTCCCTGACTACTCCCCCTACAATAAATTGTGACAGGAGGATGTCGGCTTGCTCCGGATCGAAGAAACTTCACTCATCCAAGAGTGGATGGTAAGAACCCTTTCCAGCAGAGTCTGATTAGACCCATTTTTCGCTGGTTTTAGCATTGCCATGCGGGTGAAATAGCATACGTCAATATGTTTGTGGTAATTATTCACGGGGGAGGCATCTTGACAATGTGGGGGAGAAAAACCCGTATTTGGCTATGGCGGGTAGCACTTTCAATCTAAAAATGGTTAAAGTGCTACCCTATTTTCTTACCATATCCCTGCTTACCGATTCCTACTGTTACTGTCCGCTTCCATAATTCATATAATGATGGGCAGTGAATTATAAAAAAATTGATCGAGGACGAGCTAAATGGCGAGTGTCACGTTAAAAAATGTTTGTAAAGCGTATGGCGACGTAATGATTTCTAAAAACGTCGACTTAGAGATCCACGAAGGCGAGTTTGTCGTTTTCGTCGGACCATCAGGCTGTGGTAAATCGACCCTATTGCGTTGCATCGCAGGGTTAGAAGACATCACCTCCGGCGACCTTTACATCGGTGATAAACGAATGAACGATGTTGAGCCATCTAAACGTGGCGTTGGCATGGTTTTCCAGTCTTACGCGCTCTACCCTCACTTGAATCTGTATGACAACATGTCTTTTGGCCTCAAACTGGCAAAAGCAGACAAGAAAGAGATCGACAAACGCGTTGAACAAGCGGCTGAAATCCTTCAGTTGGGTCACTTACTAGAACGCTTACCAAAAGCCCTATCCGGCGGTCAGCGTCAGCGTGTCGCGATTGGCCGCACCCTGGTTTCTCAACCAAATGTGTTCCTGCTTGATGAACCGCTTTCTAACCTTGATGCGGCGCTGCGTGTCCAGATGCGTGCGCAGATCACCAAACTGCAACGCCAGCTTGGCTGCACCATGATTTACGTTACCCACGACCAAGTGGAAGCGATGACCATGGCCGACAAGATTGTCGTGCTGGATGGCGGTTTTGTTGCGCAAGTGGGTAAGCCGCTTGAACTTTACCATTACCCACAAAACCGTTTTGTTGCTGGCTTTATCGGTTCACCAAAAATGAACTTCATGAGCGTCATGATTGAAGATGCCGAAGCCAATCAGGTGAAAGTCAAACTGTCGAACGGCACCTCGTTCTGGATCCCTGTTGAAGGCACAACCGTGAATAAAGGCGATCGCATGTCTTTAGGCGTACGTCCTGAGCATTTAGTGTCAGCACAAGATGGCGACGCCGTCATCGATGGTGAAGTGATGATCGTCGAAAAGCTGGGTAACGAAACGCAAGCTTACCTCAACTTAGAAAGTGCGGATGCAGACGTAATTTATCGCCAACCTGATACGCTTGATGTGGAAGCGGGCGATCGCTTGGAGATCGGCATCCCAGCGCACCGTTGCCACCTGTTCCACAGCGATGGCCGTGCTTGCAAACGTCTATTTAATGAAAAAGGCGTCGAGCGTTAATTCCGCCCTCTTCACTCTCCATTCAAGTTGCCAAATCAGCGCCTTCCTTATGGAAGGCGTTTTTATTGGTACGGAGGAATATCACAGCGCGCCCACGCTCCATACTGGCACCTAATTTTCAAGCAAACAAAAAGGGAAGCCGTGCTTCCCTTTCGTCTATCCATACTTCACTGAGTGGTGAGCTTAGTGGATAGGCGCATCACCTTTCGCTGCAAACTGACCGAAATAATGCTCTAGCACTTCCGGAGTCAGTTTACCTTCTGCTTCCAACTTTTTTAACTCGGCAACAATCGCTTGTTGCTCTTCTAGAGAAGGCAGTTTTACTTCAGGTTCTTGCGCCACTTCCGCAGACATTGCTTGCAGCTCTTTTTCAAAATCAGTCATGGTTCTTACCTAAAACATCGAAACGAGTAGAATTCTACCTGACTCTAGAGTTTGAAGCTACCTACCATAGAATCGAGACGTTGCGACAACAAACGAAGATCACGGCTGGCCTCGGCAAGCTCTTCTGCAGTGCTGGTGGTCACTTCATTGATGGCGTTAATTTCTTCGATATTTTGGTTAATCGTATGCACTACTGTCGATTGCTCTTCCGTCGCGGTTGCCACTTGAGTGTTGCGATCGGAGATATCGGCAATGCGCTCGGAGATACTCACCAGTACATGCACCGCTTCATCAGTCGCTTCCACTCCTTCAAAGGTGACGGTTTTACCCGCATCCATCGCGGTCACCGCATCTTTAGCATCGCTTTGCAACTGATTGATCATTTTCTGGATCTCTTCGGTTGACGACGCGGTGCGGCTGGCGAGATTACGCACTTCATCGGCCACCACCGCAAAACCACGCCCTTGCTCTCCTGCACGCGCCGCTTCAATCGCTGCGTTCAGTGCCAACAAGTTAGTTTGGTCGGAGATATCACGAATCACATCCAAAATCGAGCCAATATCTCTGGTCGTGGTCGCCAATTGCGTCACCACTTGGCTGGTTGCTTCCACATCATCCGCTAAACGGGCGATCACGTTTTTCGCTTTCGACACCACTTCACGTCCCAGCTTGGTATTGTCTGACGCTTGGTTGGCGGTATCCGCCGCGGTTGCCGCGTTGGACGCAATCTCGCTGATGGTCGCCCCCATCTGGTTGATCGCGGTGACCACTTGGATAGTTTGATCTCTTTGCTCTTGGCTGTTGTTGTGGGTGGTAGATGCTTTCGAAGAGACACTCTCCGCCGCTTCACTGAGCGACATACTGGTCGACGCCACTTCTTTCATGGTGGCGTGGATTTTCTCAATGAAGCCATTGAAACCCGATGAAAGCTGAGCGATTTCATCTTGCCCTTTCACTTCAATCCGTTGAGAAAGATCGCCTTCGCCTTTACCCAAATCGGTAAAACGTAGCGCAATTTGCTCAATCGGTTTGGTAATGCTGTTGGCCAGGAAAACGCCCATAAGAATGAAGGCAATCGCCACAATAGCCGTGGTGATCATCATCTGCGTTGCTGCTGCATTCAACTCAACAAACACTTCATCGACAGGCACCACGCCGACCACAAACCAATCCATTGATGGCACATAGGCACTGGCTACAAATACATCTTGACCATCCATCTCTATCTGCAACACAGTTGCTTTGCTTTTGTTAAGCAGTGCAGCTGAGTTGGAGTCAATGTAGGAAGATAGCGGTTTTCCTACCGCCTGCTTATCGCGGTGAATTTGAATTTTACCCGCGCTATCCACCAGAAACACATAACCGCTGTCTTCAATTTGGAAGCCGTTCAGTTTATCTACCATGTCGTCCATCGATTTAGAAACACCGGACATAGTAAAGCCGCTCAGATGCTGGTAGTTGGCAAACATTTTCACCTCGCCATTGGCTTCGGTAAAAATGCTCACCATGGTCTGTTTACCCGAGTTAGTAAAGCCAAAGAACCAGCCATCTTGCGACTGATTGAGCTGGCGTAGGAAGCCATTCTGGTTCCAGTAATACGCGGTCTGACGGTTTGCAACCGACGCATCGTTAAGCTGATACTGCTCTTTGACGTTATTCAGTTGCTTAATCAGCTTGGTTTGGCCTTGCGGATCGGCCGTGTCACGCACACTTTCACGCACAAACTCATTTTTTGCTAACTGCTCTGCAGCAGAGAGCAACTGAGACACATCCTTGTCGACTTGCAGGTTAATTTGGTTCAAGATCAAGGGCAGTTCGATATCGACCAAACGATGGCTGATAACGTCTCTTGATTGTTTCTGCGCCATAATGCCCAGTAAAATGGTGGAAGCAAGGACAGCAAAAGTTATCCCGATGACAACTTTTTGTTTAATGCTCAGGGAGTGAAGATTCATCATATTTGGACCTTTAATTAGAATCACTTTTTGTCTGGTGCCTGCGCACAATGTGCTTAGACTGGCAAATACTTTTAAAGAATAGTCTATTACCTTCTCATAGATAGAAAATATATCGGCTAAGTCAGCAAAAACTGGAGAAAAAGCGTCATAGAGCGATTTTTTACCTCAATCTGTTGATCACCTCTTGAGATCACCTGCCTAGCCCCAATAACAATCAACAGAAAAATAACGGAACTTTCTTTACTTTTTGTGAACAAAGACAAAAAACTCAATTGATGTAAGTAACCATGCAACACGCTCATTTTGAAGGATTAAAAAGCTATCTTGAGGGCCAAGTAATTGGCCAGCATGAATTAGTTAAACAACTGCTTATCGCACTTCTCGCCGACGGACACATTCTGGTCGAAGGGCCTCCGGGGCTGGCAAAAACTCGCGCGGTCAAAAGCCTAGCCGATTGTATCGAGGGAGATTTTCACCGTATTCAGTTCACACCAGACCTTTTACCTGCCGATTTGACCGGAACCGACATTTTTCGCCCGGAAACAGGCGATTTTACTTTCCAAGCCGGCCCGATTTTTAATAGTTTGATCCTCGCCGATGAAATCAACCGCGCCCCCGCTAAAGTGCAAGCGGCGATGCTGGAAGCGATGGCCGAGGGCCAAGTGACTGCAGGGCGTCATACTTATCCGCTACCGGATCTTTTTTTGGTGATGGCGACGCAAAACCCGATTGAACAGGAAGGCACTTATTCTCTGCCGGAAGCGCAATTGGACCGTTTTCTCTTGCATCTTGAGGTCGATTTCCCGGATGAAGAAAATGAGCTTGCCATCTTACGCATCAACCGGGGGGAAGCCAAAGGCGAAAAGGCGGTGGACAAACCACGCGTAACACAGCCTGAGATCTTTGCGGCGCGCCAAGCCGTGCTCAACGTGCACATGGCGGAAACCTTGGAGCATTATCTGGTGCGCTTGGTGATGGCAACCCGTGCTCCTCAGCAGTACAGCGATGAACTGGCGGGCTGGATCAGTATGGGGGTCAGTCCAAGAGCCTCCATCGCGCTGGACCGATGTGCTCGTGCACACGCTTGGCTCAGTGGCCGTGATTACGTCACACCTGCCGACATTCAGGCCATGGCATACCCAGTGCTACGCCACCGAATTATGCTGAGCTATCAAGCGCAGGCAGAAGGCGTTACCGCCAATCAGGTGATTGACAAACTCCTCACTCTGGTTGGCAGCGTGTAACTTATGGCTCAGTTTGCACTGCCACCGCACAGCAACGGGGTTACTTTGTCGCTGGAAGAGCTTTTGTACTACAAAAGCCAATCGATACGCTGGCTGCCTCCGGCTCGCTCACTTTGGTCCGTGCTTGGCGGGATGAACAGCAGCCGCCAGCGCGGTCGAGGAATGGACTTTGAAGAGGTGCGCCAGTATCAGGCCGGCGATGACATTCGCAGTATTGACTGGCGCGTTACCGCCAGAAACTGGTAAGCCGCACACTAAGTTATTCAGCGAAGACAAACAGCAATCGGTGCTGATTTATCTCGATTTGGGGCCAGATATGCTGTTCGGTTCTCAATATCTGTATAAATCGGTTCAAGCCGCCCATCTCGCTGCCGTTTTGATATGGACCACGCTCAGTAAGAAAGATAGGATTGGCGCGCTCATCGATACGGGTTCAGAGCTGCTGGAGTTTAAACCAACCAGTCTGGTCAAAGGTGGGCTGACGATACTTAACGCAATCCTAAGCGCTCACAATCGTGTCGTTGCAGATAGCCCTACTCATCTCGATAAAGCCGCAGTAATACCGCGACTACAAAGGATGTCGGCCAAAGGCAGTGAGATCATTTTTATCAGCGATTTTGTGCGTTTTGCTCCATCGGTGCTTGCACAGTTCGCGACGCTGAAACAGCATCATAACGTGCGATTGGTGCAACTGTATGACCCGCTAGAGTACGGTGAAACCGATTACCGGGGCCAGTTAAAACTGACCGATGGACAAACCTCACGCTGGTTTGATTTTGGTTGTAAACAACAAAAAATGGACTTAAAAAATAACTTTGAACAGCATCAGCAGCAGCTTCGTCTGTTAAGTTATCGTCATGGAATTCCGTTTAGCACGCTCTCTTGCGCTAAACCTCTCATCAATCAAATTGCAGAACAATAATGACAACCCAAACTGATCCTTTAGCCTTGCAGCCTACTCTTCTTCCTGCCGCTCCATCTTGGTTTCCACTTGCTTGGGGTTGGTGGGCGATGCTTGCCGCCGTGGTCACCACACTGCTGTGTATCGTGCTTTACCTCCGTTGGCGTACCCATAGGCTACGTGCCAAGCGCACTGCACTGAAATTGTTTGAAAAACCGATCGTGGCACATACCCCCTCTTCGGCGATTGAGCTGCTGCGCCAAGCCGCATTGTGCTATTTCCCGCGCGAGACCATCGCGTCGCTACATGGAGAAAAATGGTATCAGTTTCTCGATTTGCAGCTCGGCGAAGCGCGCTTTTGCAACAAAATGAACGAGTGGCAGGCCGCCTTATATCAGAGCAAACGCAGCGAAACTCGACGCTGAACTTATCAACGACTGTAAAATTTGGGTTGAACGGGCACTACCGCCTAAGCGAGGTAAACGTGGCTGAGCTACAAGGATTGAGTTTTGTTTGGTGGTGGATGTTTGTGTTATTGCCACTGCCGCTCATTCTTTACAAGTTGCTGCCTGAAGCAAAAACCGAACACGCTCTGCGTTTCGCTTATCTGCCGACAAGTACCGCAAATCAGACAAAACAAGGGCGAATCACCAAAGCCACGACACTCCTGATTTGGCTATGCCTGCTGTGCGCGGCGGCGCGTCCGGTTTGGTTTGGTGAGCCGATTGAGTTCCAGCCTGAATATCGCGATCTGATGCTGGTGGTCGACTTATCCGGCTCGATGCAAGAGGAAGACATGCAGGATGACGGTCAATATATCGACCGCCTGAGCGCAGTTAAAAAAGTGGTGACACAGTTTATCGAGCAGCGCCAAGGCGACCGACTCGGCCTTGTACTGTTCGCCGACCATGCCTATCTGCAAACGCCGTTAACCGCTGACCGACAAACGGTGGCCGCGCAGCTCAACCAAACAGTGATCGGCCTGGTTGGGCAAAAAACCGCCATCGGCGATGGCGTTGGCTTAGCGAGCAAAACGTTTATTGACAGCAAAGCGCCACAACGCACCATTATTTTACTCAGTGATGGCAGCAACACCGCGGGTACCCTCTCGCCATTAGAAGCCGCTGAAATCGCGCAGCGTCATAAAATCAAGATCTACACTGTCGGCGTTGGCGCAGGTGAAATGACGGTGAAGCAGTTTTTCATGACGCGCAAAGTCAACACCGCCGCCGATCTGGATGAAAAGACCTTAACGCAGATGGCTGAAATGACCGGCGGGCAATATTTTCGCGCGCGCGATGCCAAAGAGCTGGCGGGCATCTACGACGCCATTAACCAACTCGAAACCGGTCACCAGCGACGTGCAGATCTGGCGTCCACAATCAGAGTGGTTCATCTATCCGTTAGCCATCGCATTCTTGCTGTCCCTATTGCTATTTGTTTTTAGGAGCAACCGTGTCTGATTTGATTTTTCTTCATCCACAATGGCTGTTTGCGCTTATCGTTATCCCCGTGGCGATATTGATCCAAGCCAGCCGGAAAAAATGGCGCACAGGCCCGATTGCCGCGCACCTACTCAAAGACAACGCCGTGCAGCGAACCTCGACACTCTGGCTATGGCTGCTGGCTTGGACTCTCACTATCGTGGCACTGGCTTCCCCTAGTTGGCAAAAGAACCCGTTACCGAGCTTTGACCTCGGCCACAACCGCGTGTTGCTAATGGATATGTCGCGCTCAATGTACGCCGATGACATCTCGCCCAACCGTTTGCAGCAAGCCAAATACAAAGCGCTCGATCTGCTGCCCAAATGGCAAGAAGGCAGCACCGCCTTAGTCGCCTACGCCGCCGATGCGTATTTGCTCAGCCCTTTGACCAGCGACAGTAAAACGCTAGCCAATCTGGTGGAAAACTTATCGCCAGAGCTGATGCCGTTTCAAGGCTCAAACTTAGCCAGCGCATTGCAATTGGCGCTCACTCAATTGCAAGCGGATTCGGGCCGTGGCGGCGACATAGTGCTGATCAGTGATGATGTCGACGACAGCGAGTTACAACAGGCTCTGACGCTACTGCAAGGACACTCGGTGCGCGTCTCGGTGTTGATGGTTGGCACACCTGCGGGCGCGCCTGTGCGTCTGCCAAACGGCTCACTGCTGACCAATGCTCAAGGTCAACCGATCGTTGCCCAATCGAATCTAACCAATATGGCCAAGCTCGCCGCGCAAACTGGCGGGATTTTTCTCCCCGTGCAACACGATAACCGCGACATTGAACAGCTTGCCGCGCTCAGCAATCAACCCGGGTTGTGGCAGCAGGTGGAAAGCCGTCAACAAGAGAGCGGCCTCTCTCGTGTTAACGGTGGTTTTTGGCTGATGCCCCTGATTCTCGGCTTAAGCTTGCTGCTGTTTCGTAAAGGCGTATTTTGGATGCTGCTCATCGCACTGCCGCTAGCCCACACACCAAACGCCAGCGCCTCGCCCTTTTTAACGCCCGATCAACAAGGCAAAGCGCAGTTTGATGCAGGAGAGTATCAAGCCGCGCAACAAACGTTTAGCGACCCACTATGGAAAGGCGCAGCCGCTTATGAAGCGGGTGACTACGCCCAAGCCGCGCAGTGGTTTTCCAGTTCAGACAGTGCGGCGGCGCTGTATAACCTTGGTAATGCATTAGCTAAAAACGGCCAATTTGACGACGCGATCTCGGCTTATCAGCAAGCGTTAACCAAGCAGCCGGATCTTATCCAAGCGCAAGCCAACCTTGAGGCGGTGAAAAAGGCGCAACAGCAACAGCAACAGCAACAGCAACAGCAACAGCAACAGCAACAGCAACAGCAACAGCAACAGCAACAGCAACAGCAACAGCAACAGCAACAGCAACAGCAACAGCAACAGCAACAGCAACAGCAACAGCAACAGCAACAGCAACAGCAACAGCAACAGCAACAGCAACAGCAACAGCAACAGCAACAGCAACAGCAACAGCAGTCTTCGAGTTCAGAGAGCAGCCGTCAAGAAAAAACGGCAGAAAAATCGCCGTCAGCAGATAAAAAAAATGCACAAGATGATCGCCGCGAAGACGCAGAGTCAAAGCCTCAAGACACTGCCAAAGCACAAGAGCAAGAGCAAGAGCAAGAGCAACTAGGAAAACCCAACTCCACAGAAAGTAGCAATAACGAACAGCAGCCAGCCGTTCAGGCAAAGCAAGACGAAGTGGATGCTGATAAACGCAAGTTGGAGGCGATAGAGAGTGCTCGCGACCCTGCTTATTTGCTCAAAGCGCAGATCTTGTTGCAAGCACAAAAGAGACCTAAACCGGATAACAATGGAAAAACTTGGTAGCGAAACCCGATGAAAAAGTTAAGCCTGTTTATTATCTTGCTGATTGGCTTTGTCAGTCAGCATGCCTTGGCAAACTCCTTGGTTGCCAGCGTCAATAAGACCCGATTGGCACAAAATGAGCTGATCGAACTGCGCATTCGCGCCGATTTTTCTGTCGATTCCAGCGACATTGATTTCAGTGTACTCGACAACGATTTCTTCAAATCGGGGCCCCAGTTCAGCTCAGCCAAGAACTACATCAACGGTCAGTACTCACAAAAAAGTGAATGGGTACTTTCCATCTCGCCAAAACGTACTGGGAACCTGACGATCCCCGCGTTCAGTGCGGGAGGGCTGCAAAGTCAACCCATCGAGTTGATCGTCTCAAGCGATAGCAATACACCCAAGGCGAGTGACATCATTCAATACTCAATGCAGCTCGGGCAACAAACGCTCTACCCCGCGCAGACCACACCGCTAAAAGTGGAGATCCGCATTAAAGCTGACCCAAGACGGTTGGAAAACCCGCGCATCATTCCGCCCTCAGTAAACGGTTTGTCGATGCAGCCTGTCGGGCAAAGCAAGCAATACCAAGTAGTCGAACAAGGACTGCAAGTGACCGTGGTCGAGCAAAACTACCTGATAAGCGCACAAACAGCAGGCGAGTATGAAATCCAAGGCCCACAGTTTCAGGGCTCGCTGATTTATGGCGACAGCTTAACCGGCTCGGCCCGCCTGCTATCGCTCAACAGCCGCGGCGAATCGAAACACATTGAAGTGAAAGCCATCCCGGCCAACGCCAGTCGGCCTTGGTTGCCCGCGAGCCAGCTTGCACTGACCCAAAGTTGGCAAACCAGCCAAGGGGGAGATTTAGACAGCGTGGAACAAGGCAGTGCGATTACACGCATTATCAAGCTCAAAGCCAAAGGGATCTCGGCGGATCTGCTGCCGGAGATTGCCATCAATTATCCCGATTCGGTGCGTGTCTACCCAGAAAAGCCACAGTTTAGTACCGCTGATGATGGCAGTGTAGAAATGACCGTAAAACAGGTGCTGATCCCCAGCCAAACAGGCCGTTTAACGTTACCCGAACTGAGTATCGATTGGTGGAACACGCAAAGCGATCAGCCCAAAAGTGCTAGGGTCTCTGGGTTAACCCTAGACATCACCCCGAGCAGTTCACAAATGTTAAGTCTGCCGACCTTGCCGGCGGCAAGTCAGGTCAACACAGAAAGCAACCAAAAGGCGGCGGCAGAAAGCGGCGCATCCCCCATTTGGGTTTATCTAACAAGCCTGTTTGCCGCGCTGTGGGTTCTCACTCTGCTTGCTTTTGCACTTTACTGGCGCCGCCAAACTCGTCGCACGCAGGCACCTCATCAGCAACAGGCTCTCATGAGCGAAAACTCGGTACTGCAAGCGATTGAGCGAGGCGACGCGGCGCAGATTGAGGCGGCCACGCGCATTTGGCTAAACCAACATAAGGTAGACGCCGCGTTACGTGCAAAAATTGAGCAGCAGCTTGAGTTAATGCATCAGGCGCACTTTTCAGCACAGCAGGGAGCTTGGACGCCAGAGCAACTGAAGCTTTTGCTTAGTCGCGTGGAGAAAAGTCACAACAGGCAGGAACAGCCGCTCGCCAAGTTGTAAACGGCCGCGTCAGGTCTCAGAAAATTTTTGGCCATCGATTGATGACCATTATTCAGTGAGCGCTTCGACGATGTCGTGATAGTGGCACACTCGGTTTCGCCCCGTTTCTTTTGCTCGGTAGAGCGCTTGGTCGGCTTGTTGATAAAGGCGATCAAAATGCAGGTCGCGACCATAGGCCCGCTTGCTTGATACGCCAACAGAAACGGTGAGCAAACGGCCATGCGGATTCACTTCGTGTGCAATTTGCTCTTGCTCAATCCGCGCACGAATACTTTCCGCTCTTGCTCTGACAGTCTTTTCATCGCTCCCCACCATCAACAAAACAAATTCTTCGCCGCCAATTCGGCAGAACACTTCTTCTTCATTTTGTGTGTGATGTTCAAGAATATGGCCGATGCGCATCAAGGCGATATCGCCTTCTAAATGGCCGTAATGGTTGTTGAACAAGCCAAAGTGGTCAATATCAAGCAAGATCAAACCAAAAGCGAGTTCCTCATCATCGTCATTGTGGCAAGCGGTTTCCATAACATGTTCGAGCATGCGGCGGTTACCAAGACGCGTGAGAGGGTCGAGTTTAGAGAGTACTTCCAGTTGCAGATTCGCTTGTTCCAGTTCTAACGTCCGTTTACGCACCTCTTTTTCCAGATTTTCATTAAGCTCACGAATCGCTTCCTGCGCCTGAGTGCGTTGCAACACCTCAGCCAAACTGGAAGCAAACATGCGGATCACCTCTCGCAGTTGCGAGGTCAGCGGCCCACGGGTTAATAGGTTGTCAACCGCTATGAATGCAATTGGCCCATCGCTATTGCTGGTGAGTAGTGTCATCGCTCCCCAGCCAAAGCCGACAATATTGCAATCGTGATAAATTGGCACCGACTCTTCAAACGCGACTTCGTTGGGCATAGAAACGAGCGAGATTGATAAGCGAATAATCTTGTGTTTCACCAAAGAAATAGGACTCATCGACGACATTGCCTTGAATGTCCGTCCCCCAAGTCCCTTGCATGTAAGAGCAGCTCTCATCAGTCAGAAATACCGCCATGCGATCTACGCCCAAGTGCGTTATGGCAAAACTGACCGCCGATCGGCACACATCACTTACTGTGGTACAACGCGACAACTCCACCATACTGGAGTGCAACATGCGCACGTTTTGCTCTTGCCGTTTACGGATATAGATCTGCGACAGTAGCGCACCGAACGACTGCAACATCTGTTTTTGATAGCTGGTGATGGGTTTGCGGTGAATAAAATTATCCAGCGCCAGCCAACCGAAGGGCTCGTTTCCGTCACGCAAAATCAGCATCACATTCCAACCCTGACCAACCACTTTGCCTGCGGTATAGAGCGGCGTTTCATTAATCACTACCAAGTTGGTTTCTCGCGAGGAGAGTGCGGTGATGTACTCTTCACCAAGTTGGTGGAGATCGTATTGAGTATGAAATTCGCTGACGGTGTTACCGTGTTCGTCGGTACCATAAGTACCACTAAAACAACGTTTTTTCATATCGAGCAACATGAATGTTGATCGGTCAAAACCAAGGCGATCACGCAGCGCCTCGACGGCCATTCGGTAGAGATCGTTGAGCGAACCGGGGTTTGAGATTTCCAATGCCACTTGCTGCACCAACTTCATGTTATCGATAAACCGCTCACGCTGATTGATTTCGTCGATGTATTGCGCTTCACGGATGTCGCGGTTTTTCACTTCCAAGCAGGCGTGCTTCTCGGCGCGAATGCACTGCCAACGCGCTGCCGCTAGTTGCATTACATCGTGGGTCTCTTCATAAATGTGGTGCGCTGAGCCTTCGTTTACGCCCTGAATTAACAAGTAGGTACGCAGCATCGGATAGTTGTCCAACATCATGATGTAGCTGGCGCCACCTAACGGCTGGTGGTGATCCCAGTTGCAGGTGTTGATGGCCAGAGGGATCAAGCTTTCGGAGGTATCAAACTGGCCTGCCCAAGGCCAGAAAGTGGCTGGAAATTCGCTTAAACTGCAAGGTTCGCCATGGCTGTATTGCAAAGTAAAAGAGGTATTGATCAGCGGATCGTCAAAAATCGCCATCGCTTTCGGACCCACCAACTCAGACAAAAACTCAAAGATGGTTTGCGCCAACAGTCGATGATCTCTCGTTGACGAGACCTTACGTGTAAAGTTTCTGATCTTCACCTTGCTACACCACTTAATTATTCTCTCGAATTAAAGTTAGCGGCGAGTCAATGTGCAATCAATCGCATTAACAATCAGCTGTTAAGTGCTTCGCAAATTTACCCGTTGAATAGTCACAAATTCGATAGCGGCAACAATTTAAGTGCCAACAGACTTGCTATCTTATAAGTCTTTTTATTGCCACAAAGGCTTTTTATTACCACAAATAGAAAAAAACCCCTCGTATGAGGGGCAAGATTTACCATCGCTTGTAGTTATAATATTGTATGCCAGCAATTTCGCATTAACCAAAGTCACCATTCACATAGCCGCGCGTGCGGTCATCTTTCGGCTCACCGAAAATCACTTGCGTCTCATTGTGTTCCACCAGCTCTCCCATCAGGAAGAAAGCGGTACGGTCGGAGATACGGCGCGCTTGCTGCATCGAGTGGGTTACGATGACAATGGTGTAGTTCTTCTTCAGCTCTTCCATCAACTCTTCGATTTTGTGCGTTGCGATCGGGTCAAGTGCGGAGGTCGGTTTCGTCCATCAGAATCACATCCGGCTCCATGGCAATCGTACGGGCAATACACAAACGCTGTTGCTGACCACCAGAAAGGCCGAACGCGTGTGATTTCAGACGGTCTTTTACCTCATCCCACAACGCGGCACCGCGCAGAGAGCTTTCGACCACTTCATCGATATGTTTTTTGTCTTTGATGCCTTGAGCACGCAGGCCATAAGCCACGTTTTCATAGATACTCATTGGGAATGGGTTTGGCTTTTGGAACACCATGCCGACTTTAATGCGCAGATCGGCGACATCAACGTTGCCATAAATATCTTCACCATCCATCGCCAATTTGCCGGTGATTTTTACCCCTTCAATCAGATCGTTCATGCGGTTGAGGCAGCGCAGTAGCGTCGATTTTCCGCAGCCTGAAGGGCCGATCAGCGCCGTCACTTGACGAACAGGAATCGGTAGGTTGATCGCTTTAAGCGCTTGGTTGTCGCCGTAGAAAAGGTCTAAGTTTTCGATATCAAATTTGTTCATGTTCTTTATCTCTAAATCGGAAAATTCGTGTCATTTAACCTGCGAAAGCGCGCAGTAATTAATACGTTGCGGTGTTGAAGCGCTTGGCGATCAGTTTGGTCACCATGTTGATCAAAAGGACCAATACAATCAGCACCGTTGCTGTACCGTAAGCCTGATTCCACTCTTCGATGGTAAACAGCTCTGTGGTTAGCTTATAAAGGTGAACCGTTAGCGTACGGCCTGAATCGAATAACGAGTCAGGAATACGTGCAACCATGCCTGCTGTGAGAAACACAGGCGCGGATTCACCGATGACACGACCAATACTTAGAATGACCGAGGTTAAGATACCTGGCATTGCGCTTGGAAGAATCAAACGCCAGATAGTGTAAATTTTAGATGCACCCAGACCGTACGAGCCTTCGCGGTACGTTTGTGGCACGGCCATCAACGCCTCTTCCGTGGTACGAATAATCACAGGCAAAATCAGAATACTCAGAGTTAATGCACCGGAGAGAATCGAGAAACCAAGTCCAAGAATGGCAACGAAAAACGTCATACCAAACAGACCGAAGATAATCGATGGAATACCCGCCAGCGATTCGGTACAGAAGCGAATCACTTTAACCAAGCGGCTACCCACTTTGGCGTATTCGGTTAAATAAATGGCGGTCATGATGCCCAGAGGCGCCGCTACTGCGATAGAAGCGATAACCATGTAAACGGTTGAGATGATCATCGGGAAGATGCCGTGCTCATCGCCTGTACGAGTGTAATCGTCAGTAATGAAATTCCAATCCACGTGCTGTAAACCATTCGACAGAATGTACCAGATGATCCAGAAGAGGAAGCCAACGGTCAGAGCCGCTGCCAACCAGATAAAGCCACTTAACACATTGTCTTTAAACTGACGTGCTTGTTTTAATTTTGCGCGATCCATAATTGTCACCTTCACAAGCGATTATTTCGCTTTTTCTCGGTTAAGGTAAAGCAGAGCTGCATTGAGCATCATGATGAACACCAGTAGCACCACACCCGTAGCGTAAAGTGCGTTGGCGTGCACACCGCTGGCATATGACATCTCAATCGCGATGTTTGCCGTCAGTGTACGAGCGGAGTCTAAAATGCCTTGCGGCATGGCTGGAGCGTTGCCCATCACCATAATGATGGCCATGGTTTCGCCAAGCGCTCGGCCAATTCCTAGAATAACGCCAGTCATAATGCCGCTGCGTGCAGCAGGAACAAGCAGTTTGAAGATAGTAAAAATTTTCGAGGCACCTAGCGCCAAAGAACCTTCTTTGTAAGCTTTCGGTACTGCGCGAATCGAGGTTTCAGAAACGGTAATGACCGTCGGCAGAATCATCACGCCAAGTACGATAATCCCGGCCAAAATGGTGTTACCAGCTGGTACATCAAATATGTTCTGGATAAGAGGCACGATGATAACCAGACCAAAGAAGCCATACACGACTGAGGGGATACCAGCGAGAAGCTCAACCGCTGGACGGATGATATCAGCGACACGTTTTGGCGCAATTTCAGCGATAAAGATGGCGGTTAACACCCCGACAGGCACACCAACCAAAACCGCGCCAAAGGTGGACACCATTGAAGCGACGATCATGGTCGCGACACCATAAAGCGCAGGTGGCAGCCAGTCTTCACCGAGGACGATGCCCGAAACACCAGCCTCTTGGAAAGCGGGAATACTTTCACGCACGATGAAGTAGGCGATCACGGCCAGAGAGACGATACCGATAACCGCACTGGTTAAGAAGAGGCCATGGAAGATGCGTTTCTCTCCAGTCAACTCTCTTTTGTGTACGTAAACCGGATTTGCTAATAGCTTTGGCTTCACTGTTCATAAGCTTTTCACTACGAGTTGCGATGGTCATTATAAAATCTCACGTTTCGATAAAGTTCGAAGTGGATAGAAAACGCTCAGCCCACAATCAGGGCTGAGCAAATTGAGCGATATTGATTAATGAACTGAGATGTAGCCTTTTTTCTCTACCAAAGTTTGCGCTTCAGGCGTCAGCATCCAATCGAGGAACTTCTGAGTTTCTGCTGAAGGTTTGCCTTGCTTGTAAAGTACAAGGAAAGGACGCGCTACTTTGTAAGAGCCGTTTTTCACGTTAGTTACCGATGCGTCAGTACCGTTAATCGCGAGTGCGTGCACAGATTCATCGACAGTGCCCAGCGAGATATAACCAATTGAATATGGGTTTGAAGCAACCATGGTCTTCAGCGCACCGTTACCGTTAGCAACTTGAGCACGTTGAGAGATGGCTGACACTTCTTTACCTGACACTTTTTTCTTCAGTTTCAGGATATCTTCGAATGCGCCACGAGTACCGGAAGCCGTGTCACGAGTAATCGCAACGATTGGTTTGTCTTCGCCACCCACTTGTTTCCAGTTGGTCACTTCACCTTTATAGATAGCCGATACTTGCTCTGAAGTCAGACCTTTTAGCGTGTTTTTAGGGTTAACCACCACTGCGATGCCGTCACGGGCGATCACTTCTTCAACCAAGGTTGGCTCTTTTTCAGAAGATTTTAGGTCACGAGATGACATGCCAAGGTCGGCACTGCCGTTTTTCGCCGCTTTCACACCAGCAGAAGAACCCGGTCCTTGTACTTCGATAAATACATTAGGGTTTTTCTTCATGTACGTTTCAGAGAAAACTTCCATCAGTGGAGTTACACTGCTTGAACCCACTGCAGAGATAGTTTCTTTAGCAGAAGCTGAGGTCACTGTCAGAGCGCCCAATAGAGCGATTGCACCGATTACTGTCTTTTTCATCACAATATCCTTTATGGCTCGATTGCCGTTGTGTTTTACTTGAACGAAGCTCACTTTAGGACGCGAATGTGACATTTGTGTTTCACTTAATTGAACCCTCTATGACACATTGCTGATTGATCAATTAATAATCGCAGCCACCACTTAGAGAAAATAGACGGGAAAAACAGCCTTTCCATGCAGCACTAAAAAACGCCCACCCCAGCTGAGGCCCACTTTCAACGAACAATTTATTCATCAAAAGTGACAGATGTGAGTAAGAATTCGGCACTCGTTCGCACCATCTCATCGATTTGAGACACACAGCAAATTGGTAGTGATATTTTTGACAAAATAAGTGGTTGAATAGGCCAAATCTCAATTGATAGATTTATGTATAATTTACAAATAATATTTATTATCATTTAGAAAATAAATACAGAGGGTTGTTTTAATGCGTCAATTACTTAGCGCACTGTCGATCAAGGCACAAATTCTGCTGCCGGTCGCATTTACCATTGTTCTTTTGCTCGCAGGGCTCACCGTAGGCACAAGCACACTTAAGCAGGCGTTTGAACGCGTCACTGTCTCCACAGAGCAGCTCATCGAGCACAAAAGTGAGCTGGGCGAAATCGTCGATAATATGTACGCGATGCGTATTAAGGCCATTTATAGCCTGTTTGATCCCGATGATGTCAGTACCTTGAGCCAAGTCCTCGGTGAGAGACAAAGCAATATTCGCCTCTTGCTTAACCAGATAAGCACCATGGATGGCTTAGAAACGGAGACGCAGCAAATGCGTCAGGCGCTGGATCACTACGTCAGCTACTCTCGCAACACCATGCTGCCACTGCTCAATACCAAGCATCACGAGCGTTACCCGCCACCGGGCTTTCAGGAACAATACGATAACGCCATGAGCGCCTATCGCCTCGCTGGCGAAGAGATGGTGAAAGCGATTGATCAACTGTCCACAAAGCTCAATCAGATGGCATTAGAGGAAGTCAGCGAAACGGGGCAACAGCACGATAAAACCCTGACGTTATCCGTGTTCGCCATGATTGGCATTCTGACCGTCGCCGCGCTGATTAGCCTGCTGTTAGCCAGCCTGATTGTTAAACCGATCCGCGCTTTGCAGCAGACAATGCAACAAGTCGCCAGCGGTAACTTGCTGGTTAACGCCGAAGTAGAAGGTAAAAATGAAGTCGCGCAACTGGCGCAAGATGTCAACAGCACGGTGAAGCAGTTACGCCAAACCGTCGATTCTCTGGTGCGAATCAGTGTCGATGTGGCATCAGCGTCAACCGAACTTGCTGCGGTAATGACACAATCGAGTGTCAATTCTGATCAAGAAAAGAGCGAAGTCGAACAAGTGGCTTCCGCCGTCAACCAGATGGAATCGACCGCCGCCGATGTGACCGCCAACGCGGCCAAAGCAGATGGTGCGGCCAATCAAGCCAATCAACTGGCTAAGCGTAGCCTAAGTATGTTCGAACAAAACAGCCGCGCCAACGACAAGATGGCCGATCAGCTTAACAACGCCGCGCAAGTGGTTAACTCACTGAAAACCCAATCGGAACAAATTGGCAAAGTGATTGAAGTGATTCAAGGCATCTCGGAGCAAACCAACCTACTCGCGCTCAACGCAGCCATAGAAGCTGCGCGAGCAGGTGAAAGCGGTCGAGGGTTTGCGGTGGTTGCCGATGAGGTCCGTATGCTCGCAGCAAGAACGCAAGACTCAACCAAAGAGATCCAAGCCATTATTGAAGAGCTGCAAAATCAATCGGGGCGGGCCAACGAGAGCATGCACGCCAGTTTGCAAATGCTGACCAGCAACCAAACCTTGGCCAGCGATGTCAGTGCCACACTGCAGGAGATCAGCCATTCGATTGAAGAACTGGCGCTGATCAACGCTCAAGTGGCGACCGCATCTGAAGAACAGAATCAGGTGACGTCAGACATCAACAGCAATCTGAGCAACATCTACGAGCTGGTGAGTCAAAATGTCACAGGTATTACCCAAGCAGCGGCGGCGAGCCACGAGCTTTCTAGCTTGGCGGAGAACCAAAAGCAACAATTGGCTTACTTTAAGGTTTAGACGCTTAAGGTTTCGCTTTGAGCGCCTCGATAAACCATTTCCTATGATGAAAAACAACAAGCTCCGCCAGTGCGGAGCTTGCTGCTATTGATTTTCAGTAAACCGCTGAGTGTTAGTAGGCAATGATGCGCGTAGACAGCGCCTCTCGCTACAGCGTGATTATTGTTCGTCGGTCACCAATAACATTGAGAAGGTGCTATCCTGCGCAGAATGAGAGTAGTTGTAAACCTCACCATTAACGGAATCAAAGGTCATGATCCCCTGCCCATCACCACTTGGTGTGTTGCTCCAGATATAACCGTTTAAATCCCCTGTTTCCACCGTGTAGCCGCTAGCAAACGCCGTCCCATTCATCGCCGGGCCGAAGCAAGCGTGCTCGGTCAAAGCGACCAACTCTTTAATGTTTGGCAAACGCCACTGCTTTTTCTCTGCAAAATTGTGCAGTGCATGGTTACCCGACTCATCGCGGATCTGCTGGGCGGTCAAAAGTGCACTTTGCCACGTCACTTGGTCAGCCGTACCCGTACACGCTTGCTGCGCCGTATTCCAACGCATACCAACCGGGCAACGCATCCACGTCAAACCTGTTTTTAAATCGGTTACTGTACCTTGCGCGGAGTAATCATAACGCGAGTTGGGGGCACTTTTGGCGATATCAATTGAACACTCTTGCGCGGCCATCGCCGTTTGAGACGCCGCAGCGAGCGCCAGTGCGGTGATTAATTTTTTCATCTTACTGCTCCTTTGCTGCAACCAGACGGATTGGGAATTGGAAGGATGTACCGCTATCTGGGGTCACCTTGTCGGAGTATATTTCCACAAAGCTCACGTATCCACGATCCGCACCTTTGGTCGCGACCACACGATACTGAACCGCGCCCAAAGTTTGATATGGCGAATAGTTGTTGAAGCTAATGTTGTTCAGCCAAATCGCGCCAGTATTAAGATCTGGGCTGCCTTGTGTTTGCTGGGGGAAATAGCGGACATCGAGACCATAGACGTGGTCGTTCTCATCTTTGGCCGTTTCCCCAAAGTCGATGATGTCGTAAAACTCAAGGTAGGTCGGCAAACGCCACTGAGTGATGCCACACAGACTTTGTTGGTTCATGTGTGCAACGTATTGTTGGGTAGAGCAGAGATTGTCTTTGGCCTCGACACAACCAACCACTTGCAGATCGTCGCTGTAAGGTTTGAAAGTCTGTGACTCAAACACAAAGGTGCGATCCTTAAACTGCACTGAGCTGGCATCGCCACTTTTGTTTTCCCACACCAGCCCGCTACGCTCATCCAACGTACAAGCCCACTCGGTCGCGTCATCGGCTAAGGTTTGGCCTTTGGCATCCAACTTCACAAATTTGAAACCGTTGCCCGTCAGCGTTTGTTGGTCGCTGTTATCAAGGCCATATTCTGCATCCTGCCCAGGGTAAGACTCTTGCGCTTCGGCCACCTCTTGATCGCCATCGGTGAAATAGAGTGTCGCGCCTGTATCATTGTGGCCGATACGACGCTGTACTTCGGAGACGATGTTCGCAACGAGCGCAGCGCGCTCCGATTGAGTAAGGAGCGCAGCCGTAAGGGATTTGCCGTCAAAACTCAGATCCTGCGCTAACAACGAAACGCCGCTTCTCATTTGATCTGTCGTCATCTCTGCCAGCAAAGCCAGCGTGTTTTGTTCCAGCGTCACCAACGCGTTTTCACTGGCATTTGCCAGCACACTG